>DAOTVD010000404.1:0-3246 GCA_034437075.1 Anaerolineae bacterium
TGCACGCCACCGAAGAAGGGGTGAATGCGCTCGCCTACGCCCAATGTCTCGCCGCCATCCGTCGCGACAGTTTGCGCGACGAACAGCCGCGCATCGTGGCCATCGATGAGGTCTACCGCATGATGCGCCATCCCTCGTTATTGGACTTCCTGGTCGAGGCCGCGAAAACGTTCCGTACACGGAGGGTCAAATTATTGACGGTCGATCAAAATATGAGCGTAATGCTAGATGGTAAAGCCCGCCTCATCTTCGAGAACAGCCCCATTCGCGTGATTTTCTCGCAGAAGCAAGGCATGAACGTCTTCCGTGAGGATGCCGCCTTCCAACACTTCAACGAGCAGCATCTGAGCATTATCTCTGGCCTGCCGCGCTTTCATTTTCTGCTGGATATACAAGACGAATCGGTGTTCTACCTGCGCTCCGTGAGTAGCCCTGGAGAATTCCGCCGGTTCGGGAATACATAAGGAAAAACTATGCCACAAATCACTGACACAACCACCTTTCAGAAGCTCGAAGAGGACGCTTATCACGCCTTCATCGAGTGGCCCGTCTTTCTGCTGCGCAAGATCAAGCAGCTTGAGGCGCATATCGCCGCCGCTGAGGAAAACCTGCGCAAGGAGGGCCGATGAGCGACATCGACGACGCGATTTTGGCGCGCATGGCGCGTTTCTCGCCGCCCGCTGAGGCCCCCGAAATGGCCGCCGACGCGACCTATGCCGCGCGGGATCGCGCGCTGGCGAACGCCTTCGGGATGGACGCGCCCGAACACGGCAACCCGGATATGTCCGAGGCGGTGGCGGCGCTGGGTGTGCGCATCGATAATCTTGACCCCGCCGCGCCGACCCTCTACGACCCGCGCTCGGAGACGGGGTATTGGGTGGGCGTGTATCAGGACCCGGCCACGCCGAACACAGCGGTCACGAGTGTGTTATCCGTGGGCCCGGATGCCGATGGCCGACCCGAGGCGCACCTGGCCCCGGTGACGGTCGGCGACCCGGCGCACGCTGAGCGCGCGGCGGCTTACTTGATGAAGATGGCGGACAAAACCCGCGATGTCGATCAGGTGCTGGATGCGGCAGAAGGGATGGCGGTGGCGACGCAGAACCGCGAATTGTGGGACACCCCGCGCGGCATCCCGGTGGCGGAGGATATTCGCTTCACCACGCCGGAGATTGAGTGAGAGGGTTAACCGTCGTAGTCGCGGGCACAGCGAAAACCGTTGAGATCTAGCGCGCTGGCCTATGCCCAATGCCTAGCCGCCATCCAGCGTGATAGCTTGTGTTTCGAGCACCGGTTTTTGGCATCGGTTAGATTGACTTGCTTGCACTGGCCTAGCTTCACTACATAGATTTGTAGGCTGTGGCAATGCGTTCTCGAATAGACTCTGCTAGAGCTTGACCCTGCGACATAGAGTCGATTACATCATCTAAACTTTGCCAATATGCGTCCCATTCTTCGTGCCCAACCATCTGTCTGAAGTCCAGCCGTTCCACTTTGCGCCATCTCTCGTAAGCCTTCAGACGCTCGATGCGGTCGTCTAGATCTCGAATCTCTCTAGATTTTGGTGATAATGGCGCATTGCTTAGCATCCACTTATGCCAATTTTTGTTTCCTTTAGACTGATTACATTTGCCACATGCAGGAACGAGATTCGCAATCTCGGAGATATAGCCAGTAGGTTTTTGATTCTCGATCAGCGGACGCAGATGATCCCATTCGGTGGCGATATCGCCGCAATATGCGCATCGTAGATTTTCTGCATCCAACTGCAAAATTTCTAGAGATTCAAGTACCTCTTCTTCAGTTGGATAAACAACAGGTATAATTCCGTTCACGTAGGCATTTGTGATAGATGATTTACGACCAAGAATTTTCATTGGCGTTGGCATTTTGAAGCATTTCAGCGCGGCCATTCAAAACCTTTCGTATATTTTCTTTCAATGCGTCTATTTTATATATCTGCATATTGGGTGGTAATCAACAGGGCAAAGCCACTGCTATCGAGCAACAACGGAAAGATCGGCTTCTTTTCGCGTTGCCCCAGTAGCACCTCACGCTCCACCCATTCGGAGTTCTCCGAAGCAAGTGACATCACAACTACAAAGGCCGCGCAGTCTTCAATCGCTTGTACAATGGTACGCCACCAACGATCACCGTAATCGATGCGATCATCAATCCACACATCAAAGCCATGTTTGCGGATGTCTTCCGCTAGCTTGCGTGCGTAGTCCGGGTTTTTGCGGCTGTACGAGATGAAAACGTGCGCCATAGTAAACCTACTTATCATTCCCTGCTTAATTCTACCCACTCGCTTGAAAATTGCACATCCATTTGTCAACTTCCCGAACACGCCCCTGCCCCGCACACCGCTATCCTTCTGCATGATGAATGAACAACCGATCATCCAAACGGAAATGGAGCTGTAAATGCAGACGCCTGTCCCCCCGCCCAACTCGACCGAGGGCGGCATTTATTCGGTCGGCTACAACGCCTGGGGCGCGGATGGCCTGTCCCGCATGATGGACGCGCTCGAAGCCGAGGGCGTGACCATCCTCGTCGATACGCGCAACAGCGATTATCGCGCCCGCCATAGTTTCGATCAACTGGCAGAGGCCACGCGCAAGGGTCAACGGATCGCGCTATTGTGCGCTTGCAAGGACGTGCATACCTGTCACCGGTCGCGCTGGCTGGGCGATTCGCTCGCGCGGCGCGGCGTGGATGTCGGCCACATTGAGCCGGGCGAATACGATCACGAGCGCGCGGTCGAGCAGGGCGAACGCGAGCTATACACCATCACGCCGCATTCCGAGCTGCCGCCCCTGCCCGATTATAGCGACGTCAATTGGGCCGAGCGGCAGGCCTATTGGCGCGAGCGCTCCAAGCAGAAGCCGCCCACGGATTACCAATCGCCGGAGCCTAAGCGCGCCATTCCAGCCGAGCCGCGTCAGGTGCTCATCGCGGGCAGCATGAACGCCAACAACGCGCAATTGAATTATGCTTCGGCGCTGGTCGAGCGCGCGGCGAATGTCCGTGCCCAGCAAGGCCGCGCCGCCTAAAATGCAGACCGGCATCAGGCACAATGCCCCGCTGATCATGATCGGGCTGATGGTGAGTGAAAAGAGGTCATAGTACATCAAGCACCGCCGAACCAGGCCAGGAAGTTGACATCTCCGCCCATACAAGAAAGTCATGCTATAATTCTTCCTAATCGGTGACTTAACACACGCAACTATCGACATGACGAAC
>DAOTVD010000405.1:0-3278 GCA_034437075.1 Anaerolineae bacterium
CCTTGGCTGTAGCGGAGATTGTGCGTCCTCACTTAACGTGCCGTTAATCGGTGCTGGAGGCGCGCCTGAAGCATGGCTAATGACGCAAAATAGCCCATGACTGCTCCTACAAGCAGTATGCTATCGAAGGGCAGGCGATAGCGAATCTGGAAAACGATGCTAGCCGGGGCCACGACGGCCAGCATCGCGATCAATAATGCGGCGAGAAACCAAAGCGTTTGGCCGCGATAATATGCAAAACTGACTAGTGTAAAGAAGAATAACAACACCGGAGATGGCCCGAAACGAAGCCACACGAATTCCAGCATGCCTGCCAACTGTACATTGCCGTTGATCTCGTCTACATCGTGGGTAAGCGCCACCACTTCATCGTTAACTGCCTTCAGTTCCTCCTGCGAGCGAATAACACCTTCGGGATTACTGGCCAGAAAGTCGGCATAGACAGTGCCGACAACTTCGGGCGCTTCGCGGTTCGTATCGTAGGTGCTGTTGTGCAGGGGCGCGCGGGTCAGCAGCAAGCGCGCGAAGATGTTGACCCGATAAGACACAAACTTTTCTGGATGGCGCTGGATCGCCTCCAGACCGACGTCGCGCAAAAGCGCATAGTTCGTATCCCAACCTTCGACCCGATCCACTACGGCAATGGTATCGGCTGCGAGACGGGTTGAAGGCTGGGTCAAGAAATCTTCAAGCCGAATATCTTGGTAGACATCTGTAACAAGAATATTCTCCTCAATGATCGTTAGCAAATGCCGGGTCGCTTCGCCGTTTTCAGGTTGGATCAATTCGTAAGGGGTGCGATAAGCGGCGGAAAACCAGAGCGCATTGCCACCCCGCGCGAGGGCATATTCATCATAGCGCACGCCATTGTAGGCGATATAGGGCAGCACAAAGACGGCAACCCCGCCAAGAATCAGCAGTGCATTGACGAATTTTCTGGGAGTTGCCAGAAAAACAGGCCCAATTGCGGCCACCATGGCTAGGTTCCCAGCCCGCATCAGGGTATTGATGCCCATCAATATGCCCACCATAAACCATACAGCGAACCGTTGTTGGGTGAAAGCCAAGCGCAGCGCGCATAGCCATAAAATCACCAACCAAATTGTCATAGGGTCGCCGCCGATTTGATGAAAGCCCTCCTGCAATGGAAAGTAGAGCCACCACAGCACCAATAAAAAGCCAGAGATAATCCGACCCCAAGGCCGGAGCACCCAAAAAACCGCTAGGCTCGCTGTCGTGGCCTGAAACCATTGTCCAAAGATGACCGCCCGGCTTCCCCCGATTTCGAGCAACGTGCCATAAAACAGGCCCGTGCCTGGCGGCCAATACACCTGCAAGAAATAGTAAGTCGGATTCGTCTCATCTAATTGGACGTAGCTGATGAGAAAACCCGATCCATCGCCCGCAAACCCCAAACCCCAGGCCAAGGTAAGCAAAATAAAGAGCAATGTATTGATTGTAATGACAATGATGATTTCACGAGAAGACCTCCCCCCGGCTTGCTGGGTCATATTGGTGGCCTGGCCTACGGGGTCGCGTGCGGGTTGGGAGATGGGGCTACGCATCAGACGATAGCCGACCCAGGGCGCCAACACGATACTCACAAAGAATAGCGGCTCCGAGGCGACGTTTAGTGGCGCAATAGAGAACTGCGCGATCACGAGATTGAGCCAGTAATTAACGATCAGCAGCAGCGCTAAGCCCCACAAGGCCGTTTGTATTGAATTGAATTTTGCATCCATAGTTTACCGTTTGTTGATTGGTATTGATCAAACAGAACACAATTATACGCAAATTCGTACCCGTTTGGGGGGGGGAGGAATATCTTGCGTTGCTGGCGGATGAACTCGCGGCAGGGGAGACAGTCGAGCTAGATGGGATTGGCAAGCTGCAAGTGCGCATCGAAGCGGGGAGCGGGTCGGATGGGCTGGGCGGGTATCGGCGCCTGCGGACGAGTGTCCGACTGGAGGAGCGGTTTAAGCGGCGGTGCTATCGTCAGGCGTGATCCTATGAAGCACACCGCAGCCTACTGCTTTATTGGTTGGCTCCCAGCGTAGGCTTCGACTGCACCCTGCTTTGCGGGGACCGCGCTATAGGGGGAAGTAAAACAAAAAGTGTACCCACTGAGACGAATGCCATCGGCTTTCGTGTGACCCCCGAACGCGATGCGGACATCGTCGCCTGGTGGGAGAGCATCCCCAATGGCGAGCGCAGTCATATCCTGCGCAGCTTGATCCGCGCGTATCGCATCGCCGGAGACGCCGCTGACCCCGCATGGGGCCGCCAACCGCGCCGAGCGCATCACACAAAGGGGGTGGTGAATGTCTAAAAGCACCGGCTATCGAGATGGAGAGATGAAATGATGCACCACGTCGCCACATGTTGCACGGTTTGCGCACGTCTACCGCCTGCGGGAGCGAACGCCTTCGCGGCGTTCGCAAGTGTCCAGCCCCGGATTAGCACCCTAGTGGTGCGGGCAGGACACTCTACCCAGTTCGGAGAACGGGTAGCGAGTTTAATCAACTCGCCCCTCCGAAGCCGGGGGGGCTTGGCGCGCCGCACTGCGCGCCGGATGTGCTGCCGCCACATCCGCACCACCACCAGCCGAAGCCCTCGGATACCCGAGAGCCGCACACGCACCAGGGGCCATGTCGCACCTGATACAGAAAGGAAGCAGCTATGACGCACACCTACGACCACCGTTTGACGGTGGGCATTACCTCGCAAATGAACGCGCGCCTGGACACGCTGGCGGACATCCGCAACCAGCCCAAGTCCGAACTGGCGCGGGAGGCGCTACGTTTTTGGCTCGACCACGCCGAAGATGCGCGCATGAGTCGCGCGTTTTTCACGCGCAGTTTTCAACGCCGGGTCGATCATCTGGATTGGCAATTCGAAGTGCTGATGCACATGCTCATGATCCTGGCCAACAGGCCGGAGCTACTCGACGACGCCGTACGCGGCGCATTCAACAACGATATAACGGAGGGCTTGCGGAATGCGGGGCTGCGTCGCAGTGCCCTGAACCGCAAACCGCCAGTGACATAACGCGACTGGCGGCCTGGGGATGAGCAGTATTCTCACCGGTGTGGTTACCTTGAGAATACACCACTCATCCCTCGGCTGTCCAACCTTTTGTGTCACGCCATGCAAACACATATAAAGGAAGGTCACCTGTGAACGTAGGAAAAACGGCGCTCATTAAAGCCGCCGAACATGAGGACATCGTATCATCTGCGCAGCGCTACCTGAACCTGGGGTTCAGTATCCTGCCGCTG
>DAOTVD010000406.1:0-5664 GCA_034437075.1 Anaerolineae bacterium
GCCCCTCGCGCCCGTGAGCGGGGTGCGCAGTTCGTGCGAAAGCTGCATGATGATTTCATCTTTGATGCGCTGCACGGCCAAAATATCCGTGATATCGCGAAAGACGACCACGTTACCCAGCACTTCTTCGCCGGGCAACGTGACAGGCACCGACGACACGTTGTAATCTCGCCCGGCCAATTGTAAGGTTTGCGGGGTCTGCCATTTTTCGGGGTGGGCTTGAATTTGTTCGAATTGTTGACGGCTGGCCGCATCTGGGGCCAAAAGATCGACGAAATGATTGGCCGCGCTGTTGCGCATGATCTCGCCCCCACCGCGTTGATAGACGAACACTGCATCGTCGATACTCGTGAGCACGGCTTCGCGGCGCGCGGTTTCTTGCAACTGATCCTGGTACAATCCTTCGATTTCGCGATTACGGGCGACGAGTTGTTCGGTCATGTGGTCGAATGAAACGCCCAACTCGCCCAATTCGTCGCGCATGCGTAAGCCAACCCGCTGGTTCAGGTCGCCCTCACGGATCGCGCGCGTGGTGTTCACCAACTGTTGCACGGGTTGGATAATCGACCGAGAGATAATAAAGCCCAACAAGAGCGTACTCATGAACAGTAATGTGAACAGCAAAGCGAAGGCATCGCGGCTGGTGCCGATCCGCTCGGCCACAAATGTGCGCGGTAGCGCCACCGCCAAGATGCCGACCGTCTCGCCGCGCAGCACCAGGTCGCTGTACAAAACCTGGTAGTTTTCGGCGCCGATGGTGCGTTGTTCCAAAGGGACTGCATCCGCCAGGCGCGTTTGCAAAGCGGATGCCTGAAGCGGAGATAGTACCGCTGTACTTTCTTCGGTTTCTTGCAAGGTACTGGCGATGATTTCGCCCTGGGGCGTATAAAAAATCACCTGCGAGAGGGCTTGTTCGCTGACCCGCCGAGCAAAATTACGCCCATCAATGCCCAGTGTAACCCCCCCCACCACGCGCTGTTCAGCATCATAGACTGGGGCGCTAAAGAACAACACCTCACGCCCTTCATGCTGCACAATATCCACAAACTTATCGCCCAGCACATCAGCATCACGAGCCAACACCCGCTGTACGCCTTCGCGCTCGGTTAGCGTTGCCACGGGCGCGACATCCACATACAGAATGTTATTGCTCTCCACGCGGCGCTGAAGGGTATACAGATTTTCGCCGTTCATATCAAAAACATGCACCCAATCGACATTATTATTGGCGGCAATCGGGGCCACAATGGCCGCGATATCTTCAACATCCCCAACGGCCAAGGCGTCCGACATCCCCTGAGTAAAGACTATCGTGCGCAGTGTGGCCAATTGCTGGCGTTCGATGTCGGCAATGGTGTTACGGCTCGCATTCGCGCTATCGAGCAATTGGTTATTCAAACGTTCCTGGATGCTACCCGCGACCAAGCGGGTGACGATGAAGATACCGATCCCAGCGACGATGAGCGTAACCACCAGAAAGGGCATCACAACGCGGGTGCTGATGCCAGGGTAAAAAGTATCGATAAATCGACGGGTAGGTCGCAAGATTGTACCCATAGGCAATTTTACTTGACCAGTTTAGCAAGTGCAACTTACACAGTCTACGGTCTGGTCACTTAGCTCATGACTCAGCCGAATAACTCACTATATTAGCTATTGGTTGGCTGCCCTAATCCCTTTAGTGTAGTATACTATAAACACAACATTTAGTGTCAGATTGTACACGAATTCATAACAATACAGATGGGACTTTCGGACACTTTACAAACATGCTGGTGCATCATCAGAGCGCATGTCGGCATTCCTAACATTTGCCGTCTTTGCAATATATCGCCTAAATCACTAGGAAGTATATTTCTATGTCGTATCATATCGTGCACGTCGAAGACGAGGATACGTTGCTCGAAGCATTAGAACTCGTCATGAAAGACCACGATCCGCAGATAACCCTAAAACAGTTCAAAATGGGCGATGCCGCTTTGAAGTATTTTGAACAATATGCGGATCATATTGATGCTGTGGTGCTAGACATTCGTATTATAGGCCGCTTGGATGGGGTGGATGTGGCGCAGGAAATCCGTAAACGCGGTTGGAAACGCGCCATCGTCATCACCTCGGCGTATGGCAAGCCCCCCCAAAACCGTACCACCAACCTAGATGTGGTATGGATCGCCAAACCCTGGCGCTTTGATACACTTTACGCTGACCTAGCCCATATTATTCGCCAATATAAAGAGAAGAAATCATGATGGCGGCGCTGGAAGTGAGATAATAAAGCGTGAGCCGGCATCCAGCGTGCTTTCAACGCGGATGCCCCCCCCATGTCGTTTTACCACCGCCTGCACAATAGCTAACCCCAAGCCAGCACCCTCTATATGCCGATGCTGTTGGGTATCTACCCGAAAAAAAGCAGAAAATATTTTATCCTGAACATGGCTGGGGATGCCCAGGCCATTATCAGCGACTGTGATTATGGTTTCGCTTTCTGCCTGATGGGCTGCAATATGGACATAACCATCTGGGCGCGCATATTTCACCGCGTTGGATACCAGGTTATGCACCACGGACTTAAATTCTGCCTCGTCCAGATACCCCACAAGGTCTGGTGGCGTAACGGTGATTTCCCAGGATAACTGCTTGTGCTGCATCATCAGCAAAAAATCGTCCAGCGCGCGCTGCAAATAATCCGCTAAGGGCACGCGCGTTTTATGGAGTTGCTCAGACCCTTGTAAGCGGTTGAGCGACAGCAAACTAGAGATAATGCTGAGCATCTGGTTGGCATAGTACTCAATGCGCTCGACGTAATCTTCGCCTTCTTCGCCCGTGATGTGGCCATGATCTTTCAATAATTCGGCATACAAGCGGATGTTGGTCAGTGGGTTTTTGAGATCGTGCGTGGCATGGCTGAGCGTTTCTTGATGTTGCCGAACCTGAATCTCGTACCGGGAAAGTTCCTCGCGTAGTTGGTTTTCGAACTGGTTCGCCATTTGCCGAATGCGCAGATGGATTTGCGTCCGGGCGATTACTTCCTCTGCACGTAGCGGATGCCCGATGACATCAATCGCGCCATAATCAAAGGCTGTCGTAATGTCCAAAGATGTATCTGGGCCGTTGATCAGAATAATGGGGACATCGGCAACGCCCAATTGGCTTCGCATCTCCTGACATAGGCCCATGCTATCGCCCCCCGGCATTTGCGCATTGATGAGGACAAGGTGCGGATACTGCATAGTGGCCAGGTTCAAGGCCGTGTGATGGTCAGTGGCAACCAACACATGGCAACCTTGCTCATGCAAGATGCCGATAAGTTGCCGTATTTGCTGCGGTACCGTATCCACTACGAGCACCGTAAAAACAGTGTGATTGGCCACCATGAAAATTGTCAAACCCGTTTGCTAGATTATACCAACCAATACCCATCAGATGTGCTGCCGTATTTGCGGGATTCCCGTAACTTTGACAAACCAGAACCCAACTTTGTTATCCTCGGGATAATTATTCGTCATTATCTTCGAGGTTCACATGGGTATCGTGATCGTTCAAAATGCAGTCAATCGTTCGGCGCATTTGGCGCACCAAGGCAAAATCGATTATCAGGTTTTGGCGCACACCATCCGCACGATTGACCATGATATTCCACACTACTTAATTGTTAACTTATTGTCCTTACAGCATACCATCACTGAGTCCGATATGCTGCGCACGAGCCTAAAACGGGCCCTGGCGTTTATGCGCCATCAGCATTTGCCGCATACCCTCATCGTCATCACGGATGATCTGATGCTAACCCGCGAGCTAGAGTACCAACTGGCGAATGGCTTGCCTGTGCAAACCTATCAAACGCTCGCGGCGTTCGAAAAACAGCTTAACCAGCGCTTGGTGCAGTCGCATACGCATACCCTAGACGGCCCTACGCATCATTACCGCGATCAATTGCGTTTACAAATGGTGCAATACGAGCCCCAGCCCGTGATCCCTTTTCCGAAAAATGGGCTGTTAGTCTTCAAAGCTATCATCAATGGCCATACAATTGAAACGCCGATCCAAGAAGAATTGTTCGTAGGCCGTAAAACCGCTGCACCATACCCTATCGACATTGACTTGACGCCTTGGCGGGCCTATCAATACGGTGTGAGTCGTCAGCATGCGCGCTTCGATCTGGAACCCGACGGTGCATTATATATTGTCGATTTGGGGAGCATTAACGGCACGGCCATGCATGGCAATCGCTTGGACGCATTTACACCCTATCGTATTACGCATGGAGATATGGTGTGTTTGGGTTACATGCTGTTGGAAATTGGGTTCAAAGCACCGGCAAAATCGCGCTAACCGGTGTGTTTAGACCCGGCCCTTGGCCGAGTGTCGGATAAACGATAACACGCTGTTTGGGTCGTGGTTAAAGTCCCAGGGCTTGGCTACCCAATGTATATCGAGCGCTTCCAGAATCTCCAGCTTGGGTTTCCCAAAGGCAGATGTCACCACGATAATGCCTTGAAAGCCCAATTCACGCAAAGCCTGGGCAAACTCTAGGCCGTCTAACTCGCCTGGAACGCGAATATCAACGATACACAAATCAATATTGGCTTCTTGGCGCACATACTCTAGGGCGCGGTCACTGCTGACAAACTGCTGCATGTCCATTTCTGGCGCGATTACTGCCACGGTTAAGCGCAAAATTTCGAGTAAGGCCGTATCATCTTCAAGGTGCAAAATTCTCATATTCATTACTATAACATGAAGAGGCAAATGTAGATATGCCCCCACGGGGGTTACACGTTAGAATATACAAATCCATAGACATCCACACAGGCTGGAGGCACTCTATGCCCACTGTACTGGTGATTGAAGATGAACAAGATATGCTCCAGATCATTGTTAAAGGTTTGGAGGGCGATGGCCTGACGGTGTTGGCCGCCATTGATGGAATCGAAGGTATGCAGTTAGCCCACGAATACTTGCCCGATTTGATTGTGTGCGATGTCATGCTGCCCGAGGTCGATGGCTTTCAGATTTTTCGTCAACTGCAAAACGATAGCAACACGGCGCATATCCCGGTGATTTTTTTAACCGCAAAGAACACGCGCGACGACATCCGCTTTGGTATGGAACTCGGCGCGGATGATTACATCACCAAACCCTTTACAATGCGCGAGCTACAGCGCGCGGTGCGTATTCGCTTAAACAAACATCTGCTAGACCAGAATAGCCAGTTGCGCCAGCACGCCCGAAACCTGATGCGCCTCCACGAGACCCGCCAGCGCCATCTATCGACCCGGTTGCGCCAAGAAGCCCTGCAACAACTCGCCGAACTCAGTTTGCATCTGAATACGAACACGCGGCTCTCTACGCTAGACCTAGCCGATTTACTGGCAAATGCTCGCCACCGCGTCGGCATCATCATGAACGATATTCAGGAAATTGCCTACGAGCTAGACCCTCTATTTCTGAACCAATTCGGGTTTGTCGCCACCATCGCCTGGCTCATCGAACATAGTATCGCCTTGCGGATTGAGTTTCGCCACACCGGGCTAGATCGCGACATCCCCCGGCCTGTGCAAGAGGGGGTTTTTCGGGTGGTGCAAGAAGCCCTCCGCAATATCAGCCAGCATGCAGGGGTCGAGTATGCCGATCTAAAAATATGGGCCGAGGATGATGTCTTAT
>DAOTVD010000407.1:0-23112 GCA_034437075.1 Anaerolineae bacterium
GCCGGAGGGCGTCGCGCGCTATCAACAGGCCGCGCCCCTGGGGCGCCTGGGCACGCCGCAGGATGTCGCCGGGGCGGTGTTGTTTTTGGCCTCGGACGCCTCCGCGTGGATCACCGGCGCGAATTTGAGCGTCGATGGCGGCGTGCTGACCAGTCAGGTATATTAAAAGTCAGAACACGAGAAGGATGCAGCATGTCTAACTGGCGACTCATTTACGAAGATGGCGCGGAACTCCACTTGACCGATGACGATGTGCGGCGCATTATCGCCTTTTTGAATGACGAAGACACCGCTTTGCCCGCCCCCGCCGACCAATCTACCGCGCTCTTGGCCGCCCTCAGCGCGCACCAGGCCAACCCCGAGAAAATGTCCCGCGCTTGGTGGGATGACCTCTCCCGCTACGTGACCCAGAACGAAGGCTGATCCCCATGCAAAAATACGTCCTGGATACACATACACTGCTGGCCATCCTGCGCGAAGACCCCGTGACCCTGGGGTATTTCTCCCACGTGCTGAACGACCATGAACATTTGTTCCTGGCCTGCCCCAGCGTCTATTTCAGCATCCGGGGCAGCTTGTTGGCCATGGAAGCCCATAATCAGTTGGCGCGCTTCGAAGCACTGCACGCGCCCTTCGCCTGGCAGGACTTCACGCGCGCGGATTGGGACCGCGCGGCCAAAATTGACGGACGAGGCCGGGCTACCGGACGGGCGTATACCTGGCCGGTCATCCTGCTGACCGCCTTTGTGTGGGAACGCGGCGCGACGCTCGTCACCCCCCATACCGATCACTACACTACCTTTGGCCTGCGCCTGGAAGATTGGAGCACCTGAGCGCGCTAGAGGCCGAAACGCCCCCCAGCAACTTAACCCTCGTCAGTTGGCGCTGTGCGCGCTAAAGTTGGTAACGTGGGGATTCCCCCGGATGTGGGTCAACAATTATTGAGGAACAAATATGGCTACCTCTAGCGATAGCATGCCCGCCCCGCGCGAGCGGGCCGTCTCGGCGGAATTCGTCGCGCGGACATTCGAAAACACCGACCACCGTAGCGCCTGGCGGTTTATTTGGTCGCATGTGCGCCAACACCGCGCCGCCGCCCTGGCGATGGTCATTGGCGCGTTTGCCAATGCGCTGCTGGCCGCCCTGGTGCCCATCCTGGCTGGGGATGCCGTGGACGCGATCATTGATGATGACGATTTGACCCTGGTGGCTTGGCTGGCCGGGGCCATCATCCTGACGCAACTTGTGCGGGGCGGGTTTCAATTCATGCGCAATTATTCCAGCGAGATTTTCAGCCAACGCATCGAGCGCGACGTGCGCGACGAACTCTATGTCAGTTTGCTGGGCAAAAGCATGGCCTTTCATGACCGCACGCCCGTGGGTGAGATCATGGCGCGCGTGACGAACGACGTCCGCGAAGTAAACCTGATGATGAACCCCGGCTTTAATCTGATTATCGGCAGCAGTATGTTTATCGTGTTGCCCATTTTCATCGCGCCGTTCATTCACCCCGCGCTGATTATCACGCCGCTCGTCTTCGCGATCCTGTATATTGTCACCCAATATTTTTACGTGCGCTCGCTGCACGATGTCGCGCAAGAAGTCCGCGCCAGCTTCGGCACCATGAACGACCGCCTGGCCGAAACGCTGGACGGCATCGAGGTCGTGAAGGGCACCGCCCAAGAGCAACAAGAGATCACGAATTTTAACCGCCTGGTGGACTGGGTGCGCGAAAAGTTCGTGGAGCAAGGCGACATTGAAGCGCGTTATTTCGCCATTTTGTTGCTCGGCCTGGCGCTAGTGGGCGGCTTTATGCATAGCATCTATCTCTACGACATTGGCGAGATTGCCGCCGGGGACATCGTAGCCTTTATGGGGCAAATTGCGCTGTTCGGCTTCCCGGTCTTTACCTCCGTGTTTAGCTTTGCGGCGGTCGCGCGCGGGGGCGCTAGCGCAGAACGCATCCTGAGCATCATCACCACCCGCACTGACTTGGACCAAAACACCGCCGGGGTAGATCAGAAGATGCAAGGTGCCGTCACGTTTGATAACGTCGCGTTTGGCTACATGCAGGATAAGCAGATTATCCATGGTGCCTCGTTTCGTATCGAGCCAGGGCAGACTGTGGCGGTCGTGGGGCAAACGGGCGCGGGCAAGACGACCCTCAGCAAGCTCATCAACCGGACGTATGATGTCGAAAGCGGGCGGGTGCTCATCGACGGCATCGACGTCCGCGATTGGAATCTGGCGTCGTTGCGCTCGCAAATTAGCATCATCGAGCAAGAAATCTTTTTGTTTAGCCGCAGCATCCGCGAGAACATCAGCTATGGCAACCACGACGCCACCGACGAGCAAATCCAATGGGCGGCCCAACAAGCCCAGGCTCACGAGTTCATCATGCGCTTCCCGGATGGCTACGACACGGTCATCGGCCAGCGCGGCGTGACGCTCTCCGGCGGGCAACGCCAACGTTTAGCCATCGCGCGCGCCTTTCTGACCGACCCGCGCATTTTGATCTTGGACGACAGCACCAGCGCGATTGACAGCGCCACCGAGGACGAGATTCAGCGGGCCATCTGGCGCGCCGCCAAGGGCCGCACCACGATTTTAATCACGCACCGCTTGTCTCAGATTCGCTGGGCCGATCATATCATCGTCATGCGCCAGGGGCATATCGCGGCACAAGGCACGCACGACGACCTCATGCGCGACTCCGTGCCTTACCAGCGCATTTTCGCCCGCTACGCCGAACGATAATTTTAGGTAACTTGAGGAGAAACCCTTATGGCCGTTTTCGCCGGACTCGATAGCGAACGTTACGACCGCCAGTACACCGACCGCCAACTCTTTAGCCGCTTGTGGGATTACGCCCGCGACCAGAAAACACGCCTGCTCATCCTGACAGTTGCCGGGTTGCTGGTGTCGTTCGTGCTGGCCCTGGTGCCCATCATCATCGCAGCGGGGGTGGATGCCCTGCAACGCGACGCCGGAACGGGCGAACTGGCCGCGCTGGTCGTCGGCTTGCTGGTGGTCGGGCTGCTGCAATACGCGGGCAACTGGTGGCGCCGCCGCGTCTCCGCGCGGATGATCGGCGACTTGGTCGCGCGGATGCGCAAAGATGGCTTCGCCGCTGCCATCGAGCGCGACATGGCCTTTTACGACGAAAACAAAACGGGCAAAATCCTTAGCCGCATCACCAGCGATACGGAATCCTTCGCGCAAGTGCTCATCATTACCAGCGACCTATTCAGCCAGATTGTGCAAGTCGTCATTTTGCTGGGCGTGTTGGTCTACCTGGATATTCCGCTGACGTTGCTCTTGTTGTTGTTTATGGCGCCCATGCTCGTGACGACGGTCATTTTCCGCACCCTGGCGCGCAAGGTGACCCGGCGCGGTGCGCAAGCCATGGCCGAAGTAAACGGCAATATTCAAGAGTCCGTGGCGGGCATCGGCGTGGCCAAGAATTTCCGGCAAGAAGCGCTGATGTACAACGGCTTCGAGGGCGTCAACGTGCAGAGTTACGAGATCAACATGCAAAAGGGCTTGGTGCTGGCGGCCATCTTCCCGATTCTGAACGCGCTCGCGGGCATCGCCACCGCCGCGATTGTCTACGCCGGGGGGCTGAGCACCACCCAGGGCATTGTCAGCATCAGCGTATGGTACTTGTATATTCAGTCGGTGGAGCGTTTCTGGTTCCCGGTCATTAACCTATCGTCGTTTTGGAGCCAATTCCAGCAGGCCATGAGTGCCCTAGAACGTATCTTCGCGCTGATTGACGCCGAGAACAGCGTCCAACAGACGGACAAACGCCCCGTAGACAATCTGCAAGGCGAGATCGAGTTCAAGAACGTGCAATTTGCTTACAAGCCCGGCCAGCCCGTGCTGCAAGACTTCAATTTGCGGATCGCGCCCGGCGAGAGCGTCGCGTTTGTGGGGCATACGGGCGCGGGCAAGAGTTCCATCGTCAAGCTGATTATGCGCTTGTATGAATTTCAGGGTGGGCAAATTCTGGTCGATGGCCAGGACATCCGGGGCTTTGACCTTTCCGCGTACCGGGGGCAACTCGGCTTTGTGCCGCAAGCGCCGTTTCTGTTTAGCGGCACGGTGGAAGACAATATTCGCTATGGCAAACCGGACGCCACGCGCGAGGAAATCGAGGAAATCGCCATGCAGATCGGCGGCGGCGAATGGCTCGAAACCCTGCCCAACGGCTTGCAATCCGACGTGGGCGAGCGCGGCGCGCGCCTGAGCCTGGGCCAGCGCCAACTCGTGAGCCTGCTGCGCGTGTTGGTGCATAAACCCGCTATTTTCGTGCTGGACGAAGCCACCG
Source organism: Anaerolineae bacterium (assembly GCA_034437075.1). GTDB lineage: Bacteria > Chloroflexota > Anaerolineae > Aggregatilineales > J027 > DAOTVD01. The sequence goes on from DAOTVD010000407.1 coordinate 4,331, forward strand.
CCAGCATCGACAACTTCACCGAAGTGCAGATTCAAGAAGCGCTGGAAATGATCCTGGCGCGCTCGACCAGCATTCTTATCGCGCATCGGCTTTCGACCGTGCGCAGCGCCGACCGGATCATCGTCTTGCGCCAGGGCGAGATCATCGAGCAGGGCAACCATGCGCAACTGATGGCCCAGGGCGGCCACTATGCCGAACTGTATGATACGTATTTCCGCCATCAGTCGATGGCCTATATCGACAATATCCGCGACGTACTGCGCGACTTGGAAGCCGAACAACCCGCCGGAGACTAAACGACATGGATGCTCAAGCCCCCCCGCCCACATCGCCGCCGCGCGTCCGTGCCTGGGCCAGCGTGGCGATTGTTACCGTAGCTGGGCTGTTGCTGTATGCCTGGGCGCCGTTGTATCTGATGCCGCCTAATGTGCTTCTGACGCCCTGGATTTACATCGCGGGGGTCTTCGCTTGGGTGCCAATGGCGCTGTGGGTGGGGCGGCGCAATCGGGGCGAGGCCGCGCAGCAAGGCGTGGCGGTCGTGCTGGCCGGGCTTTTGCTGAGTTGTTGCCTATGCGGCCTGCTGCGGCCCTATGGCCTGGCCAGCCTGCTTAGCCCGTCGCTTCCCATCGGCTTTAACGATTTCCAATGTGAGCAAGTGCCCAGCCCGCGCGAGGGCATCGACCGTTACATGTGCTCGAACAACGGGTTTGACGCGCGCATTGATTATGAGTTCGAAGCCCCGGCAGGCTCGCCCGTGGGGCGTCTGACCCGCGTCAGCGTGGATGATTTTCGTAGCCCCGCGCCGGAATGACCAAGGCGGGTTGTTTCAGGTTGCGCGCAACGGCCAAGCACGCTACAACAGGGGAAAATGCCAAATTAACGGGCGAAGTCCATGAGCGAAATTACGATTCATTTTGTACGACATGGCGAAGTGCATAACCCAGGCGCGGTCTTTTACGCGCGTTTGCCCCGCTTTCGGCTGAGCGAGCGCGGCCATGCCGAAGCCGCCGCCGCTGCGCAATACCTGGCCGCGCGTCCCTTGGTCGCGGTGTACCATAGCCCGATGCTACGCGCGCGCCAAACCGCCAGCCACATCAGCAAGGCCCATCCGGGGGCCACGATGCATCAATCGCGCTTTTTGAACGAAGTGCACACGCCCTTTCAGGGCTACACCCATGCCCAAATGGAAGCCATGCACTGGGATATGTATAGCAATATCGCGCCAGAATACGAACGCCCGCCCGATATTCTGCGGCGCATCCAGAGCTTTTGTGACCGTGCCGCGCGAACGTACCCCGGCACCGAGGTGGCCGCCGTCACGCATGGGGATGTGGTGGTCTTTGCCCAGCTTTGGGCGCGCGGCCTGCCCCCCACCCAAGAACACCGCATGAGCATTCGGCCCTATCCCGCGACGGCTTCCGTCACGACGCTGCATCTAAACGCGCGGGGCGGGCCCGAACGCTGGTCTTTCGCGCAGACCTGGTAGCCTGGATAAGAGGTTCATCAGAAAACGCGGCTCTTGCTTGCGAGCCACTTCCCCACCCGCTAGAATGAACATCAAACGTCAGAAGCTGAGAGGAATAGCCCCATGCCACTCTACCAATATCGTTGCCGAGCGTGTGGTCATGAATTGGAAGCGCGGCAGAAGTTCTCTGAAGACCCGCTGAGCGAATGCCCCAATTGTGGCGCGCCGAATGGGCTTTACCGCGTTGTGCAAGCCGCCGGAATCGTCTTCAAAGGTTCTGGATTTTACATCACTGATAGCAAAGGCAGCACCGAAAATCTGACTGGCTCCGGCAAGAAAGATACCAAAGACACCAAAGTTACCAAGGACGCCAAAGAGTCCAAGAGCAAGCCCGAAAGTAGCGCTTCCGCCGCCGATTAACCCGCCGCTGGGGGACGCCCGCCCAGTGACGCCCCCCCGTTAGCGGCCCCGCGTGGCCCGCCTACCCTCCGCTGGGCCACCTGGCGACTTGCACACCCCGCCAATTCCCCCCACAATAAACCTAGTAGGGAACATCTCCCGCTGAAAAATGGATAAAACTACCTAAGGAGTTAAATTGATGCATTTCTGGCGAAATATCCCGCTGGTGTTGGTTGCATTACTCGCGTTGACCGGGGCCATGGTGGGCTATGCTCAAGATGACAATGCCGAATTTATCCGCCAAGCCGCCGAAAATACCCAGGCGCTTGATAGCTATGTCACCCTCATCGATCAGACGATTGAAATCGGTTTGGGTGATGCCATGGATGATATGTTCGGTGGCTTGGGCGGCGACGGCGAAGGCTTGCCCGGCATGGGCGAAGGGCTACCCGGTATGGGCGATAGCATGGGCATGGAGGTCAACCAGACTATTGAACGCCGCACCGATGCGGATGGCAATTCATACACTATCGTGACCCAAAACCTGGGCGGCATGTTTGCCGATATGATGGGCGGTGGCGAAGATGCGATGACCGTTGTGGAAGTCGTCGAGCGCGGCGACCAACGCTGGTATCGCTTCACCGGGGACGGCCTGCTCACCCAGGGCGCGCCCGAGGGGTGGTTCCAGCAAGAGGACTTTAGCCAGCCCGGCGAGCTAGCCGTGTATGACGACATCGGCAGCGAAAACCCCTTTACTCTCTCTGACCTGACGGCGGAGGGCGTAAGCATCACCGAACTGCCCGGCGAGACCATCGACGGCCAGGATATGCGCGTGTTCGAAATCGCTTTCGATGAAGCCTATATGCGCGAACGCTTCGATGAGGTGATGCGCGGCATGGACGCCGTCAGCACTGAGGGCGGCGACATGGCCGACTTCGAAAACTTTGTGGCAGGCTCCACCACCACCCAGCGCGTGTGGATCGGCACCCAGGATAATTTGATCCATCGCACGCAGGTTGTGTTCGATTCTGGCGAGGCTGGCCTGGATATGGAAGGCGGCGACATTCCGCTGAACTTCTCGCAAACCGTCACCACCACCACGAACCTGAGCCAATTTAACACCCCGGTCGACATCCCCGACCCCGCCAACGAAGTCTAATCACGCTTCTGGCATATAATATAGTCCCCCGCCTCGGCGGGGTCTTTTTTTGGCCATCAATCCCTGAATGGCGAAGATCATCGTTCTGTGCAGCGGTAGCCATAGGAGGTGACCGGATGAGTGATTTTTTGCGGCGGATATGGACATGGAAACAACCATTTTTAATGTCGTGTGCGGGTCGTTCGCGCTAGGGGGCGGGTTCGGCGCCGGGCTGGGCCTCATTTTGGCCGTGCCGCATGGCCTCATCCTAGGAGGATTAACCGCCCTAGCGCCCCCCGCCCGCCCCAGGGAACGTGGTTGCCGGCCATGTGGGCGGTACTGAGCGCGCCAGGGCCGTTCTGGTTGCTCTATCGCGTCAATACCGATCTATTTCGCCTGAACGACGCGGCTTACGCCGATGGGCTAGGCATCGTCGGCGGGTTGCTGGCGAGTGCGTAACGTCAGTGACTAAGGCTTTTCCAAGTATTTAACTATGCCGCTTGCTTTTGTCGAAAAGGATACCGGCTTGATTTTACCCCCCTCTAGCTCCCCCCGAATTCGGGGGGGGGCTATTATGCGCACGAGTAAGTTCTCCCCCCGAATTCGGGGAGGGGCTGGGGAGGGGTAATTATTTTTCTGGAAAAGCCTAAGGCTCTTTCCAGATGGCCTCGCCTTGGCAAAGACTTTTCTTGCCCCGCTTAGCGCAGCCAGCTAATCTGGTTGATGGGGTCGATGCGGCCCTGGTTCGCGCGCCGAAATTCGTCGCCTGGGCCTTCCATAAAGCCTTGATATTCTGCGTTCTCGAAGCCGCCGACGCGCCAATCGCCCAAGACCATCGGCGCGAAGGGCGTTTCGGGCGGGCAATCGAAGCAGTCAATCGGCATCCATTCGCCGTTATAGCGCCGCCCAAAGTGCAGATGCGTGGCGCTGCTGAAACCGCCCTCGCAGGACGGGTTGCCGATGGTGTCGCCCGTTTCCACGACCGTCCCGGCTTCGACCATGGCTTCGTTATCGGCAATATGCAAGTAGACAATCGTCCAGCCCGTGTACTCGTTGCCATCCATGTCTAAATCTAGGATGACGAAACCGCCCGCTGCCCGCGCGATGACGCCTGGCGCAACGGCAGTCACGACGAAGGGCGACACATAGCAAAATCCCTGCCGCGCGATGAGTTCATCTGGCGGGGCGGGCGGCGCGAAGTCGATACTCGCCCAGGCCGAGCCGTTGTTATAGCCCCCGTGCGGCCCGCCCGTATAAAACCAGATTTCATCCTGCGGGAAGGGCAACGCGAGCTCTGGCTGGCGCAAATTGGCGGGGATGAGCGGCTCGTATGCCCCCAAAAATGGATCGCCAAACAGGCTTAAATATTGCTGAAAGAAGCCCTCGGCGCTCACGTCGATCAGCCATTGTTCCACGGTGTTGTCGCGGCTGAGGAAGTATTGCACGGCGGCGGTGCCGGGGTTCAGGCTCGGCGCCATTTCGATGGTGCGCCCGTCAGCGAAGGTAATCGTATTGATGCCGCGATACTTCCAACCGTAATAGCCGAAGTTTAGCGCGTTGGCGGTGTCGAGCAATTGGTCGTACAGGCCCGCGCGGTTGATGTTCAGCAAGCCCATGGGGTAAGCAGCGGCGGACTCGCTCACGGTGGGCGCGTTCAGCCATCCGCCGCGATACTCTAGCAAGGCCAACAGCACACGCGGGTTGACGCTGTAGTTCTGCGCGACTTCGGCCAGCAGTTCAATACCGCTGACGTAATCCTCGCCGATTTCCTCGGAATAAGCGCGCAGAAAGCCGGTTTTGGTTTTCATATAGTCGGCCACGTCAAAATCGGCGGCGGTGGGGCTATACACGACCTCGCTATCGGGCACGAGCTTGAAATCCGGCCCGATACGCGGCGCGGCGGCCACTTCGGCGGGCGTGGGGTCGGCCTCTTGCTGAGGAATGGCCAACTGCTGGCCGACCTCCACCAGATTGGGGTTGGTGATGTTGTTGGCGGCGATGATGTCCGCCAGGGGCACCCCGGCGGCCTGGGCAATTTCCGCGAGTGTATCGCCTTGTTGCACGGTGTAGGTGCTGCCCGTTTCGATGGAAAAGCCCTGCCCGCCCGCGACGACCGAGCGCGTGGGGTTGGCCGTGGGAGCGATGGGCGTATCGGTGGGGTCATCCGGCGTGGGGCTGACGCTCAGCACGCGCTCGCCACCGGGGAACGTGGCGGTCACATAAATGATCTCTTCGGTACCGGGGCGGGCGCAGGCCAACCCGGCCAAAAACAGCATCACCAGCACGAAGGCCGGCGCGAATTGTCGTAGCGTTGTTAGGCGTATCATACGCCCATTTTAGCATTATCCTCGGCGGGCGGGCTATGCCACAATCCACCCGGCCCGAAGGGCCACTGACGCGCGCTTGAGGATTGCGATAAGATAAAACGACATCGCTGGACACACTCTCAAATTACCTATGACTTTTGCTGATTTCATCAAACGCACCATCGCATTCATCGTCCTGACCCTGGGTAGCGTGGGCGCGATCATCATCATCTGGACAGTGCGCGACTTCCTGCTGCTGGTACTCACTGGATGGGTGCTGGCGGTGGCGCTGGATGTGCCGATTGGCCATTTGCAGCGCTTGCGCATCCCGCGCAATCTGTCGATTGCGCTGGTGTTTAGTGGCCTGGCCTTGCTCGTGTTGCTGGTGGTGGTGTTGGCCTTGCCACCGATCCTTACCGAAACCATTAAGCTGCTAGAGAGCTTGCCCGGCATTATCGAAACGCTGGTGGCCGATTATGCGACCTTTTACGAAGATAGCGGCGACATCCAAGCCTATCTGCCCGAGATCACGCTAGAGGATTATTATCGTACCTTCGAGCCAGAGGCCCTGCCCGACAGCGAATTGGGCGACATGCCCGAAGACCCCATCTTTTCGCCGCAAAATCTGGTCGATCAGGCCGTGCCAGTCATCACGCGCGCGACCAATTTGCTCGGGGCGATTCTGGCGGATGCGGCGCTGGTGTTGTTCATCGCGCTGTATTTTCTGCTCGATCCGCTGCCGTATTACGAGGGCATCGTGATGCTGGTGCCACGCCGCCTAGAGCAGCGCGCCGTGGAGATCATCAACGATGTGCGCGAGATCATCGTCAACTGGCTGAGCGCGCTAGTGGTGGCCAGTAGCACCAGTTGGCTGCTGACCTTTTTCGCGCTAGGGTTGCTGCTGAACATCCCGAATGCGGCCATCTTGGGTTTGGTGGCCGCCTTTAGTAAAATCGTCCCCAATCTGGGGTATTACCTGAGCATCGTGCCAATTATGATCGTCACGCTGGCGGATGACCCGGCCAAATTGCCCGCCGCGCTTTTTCTATATACGCTCTTTAACGAGATCGAGAGCAAGGCGATTACGCCATATTTTGTGAAATCGACGCTGCATTTACCCGCCGGGCTGGTGCTGGCCTTTCAACTATTGGCCGGGCTGTATCTGGGCTTTTTGGGCGTCTTGCTGGCTATCCCGATCCTCTCGATTGTGATTTTGCTCATCCGCGAACTCTATATCCTGGATACGCTGAAGAAGCCGCGCCGCAGTTTCCAGATTCAAAAGCAAGTGACCGGCGGACTGGTCTACATCTCGCAACCGGAGCGCGACGACTGATGGATTGCTCATCTAATTTTGGGTAAATCTTAATGGTTGGGCCTAAATGCATTTGTTAGGCTTTATATAACAGGGCGGCCATACGCTTGCCCTTAAGCCAACCGAACAACCAACAAGGAGAACCCCCATGGCGAACAATCCCCAACATACGACGACCTGGCCCGACTTGGCCATCGGCCTCTACGACCGCCTGACCGGGCGCGGCTCGGAAATCACCTACGAACTCGATGAGATGGAAATCATGGTGCCCAGCGGCACGGGTGAAGACGCCGAATATGCGCGTTGGCAGGTCAACGGCAAGTTGCGCATCCGCACGCGCGACGACGCACAGAATTAATGGCCCGCCAGCTTGATATGGTCGCGGACCTCACACTAACGATCAACGACGAAGTGGTGGTCATCCAAGGGGATGGCGACACCCTCGTCGTTGATCTGCCGTCCGTGCGGGCTGTGCGCGCGCTGGTGCAGCCCATTAGGCAATACGCGCCCTTACGCGCTGGGGCGCGCCGCCTGGCCCAAGGCTGGGGTATGACGGGCGTGCAGGTGCTGGTGCGTTTGCAAGGCCAACCTATCGCGACCCTGGCCCCTGGTGCGGGGGGCTGGTTCGCCCGGCAATTGGGCTATCCGGCGCTGGATATTCAGCCCGTGGGCTTGTTCCGGGCTTTGGTGCGGGGCAAGGGCCGCTAGCGCGCGGCGTCGGCGAGTTGCCCCTGCGCGGGGTGATCGCGCCGACACAACACCAGCAGCTTTAAGTCGGCATGGCGGCGCGCCAATTCGGTGAAAATATCCACGCTCGCATCATCGGCCCATTGAATATCCTCAAGCTGGATGATGACCATTCCCCGCGCGGCCACGGCATGCAGCACGCGCAGGATGCCATCCTCGGCGCGCTCGAATAAACCTTCGGGGTCATGCCGCAACGCGCGTACATAGGGGCTCTCAAGCTCGTAACCAATAACATACCCGATGAGATGCGCCATTAGCCCACTGGGCGCATTGAGCAGAAAACCGATGCGGTGTTCGAGTTGGGCGCGCAGGATGTCGAGCTCGGCATCGCGGGCCAACCCCAGCAGATTATCGAGCAAATCGCCCACTAACGCATAGGGGCGATGGCGCCCGGCGGGCACGGCTCGGCCCAATACATGCAAATAGGCCGCGTCTTCGGCTGCGGTCCACTCGAAGAAGCTACTCAATAAGGACGAGCGCTGGCCGTTGCTTTCGCTGACGATGGTGATAATCGTGGTTGTGCCATTATCCGCGCGGCGGTAAGCGTCTTGCAGGGCGCGCAGGTCGTCGCTTGGGGGGGCGGGCTCGTCCGTGTAGGAGCCATCGGTACTAAAGGCGCTGGTGTGGGCATAGCGCACCCGGTAGGCCAGGAATTTACGTTCATCGGCCAACCGCACCGGGGGCGCGGCTTCGAAATCCACTTTGGCGCGCAGGTGCAAAAAGACCTCGTGCGATACCACCAAGCCCGGGACGCGCCGCGCGAGAAATGCCTGGGCAAGTTCCATGCCTTCGCCAGAGATGTCTAGAATATCGCCTTGCAAATTTTGCAAGACCATGACGCTGCCCATCACCAGGCCCAGGCTCAGTTCAACGTCTTGGGTATCGACCGTATTCACCGCGCGCAAGAGTTCCATAGCCAGATTAGCGGCGTGCTGGGGGTCGTCTTTGTGCATAGCGTGCAGGCCCCACACAGCCAGAAAATCATCGCCGCGCGCGGACACGATATGGCCTTCGTAGGGGCCAACGCGCTCGTGGACGCTGCGCCAAAATACGTCGCGGGCGGGGCCACGTAAGCCCGAGACATCCGCGCGCAAGATGGTCAGCACACCATGTTTTTGGGCTGTGGCGGTGGTGTCGTGCTGGCGTTCGCTCGTGGGGTCAACGCGGACTTCCGCACCGATCCAAGCTTGGGCGGCGGCTTCTTCCATATCCAGGCGAATATCGGACATGCTATCCGGTTCGCCCAGCAGGGCTTCGGCGGCTTGCTCGGCGAATAGCGCTGCGCTGGCGGGCCGGTCGTCAGGATTTTTGGCCATGGCGTATTGCAAAAGCGCATCTAATTTGTGCGAGAGCGCCGGGTTGAGCTCACGCGCCGAGGGGATGTCTTCTTTCAGGTGTTTGATGATCACGCCCATAGGGTTGGCTGCGACATAAGGCAAGCGCCCGGTGGTCAGTTGGAACAACAGCACGCCCATGGCGTAAATGTCTGCCCGATGATTGACCGTGCTTTCGCCCAGGGCTTGTTCGGGGGCCATATAATCGGGCGTGCCTACGGCTATCCCTTCGCCGGTTAGGTCGCTGCGCTCGCCCGACCAGGCGCTTTCGCGGTTGACCATGCGCGCGACGCCGAAATCCACCACGAAGGCATTCCCTTCGCTGTCTAACATAATGTTGGAGGGCTTCAAGTCGCGATGAATGACGCCTTCGCGGTGCGCATAATCGACGGCCTGGCCGATCTGGCGAAAGAGGAAGGCGATATCTCCGGCGGGCATGGGGCCGCGCAAGAGCACATCGTTTAGCGTGCCGGTTTCCAGGTAGCGCATCACGATATAGGGCGGAACATGGCTGCTGTTAAAGTCGTATACGGGCAAAATATGCGGGTGTTCCAGCCGAGCCACCAGCAGGGCCTCGCGCTGAAAGCGTTCTAGCGCGTTGGTATTCTGGGCGATGTCGGCATCAATGATCTTCAGCGCCACCAAGCGATCCATGCTAATCTGGCGGGCTTTATACACCCGGGCCATGCCGCCGATACCGACTTGTTCTAAAATTTCATATGAGCCGATCTGTTGCCCAATCAGCGTATCTGCATCCATAAGCCACCCTATACTGTGCTATCACTTCCATTATGCGGGATAGTGGGCCGAAAGCCAACCATTCGGCGCAAGGGCATAGGGTGATAGGCGCGTTAATCGGGCAACGCGGCCAAGGCTTCGCGGTCGGCCTTGCGCAAACCCTTCACGACTAGCGCATACGAATCGTCTATCCACGCGAGGACTTCTTCGGCGGGGATTGTTTCGTCGCAGGTGACCGTGTTCCAGTGTTCTTTGTTCATATAGTAGCCCGGTTGCACGGCCTCGTAGGTTGCGCGGAGTGCCTGCGCGAGGGTCGGATCGCATTTCAGCGTGATTTTGGGCGGTTCGTCGGCGGGGACTGCGGTCGGGATGAGGGCGAACATTTTGCCCATCACCTTAAAGACCAGCGCGGTGTCATCAAAAGGATAGGTTTCGGTGGCGCCTTTGTAGGCCGCGCAGCGCGCGATGAGATGGCCTTGGGTTAGCATATAGCCTCCGTTTGAATTGAGCGTCACAACGGCAAGCCGACGATGGCCTGCGTGCCGCCGCTGGGCACAGGGTTGAGTTCTAGCGTGCCCCCATGGGCTTTGATGATCCGGTAAGCCAAGGGCAAACCCATCCCGATACCTTGCTGTTCATCCTTGTCGCGTTCGATCTGGCCGAAGTCTTCCATGGCGACGACCAGCATATCCGGCGGAATGCCTGGCCCGCTGTCGATGACGCTCAGCCACACAACATCCTCGGTCTGATGATGCGTGATATACACCGTGCCGCCCTCGGGCGAAAACGAAATCGCGTTCGTGATGAGTTCGGCCAGGGCATGTTGCAGCGAGCTTGAATTGCATAAAATGCGCGGCTCGGCACCGTCGTCGGGGTCTTGCACTTGCACGTCGATGTCCGTATGGCGATAGATAAATTGATGGGCCAGGCTGACCGAGGCTTGCAAAACTTCCATCAGGGGCAAATCGTCGCTGTTTTGGGCGATGGTCTCTGGGCTAAGAATGCCCGTTTCGACCTGCGTGAGTAGTACCATTTGCTCTACCAAATGTTTGAGGCGGCGCGTGCCGGTAGACATCATGGCCAGCAATTCGCGCTGTTCTTCCACGGTCATATCATCTAATTGCAGCCATAGTAAATCCTGCGACATGGTAATGGAAATCAGCGGCGTGCGTAGCTCGTGGGCCATGACCAAACTCAGGCGCTTTTTGGCGCGCTCGATGCGGGCTTCTTGCGCTTTGTGCATACCCAAGAGCTTTTGATGCTTCAGCAACTGTGTATTGACCGCCGAAAGTAATTCGGTGCGTTCGAGCGGTTTGCTAAGCACATCATCCGCGCCCATTTCCATCCCAGCGCGGCGCTCGTTTTCGCTGGGCGCGGCAGCCAATAGAATAATGGGCAAGAGGGTCGTCTTATCATCTTCGCGCAGCGCGCGCAGTACGTCGAAGCCATCCACACCGGGCAATTGCAGCGCGCATAAGACCAAATCCGGCGCATGTTGTTTGGCCATGCGCACACCTTGCGTACCATCTTTGGCTTCTAGCACCCCAAAACCAGCCTGTTGCAGGTATTTTCGGGCCAGCTTACGAACCAGAATATCGAAGTCAATTACCAGGATGCTACGTTCTACTGCGTTACTCAACGCCGCTATTTCACTCCTACTGGCACGCGCTTCAGTTACGCTATCACTGTAGCAGATGTCGGCGGATTTTGCACTCGGTTGACGGGCGGTAGCCGGGGCGCGTGCAGCAACATATGATTCTCAGGCGAGGCGGGCCACGCCCCCACGATCTGAGCGTTTTTTAGGCTTTTCCAAGTATTTAACTATGCCGCTTGCTTTTGTCGAAAAGGATACCGGCTTGATTTTACCCCCCTCTCGCTCCCCCCGAATTCGGGGGGAGAACTTACTCGTGCGCATAATAGCCCCTCCCTGAATTTGGGGAGGGGCTGGGGAGGGGTAATTATTTTTCTGGAAAAGCCTTATGGACAGTTCAAAACAAACACAAATGTTTTTTCTGCCAAAACCGAGGGCTTAAGCCCTCGGTTTTATACGGATTTGTTTTGCGTTCTCCATTAGAAACCCCTTGGTTGTGCGATTATTTTAGGCATTTAACGAAGGGCTTAAGCCCCTTGGTAGCAAATGTAGCGCGGTTAGGTGAGTCGTTACACACAGCCTGGCCTTAAAGCCTTAAAACGGGATGTCAGTTGTGGGGTCGAAGTCGTCGTCATCGTCAAAATCATCGTCATCAAAATCGTCGTCGTCGTCGAAGTCGTCGTCATCAAAATCATCATCGTCGTCGTCGTCCGCCTCCCGCGCGGGTTCTTCCGGCGCCCCTTTGGATTTGATGGCCGACTTGTCGTTGGTGTCGTCCTCATTCAAGATGGATTCCAGATTCAGCATCATATCCCCCCGGTTGTCTTCCACGAAGCGTAAGCGGTGCCCGCCCAGAATAATCGCGTCATCCTCATCATCGTCCTCATCATCCACCCGGGTCGGCAGCGCGCGTGGGTTGGGCTGCGCATCGTCGAGTTCATCATCAAAGCGCCCTTGGGCATTCTCGGGTTGGTGGGCCAGGTTGAATAATTCGGCATATACGCCCGCTGCATGGTGCGAAAGCGCGTCTAGGGCATCCACAAAATGGCTATAGTCAAAGCCTTCGGTGGGCAGTTCCACCGCCAAGAAGACGTCCCCATCGGCGTCAATGCCCAGCTTGGTCATGTTCATTTCTAGGTTGTAGCGCAGCGCGTGATGATACAAACGCAGGCGCCGTTCGAACACGGGCGGGCACACCACCAGCGGATTGATGATGAAAAAGACCCAATGTTCGGCCAGGCGAACCATAATCCGAAAAGCCGACACTTTGGTGCGCACGCCGGTGATCCAGAGTTGCTCGCTTTCGCGGGAATAGGTCCAGCCGAAACGCTGAAAGAACTCGTCAATATCAAAAGGTGACACAGACACGATTAGGACTCCGTTGGTTGTTCGGGCAATTCGTAGAGCTCCACCAAGACGCCACCGGTGCTGCGTGGATGGATGAACGCATAGTGTACGCCGTCGGGCCGGGTTTTGGGCACCTCGGTGATGAGTTCGGCGCCATGCGCGCGCAGGTGGGCCAGGCTGGCGTTGATGTCGGCGACTTCTAGGCAGATGTGGTGCAAGCCCGCGCCGCGTTTGGCCAGAAAGCGCGCCAGGGCGCCGTCTGGGTCGGTGGGTTGCAGCAATTCGATATGGCTTTCGCCCGCGCGCAAGAAGGCAATTTGCACGGCTTCCTCGGCGTTGGTTTCTTCGCGCTCTACCGCCAGGCCCAGCGCATCCCGCCAGAAACCGAGCGCGGCGTGCACATCCGGCACGGCCACGGCGATATGGTTGATTTTATGCTGCGCCATGTTCCCTCCGGCAGGCTACAACTTAATTGATGATTTCGCGCAGGGCTTCGGGCAATGCCTGGCGCAATGCGGCGACGATCTCGCGATGATGGCCGCGTGCGCTAGCCGGCGAGAGCACCACATCATGAAAAAACGACCCGGCAGCCCGCTCGATGAGCCAGTGATCGGCCCCATAGCGCGGCAAATCGGGGTCGTCGTCCAGCGTATCGAAGCGGTTCAGGCGCAACGCGGCCAACACGCTCGCGAAGCGCGCGCTCTCGGGGCGAAAATCATAATCAAAGGGCGCGCCATGGTCGTCAAAGCGCGTATACACCACGCGCAAGCCGACGGCCTCGCCGACGCCGCGCGTCAGGGTGGCCACGCTATCCGGGCTGCGTGCATCATGGTAACGAACCGTCACGCGGACGGCCTCGTGCACGCCAGGCGTGGCCATCACGCGGCGCAGGGGGGCCTCGCCCACCAACGACGCGACCCCGCGCAGGGCTTCGGCTCCGCGATCAAACGTCATCCGGTGGGCAGGTTAAAGCCGGTTTCGTCGCGGATGATCTCCCGCAGAGCGCCCAAGGAACTGAGCACGCCCGTGGCTTCATAGGGGATAAAGACCTTGGTACCGTTGCCGTTGCTCATCTGGGGCAGGGTTTCTAGGTAGCGCAGCGCGATCATATATTGCACCAGGTTTTGCTCGCCCACGGCGGCCTTGATGGCCTCGATGGCTTTGGCCTCGGCTTCGGCTTCCACCTCGCGGGCGCGCGCTTTGGCTTCGGCGGTGCGCAAGACGGCCTGGGCCTCACCTTCGGCTTCTGCGATGCGCGAGTCGCGCTCGCCTTCGGCGCGCAACACGGCAGAGGCTTTTAAGCCTTCGGCTTCTAGGATTTCGGCGCGGCGCTTGCGCTCGGCGGTCATTTGCAGTTCCATCGTCTCGGAGACGCGCGGCGGCGGGTCGATGTCTTGCAGTTCGACGCGCGTCACATCAATGCCCCATTGATCGCTGACATCATCCACCACTTCGCGAATGCGGGTGTTGATGAACTCGCGCGAGCTCAGCGTTTCGTCCAGTTCCAATTCGCCGACCACATTACGCAGGGTGGTTTGGGTCAGCTTTTCGATGGCCTCGGTAAAGTTGTTGATGGCGTAGGCCACTTTGACCGGGTCCACGATGCGGTAATAGAGAATCGCGTCGATGCTCATGGTCACGTTATCTTTGGTGATGACATCCTGAGCGGGGAAATTCAGCAGGCTTTCGCGCATGTCAATACGCCCGGTGCGCACCTTGCGCCGCCCGATGATCTGCCCCTGCGCATTGGCCACCTGCTCGGTATATTCCAGGGTCTTAATGCGGTCGATAAACGGCACTAGAAAGTTCACACCGGTGCTGCCGACGTGCGAAAACTTCCCGAGGCGCTCCACGATGATCGCTTCGGCCTGGTTCACCACCATCAAAGGAAAAATGGCCATCTTGTTCTTCCGTCCTTATGCTTCGGGTATGTTCAATACAATTTTACCAAAAACCTCACCGCCTTCTAACGCGCGATGGGCTTGGGCGGCATCTTCCAGGGCATAGGTCGCGCCAATGATGGCGCGCAATCGCCCACTAAAGATCAGGCGCATGACGTCTACATAATCGGCATAGGGCCCCATCGTGCTGCCGACCAGGCTCACATGCCGGAAGAAAAGCAGCCGATTGTCGATCTCGAAGGTCGGCCCGGCAGTATTGCCCACGGTCAGCACACGCCCGCCGGGCCGGGCCGCGCGAATGCTGAGCATCATGGTCGGCGCGCCGATATTATCCACCACCACGTCTACGCCGCGCTTGCCCGTGGCCTTAAACACGGCCTTGCCCCATTCGGGGTCGGCGCTGCGGTCGAAGGTTTCATCCGCGCCGAGTTCGCGCGCGGCTTCGCATTTTTCCGCCGTGCTGCCCACCACGTATACCTGGCAACCCAACAGCTTAGCGATCTGCAAACACGCCGTGTTGACGCCCCCGCCCGCGCCCACGATCAAGACGGACTCGCCCGAGCGCAACCCCCCGCGCGTGATGAGACTATGCCAGGCCGTCAGGAAGACCAGGCTCGCGGCGGCGGCTTCGGCAAAATCCACATGTTTGGGCAAGGCCAACAAATTGCGCGCATCGTAGACCCGATATTCGCAGTACGTGCCGCCGGCGGTCTCGCCGATGATGTGGTAGTTTTTGCACATATTCTCCAGGCCACGCCAGCAATACTCGCAGCCCGTGCAATCGACTTCGCCGGGGTTGAGCGCCACGCGGTCGCCCTCGGCCCAGCCCGCCACGCCCGCGCCGAGTTTGTCGATGACCCCGGCGCCGTCCGCGCCGAGAATATGCGGCAGATCAACAGGCATACCGGGGATGCCTTCGCGCACCCACCAGTCCAGGCGATTCAGCGCGGCGGCCCGCAGGCGCACCCGCACCTGGCCGGGGCCAGGCTCCGGGGTGGGGAAGTCTTCAACATAAGTCAGTTTATCGGCGTTACCATGCTCGTGGATGACAACAGCGCGCATGATGCTTTTCCTTTCGGTTATGCTTGGCGTTTAGCGCAAGCCAAGTTCGTTACGGGCGATGACCAGACGTTGAATCTCGCTGGTGCCCTCGTAAATTTCGGTAATCTTGGCATCGCGGAAATAGCGTTCGAGCGGCATCTCTTTGCTATAGCCCATCCCGCCATGAATTTGCACGGCTTCATGCGTCACGAACATAGCGGTTTCGCTGGCGAAAAGCTTGGCCATGCTGGCCTCGGTGGTGTAGGGCGCGCCGGTTTCTTTGGCGCGCATTTTGGCCAGGGCGGCGTTGTAGGTCAGCAAGCGCGCGGCCTCGATGCGCGTTTTCATATCCGCGATTTTCTGCTGGATCATCTGAAAGCCGCCGATAGGCTGCCCGAAGGCGTGCCGCTCGCGTGCATAGACCAGGCTGGCCTCGTAGGCAGCCTCGGCCACACCCAACGCCTGGGCCGCGATACCGATGCGCCCGGCGTCTAGCACGGTCATGCTGATCTTGAAGCCCTGGCCGGGTTCGCCCAGCATATTTTCCACCGGGCAGGCGTAGTCCTCGAAGATGATTTCGCTGGTGGCGCTGGCTCGGATGCCCAGTTTGGGCTCCTTTTTGCCCCGTGCGAAGCCCGGCTGGGTCGTGTCGATCAGAAAGGCCGTCACGCCTTTATGTTTTTTCTCCGGTTCGGTCATGGTAAACAGCACGATATAATCCGCAACCGGGCCACTGGTGACCCAACTCTTACGCCCGTTGATGATGTAATGCGTTCCGGCGTCGTTAAGCACCGCGCGGCTGGCCATGGTGCCCGCGTCGGAGCCGCTCATGGGTTCCGTCAGGCTATACGCGCCGATTTTCTCGCCCATGGCCACGGGTGCCAGCCAGCGTTGTTTTTGGTCTTCGGTGCCAAAGGCCAGCAGGCTATGCCCGTACAACGAATTGTTGACGCTCATGATGGTGCTGTGGGCCACGTCCGCCTTGGCGATTTCTTCTATGGCCAGCACATACGCGATAGTGTCCATCCCGGCACCGCCATAGGCTTCGGGGACTTCGATACCCATCAGGCCCATCTCACCCATTTTGCGGATGGTATCGGTAGGAAATTCGCCGCTTTCGTCAAATTCGGCGGCAATGGGGATGATTTCTTTTTGCGCAAAATGGCGCGCGGCTTCCTGAATCATGCGTTGTTCGTCGTTCAGGCTCAGGCTAATGCCGGGCAAGGGTGCGGTTGCATCCATTGTAATTTCTCCATAACAAACATTTATGCATGACAATTTGTTCGCTCCCCAGTATGACACCCCCAGGGGCGCAAAACAAGCGGCGCTCGCCACGGACTAGGGCGGAGGCAACCGCCCAAAACCCTGGTGCGATTGACACGCGCGCCCAGCGTGGTATCCTAATCATTAACCTATCATGAGAGCAAGGTACCCGCGATGTGTTTAGCGATTCCCGGCAAAATTGCCGAATTATATGAGGTCGGCGGCCTGACCATGGGCAAGGTCGATTTTGGCGGCGTCCTCAAAGAAGCCTGTTTGGCCTATCTGGAAGACCCGCAGATTGGCGAATACGTCATGATCCACGTCGGGTTTGCCATCAGCAAAGTGGACGAAGAAGAAGCCTTCCGCACGCTAGAAGCATTGCGCGAGTTAGGCGAATTGGACGAATTTAACGAGGCGCTTGGCATTACCCCAACGGGGGAGGAAACCGAGCCCTAACGCAAGGCCCGACAAGATAAAGGTAGCGGACAATGAAGCATTTAGATGAATATCGGGATGGGGCGGTTACGCGGCAATTGCTAGACGACATCGCCGCGACGGTTACGCGCCCCTGGACGTTAATGGAAGTCTGCGGCGGGCAAACCCACAGCATTCTGAAAAGCGGGTTGGATACGCTCTTGCCGCCCGAACTGACGCTGATCCATGGGCCGGGGTGCCCGGTGTGCGTCACGCCGCTAGAACTGGTGGATAAGGCCGTGCGCATTGCACAATACCCAAATGTGATTTTCACATCCTACGGCGATATGCTGCGCGTGCCTGGCTCGCAAGGCGATTTGTTCAGCGTGAAGGCCGCCGGGGGCGATGTGCGCATTGTTTACTCGCCGCTGGACGCGCTGCGCCTGGCCCAAGAAAACCCGGATAAAGAGGTCGTGTTCTTCGCCGTTGGCTTCGAAACCACCGCCCCAGCCAACGCGCTATCGGTCTTTCAGGCCAAGCAGCTTGGCGTGCCGAACTATAGCATTCTGGTGTCGCATGTCACCGTGCCGCCCATCCTGGCTGCGCTGTTGCAAGCCGAAGACGTGCGCGTGGATGGCTTTTTGGCGCCGGGGCATGTCAATGCTGTGATGGGCTATTGGGAATATGAAGCCATCGTCGAGGCGTACCCTGTGCCGATGGTCGTCACGGGCTTCGAACCCGTTGACCTGGCGCGCGGCATCCTGAAGGCCGTGCAACAATTGGAAAGCGGGCGCGCGACGGTCGAGAACGCCTACGAGCGGGCCGTTACGCGCAGTGGCAACACGGCGGCGCAGGGCCTCATTAACGATGTGTTCGAGATGGCCGACCGCAAATGGCGCGGGATTGGCATCGTGCCGGAGAGCGGCTATAAACTGCGCGCGCCCTACGCCGCGTATGATGCCGAAGCGCGCTTCCCGGATGTGGCGACCATCGTCACGGAAGAATCCGGCGTGTGCATCAGCGGCGAGATTCTGAAGGGCCTGAAAAAACCCGGCGATTGCCCGGCCTTCGGCACCGAATGCACGCCCCAAAATCCGCTAGGCGCGACCATGGTTTCCTCCGAAGGGGCCTGCGCGGCTTATTATCGTTACGGACGCTTAGAGACAGCCATAACGCCATGAGCGACGATTTGAATCTGATGGGCTGGACGTGCCCAGCGCCGTTGCGCAGCTATCCCACGGTGGTGATGGGCCATGGCAGCGGCGGTAAAATGACGCATGATCTCATCGCGCATTTGTTCGCGCCCTTGCTAGAGAATGATCTGCTGGCCCAATACGGCGACAGCACCGCGTTTGATGTGACCGAAGGCCGCGCGGCCATGACCACGGATAGCTTCGTCATTAATCCGTTGATCTTCCCCGGCGGGAATATCGGCGAATTGGCCGTGTATGGCACGGTCAATGATCTGGCCATGAGTGGCGCGACCCCGCGCTATCTTGCGGCGGGCTTCATCCTGGAAGAAGGCTTGCCCATGGAGACGCTCGGTGCCATCGTGACCAGCTTCGCGGCGGCGCTGCGCGCGGCGGATGTGCAACTCATCACCGCCGATACAAAAGTCGTGAACAAGGGCCACGGCGACGGGCTGTATATCAACACCACCGGCATCGGGACGGTGCCGCCGGGCGTGAACATCCATGCGCGGCGCGCCCAACCCGGCGATGCGGTGTTGGTCAGCGGCACGCTGGGCGACCATGGCATGGCGATTATGTCGGTGCGCGAAGGGCTG
>DAOTVD010000408.1:0-21230 GCA_034437075.1 Anaerolineae bacterium
CCAAACGCCGCTTTGCGGCTGGTAGAGGGGGAAAACGACCCGAAACCGACACTTTTTGCCCCTCTCCCAGGGCTGAAAGCCCGTTTGGGAGAGGGGTTGGGGTGAGGGCTGAGTAGTTACGTATTTTCCTTATAACGGATAACGGCCAAAAATCGAAACGCGGTCCAACACCTCGTTATGGCAATAAGCTCAACTACGATCAGCTACTGCCTGAATACCTGGTTTGCAGCGTAGACGAAGGCGATTATCATGTTCAGACCTATCAATCAAATGCCCGTCTACCATAAAGACTATCCCGACCGCTTAACTGTTGTGGTGCTGGTCAAAACCCATCGCGTCACGGGCAAGCGCGGACATGTTATCTTGTTTAGCATTGACCTCAACTTGAGCGCCAACGCGAGCTCGACGATAGTTCGGATAGCGCGATTCGCCAATCCATCGACAATATCATGGATCAGATTCGCAATGCATTCAACAGCCTGACTGGCTCGTCGGATGATTCCAACCAAAACAAACAGCCATAGGCTTCATTTCGCAGGCAACACCCAGGCGCTAATGCGAGGCTGGTATCCATAACCCCAGCCTTTTTTTATATTTGGGGTACAATGACGCCGTTTGCAACCTGGATGATGAGCAACGGCATAATGACCATCAAAATTGTGATGATTATTTCCAGTATGCGGCGTGGCGGGCGCGAGCGCGTCGCGCTGGATGTGCTAACGGGCCTAGACAATACCCGCTTTGATCCGCTGCTGGTGGTGATGAAAAATGGCGATTTACTGGACGAAGCCCCGCCGGAGCGTGTGCGCGCGCGTTTGGCGGCTTTTCGCGGGGATGTGGCGGGTTATACCTGGCGGCTGTGGTGGCTTCTGCGGCGCGAACAGCCTCAGCTGATCATATGCGTAGGCAATCGTTGGGATAGTGCCGTGGCGCGGCTCCTGGCGCCCCTAGCCGGGGTGCGCGCCGTTGTGCTAGAACTGCATGGCGTGCTGGACCCCCACACCGCGCAGATGACCCCCTTCGACCGCTGGCTCAAACCCTTAACGACGCACTACATCGCTATTGGCGAACACATGCAAACCTACCTGCGCGAGCGCGAAGGTATCCCCCCGCAGGCCATCACCTTGATACCCAACGGCATTGATACCGCCCGCTATCAACCCCTCGGTAAGGACGCGCGGCGGGACGGGCGCCAGCAACACTTTGGGTTAACGGGGACGGAGCCGCTGGTCGGATGTGTGGCAGGCTTGCGCCCAGAGAAGAACCATGCGCTGTTGTTACGCGCGTTCGCGCGGTTGCTTAGCACCCTGCCAGATGCGCAGCTTGTGCTGGTGGGCGACGGCACAGAACGGGCGCGCATCCAGGCGACGATTGCGGAATTAAAGCTGGACGCGCGGGTGCATGTGCTGGGCCAGCGCGCGGATGTGGCCGACCTGATGCCGTTGTTCGACATCCATGTTTTGTCGTCGCACACCGAAGCAGCGCCATTGGTGATCTTAGAAGCGGGCGCGTGTGGCGTGCCGACAGTCTCGACCCGTGTGGGTGGCGTGCCCGATTTGATCGCGCATGGCGAAACGGGCTGGCTAACCCCGCCCCACGATGCCGACGCGCTCGCTGCGGGAATGCATCGCCTGCTGAGCGACTCGGCAGAACGCCAGCGACTCGGCGCGGCGTTGCGCCAGCAGGTGCTAGCGCGCTATAGCCTGCGAGCGGCCTTGGTCGCCCGCGAAGCACTATTCGAGCGGCTCGTGACGCCACATGAACCCAAGATAGGCTCTCGCTGAATATCGGGTGAGAGTCTTTACAAATTTGTAATAACTCTGGCTTATCATGGGTCAGAGTACCAGTTCAGTTTACGAGGTATCGACCGTGACGAGTACAAAACAAACCCGCTTGCAAACCAACCTGCTGATCAGCCTGGGGTTGATGGCCGCTTTAACCGCGCTATTGTTCTTTTCTGAACAAGTCGTGGGCACCGCATTGCCCGCGTTTGACCTGATGGATATGTTAATCCGTGAATTGCCGGGGGGCGTTATCACCTTCGGCATTGACGCCATGAGCGAACTCTTCCTGGCCATTGACCTGGGGCCGAATCTGGACGAAACCGCCAAAACCGCCGAACAAGTGATGGCCGTTTTGCAATTCGTGCTTATTGGCACCGTGCTAGGCTTAGTGACCATTGCGCTAGCCGACCGCTTGCGCGGCAAGGCTTTCCAGGGAACTTGGTGGGGCGTTGGCTTGGCGGCGGGTGCGTTGTTTGGTGTGGTCTTCGCGATTATCAGCGCCGAATATAACGTGTCGGCAGAAGCCAGCACCATGACGACCAGCCTGGTGATTATCGGCGCCTTTATGGTTTGGGGCGTGGCGCATATGTTCATCCAGCAACGGCTATTCACGCTGGAAGACAAAATCGCGGCGGCCAAAGTGCGCGCCGCCTCCGCTGATGCGCCAACAGCCTCCCCGCAGAAAGACGAGCCGAGGGAAAAAAACCGCAACCCCCAAATTTATGTGCTAGATCGGCGGCGTTTTCTCATTCAGGTGGGCGCCTCTAGCGCGACTGTGACGCTCGTCGGCGCGGGTTTGGGCGCATTTTTAGGGGACTCCGATGGCGAGGATGTGCAAGGCCAGGGTTTGGAAGCCGCGCTGGAAGCCGAGCGCTTTAGCACGCCCACCGAATACCCCAGCCATGTCGATGACTTGGAGCTTGCGCCCGGCACCCGCCCAGAGTACACACCGCTGGAAGATCACTATCGTATTGACATCAATTCGGGCCGTGTGCCGACCGTTGACCGTCCCGATTATACGCTGACCATTGGCGGCTTAGTGGCCACGCCGCTGACCCTCACTTACGAGGACATCGCCGGGGCAGAAATGCGCGCTACAGCGTTAAACGAAAATAACGACGACGCCGAAGCGACCCCCGAACCCCCCGAAGAACGCCGCTACCAACCCATTAACCAATTCGTGACGCTTAGCTGCATTTCGAATCGCATCGCTGGTTCACTCATCAGCACCACGCGCTGGACGGGCATCCCGATGCAAGACATTTTGGCGGATATGGAACTCGAAGAAGACGCCGCCTGGATTCGCATCGACTCGGTGGATGGCTTTTACGAATATCTGTCGATTGAGGATGTCATGAACGACCGCCGCGTGATGCTCACCTATGCCTGGGATGGCGTGCCCTTGCCCGACCGCCACGGCTGGCCGCTGCGCATCTACATCCCGAACCGTTACGGCATGAAGCAGCCCAAATGGATCACCGATATGGAAGTCGTCGCGGACTGGGAACCCGGCTATTGGGTCGAGCGCGGTTGGAGCCGCGAGGCCCTGGTGCGCACGACCTCCGTCATTGATAATGTCGCCGTGGATGAGATCATCGAAGAAGCGGATGGTAGCATGGTCGTGCCGATTGGCGGTATCGCCTATTCTGGCGAGCGCCAGATTTCGCGCGTGGAAGTCCGCGTGGATGATGGCGAATGGCAAGAGGCGCAAATCAAAACCCCGCTGTCGGATACGACTTGGGTCGTCTGGCGCTACGATTGGCCCTTTGCAGAAGGCGAACATACCTTCACGGTGCGCACCTACGAAGGCGATGGCACGCCGCAAGTTGAACAAGAAGCCGGTGTGCGCCCCGATGGCGCCACGGGTTATCACGATGTCCAGGAAGACATCAGCGCCTAACGGTTTTCCCACGTTAGCGAGCGCCCGGCATGGTGAACCCGTGCGGGGCGTTTTTGATTCATCGCCCGGCTTGACACCGCGCTAAAAATAGCATAGTCTAAAAATGAACGAGCGTTCGTTCATAAATTTCAAATAAAGAGATTTGCACGGTTTTGACCATGAGCCCCAAACGCGAAGACGCCGCCGAAAAAATCCTAGATGCCGCCGAAAGCCTGTTTTTATCACACGGCTACAGCGGAACGAGCATGCGCGACATCGCGCGCGCGGCGGGTTATCGGTCTGTGGCGGGGTTGTATAACCACTTTACAGACAAAGAAACCTTGTTCGAAGCGCTTTTGATCGCACGTAGCCCCTACGACGAGATTTTTGAGATTTTGCAAAACATCCCTACCGACCACGCGGCAAATTATTTGCCGCAATTGTTCGAAACGCTCGCGGTTTTTATGCAAGACCATATCAATTTCTTGCAATTGGTGTTGCTCGATTTCTTAGAGTTTGACGCCGCCCATATGCAAGCGCTTATCACCGACCGCAGCCAGCAGATCATGCCGATTGTGGCACGTTTGGGGGGCTTGCCGGGTCTACGCGCAGACATCCCGCCCCTGATTTTGATCCGGCTCGTGGCGATACAACTTTTTGGCTATACCCTGACTCAGAACATCCTGCCCGCCGCCATCTTGGACGCTCATCCGCCGCAGGAATGGCGGGCGCATGTCCAAAATTTGCTGATGCGCGGGCTTATTGAAGAGGACAACGACCATGCATGATACAGCAGTACATGTGCAAGCTGTGCACAAAACATTCGGTACAGTGCAGGCCCTGCGCGGATTGACCTTATGCGTCCGCCAGGGGGAGATTTATGGCTTGCTCGGCCCAAATGGTGCCGGTAAAAGCACCCTCATTCGCTCGATTGTGGGCCTGTATAAACCGGACCGTGGAACGATTACCGTGCTGGGGCAAGCCATGCCGAATAAAGCCATCCTGGGGCGCGTGGGCTACATGACGCAGGCTTCCGCGCTGTATGACGACCTCACGATCTGGCAGAATGTCGCCTTTTTTGCCGGGATTTCGGGCAAGCGGGATGCGGACGCCATCGCGCAGGCGATTGAATTTGTCGATCTGCTCGACCGCAAAAATAGCCGGGTGGGTACGCTCTCCGGCGGGATGCGCCAGCGCGTGTCTTTGGCCTCGGTGCTGGTGCATAACCCAGATTTGATCTTGCTAGACGAACCGACCGTGGGCATTGATCCGCAATTGCGCGCTCAATTCTGGGAGAACTTCCGGCGCATGACCGCGCGCGGCGTGACGCTCATCGTTAGCAGCCATGTGATGGACGAGGCCGAGCGCTGCGACCGGCTCGGCTTCGTGCGCGCGGGCCAATTGCTGGCCGAGGGTTCCGCCGATGACTTACGCGCCCAAACAGGCGAAACCGATTTAGAAGCGGCTTTCTTAGCCTTTGCCGCGCATAAAGGAGAAGCATAACATGGGACGCATCACGAGTTTGGCGCAGCGGGTCATGCTGCAATTATTGGCTGATAAGCGCACCTTGGCGCTGATGTTGGTCGTGCCTGTGGTGTTGCTCGTCGTGGCGAGTTTGCTCATCCGCCTGGAACCGAGCAGCATCACTGTGGCGGTCGTGAATCAAGATGAGGGGTATACAGTGGGCGCGCGCGAGGTCAACCTAGGTGAGCGCTATGTCGTGCTACTCTCCGAAAATGATGCCATTGACGTGCAAACCCCAGACGCGCAAGCCGCCCAGGCCCGCCTGGCAGATGGCGAACTCGACGCCCTGATTACCCTACCGCCGGACTTCAGCGAAGGGGTCGCCACCACCCAAACGCTGACGCTTCCGGTGCAATACGAAGGCTCGAATCCGAGCATCGCGGCCAACCTGAGCCGCATGTTCGAGCGTAGCGCGCTCCAAGCGACGCAAAGTCTCGTCGTGTTGGATACCGCCGGGGTGCCAGAATTGAACATCACGCTGGCGGAGACCTACGAAAATGGTGGCGCGGACTTCGACACATTGGATTATATGGCCCCGGCGTTAATCGGCATGTTCGTCTTCATGTTCGTCTTTTTGCTCACGAGCGTCTCGTTTTTGCGCGAACGCATGGCGGGCACGCTGGAACGCTTGCAGGCCACGCCCATCCATTCCCTAGAAATCATCACAGGCTATATGCTGGGCTTTCTGTTGTTCGGCCTGGTGCAAAGCATCGTGATTTTGCTGTTCACCGTTTTTGTGATGGATGTGCACTATACGGGCAATCTGCTGAATGTGTTCGTGGTGGAAGCCCTGCTGGTGATCGTGGCCGTTAATTTGGGGATTTTCCTGAGCACCTTCGCGCGCAATGAATTTCAGGTGTTGCAGTTTATGCCCTTGGTGGTGGTGTCGCAATTCTTCCTGGGCGGGGTTGTGTGGGCCGTGGAAGATATGCCGGGCTGGCTGCAACCCATCGCGGAGCTTATGCCGTTGACCCACGCCACCGACGCATTGCGAGGGGTCATGATCGAAGGCGCCAGCCTGGGGAATGTGTGGGCCTCTTTGCTGGCTTTGGTTGGGCTGGGGCTGGTGGTGCTCTTGCTTTCGGCGCAGTCGGCCAGCCGGGCGCGGATATAAGCGCGGTTTTGCGCTACAATCGGGGGTATCGTTAAAAAGGAGCCCAATTATGCAACGCATCTTTCTGACCCTGGTGGTTATGGCGCTCTTCATTCCCGCTTCGTCGCTCCTCGCCCAGCCGCCCGACTCCCCCGATTATACGACCTTCACCAGCCAACGCAGCCTATACAGCGTCGAGTATCCGCAGAGTTGGCGCGTGGTCGTGCCGAATGGTAGTCGTTCGCTCGTCGTGACCGATATGGAAGAAAGCGCCCTGCTGTCCTTCTTCATCAATGACGAACTCAGCGCGGATGATTACGTGCTGTACGCCGAGCCGTTTTCGCCGGAGTTGTTCGCTTTTGCCGTAGAAGAAGACATCACGCCGGAGACGACGCCCGAAGACCTGTTGCGTTTGGCGTCTAGCATTTTCTTCCCGACAGATTCCGAAGCCGTGTCGGATGAAGTTTACGAGTTAGGTGAAACGCAGATCATCGAGCGCGCGGATGGCATCCCGATGGCTGTGGCCACGCTGTCCAATTCGCAGGTCAACGGCTGGTTGATTCTGTTCCGCACGGCGGATGATGTCATCGTGATAGCGCGCGCGCTGACCGGGCCAGATTCGGAATTCGAACCCTATGAAACGGTCACGCGCGAGATGCTCGACACCTTGCAGATCGACCCGCAGGTAATCGCCGCGCTTGAAGGCGATGGCGACGATGGCACGTCCGACTCGACTCAGGAGATGACGCCCACGCCCGATCCCGTTGATACAGATGGGGCCGATGACGATGCTCCGCCGCCCGTGGCTACCGAAGACGCGGATTAAACAGTCCCCCGCGCGCAATGTATTTTGATTACAAGGTGAAGCAAATCCTCAGCGGTGAACGGACGCAAGCGCGCATCCCCGCTGCTGAGGATGAATCCGCCGATTATGCGCATAAAGACCCGCAAAAACGCGCCACAACCGTTTATCACGCGAGCGGGCGGGTAAAATTTCGGCTCGGCAATCAATATGCTGTGCAGCAGCGCGGGCGGCGCGATGTGCTGGGGCGGATTCGCCTGACCGGGATTCACATGGAATTAGCCGGGGCAATCCCCGAAGCGGACATCCCCAAAGAGGGATTCCCCAGCCGGGCGGCCTTTCTGGCTATCTGGAGCGCGGTGCATGGCCCGGATGCGGTTTGGCTGCCCGTGTGGGTGCTGGATTTTGAATTGGTCGAAAGCTACATGCCCGCCACCCCTGGCTAGACCTCGCACCAACCCAGCGCGTAAACCGCCGCGCCATACAGCGCGGCTTTGTCGTTCAGGATGACGTACACCGGGATATTTTGCAGCATCTCGGAAAAGCGGCCTTTGTCCACAAATGCGCTAATAAAGGTGCCGTCTTGTAGCGAGGGCAAAATGCGTGGCGGGATGCCGCCCCCCAAATACACCCCGCCCTTGGCCAGCACATTCAGGGCCATGTTACCCGCTTCGTTGCCCAGGATGCGCACAAAGGCTTCTAGCGTTTCGCCGCACAGGGTCGATTCCTTATCGAGCGCGGCCTGCACAATAATCGGCGTTTTATCTTCGGCGGCATTCAGACGTTCTTGCACCTGCGGATTTTCTTTTTCGTAGGTGCTGTGCGCGATGTATTCATAAATCTGCGGAATGCCGATGCCCGAACAAATGCGCTCGTAGCTGACATGCCCGAACTTGCCCATCAGATATTGCAAGAGGTTGATTTCGAACAGGTTACGCGGCGCAAAATCTGTGTGGCCGCCTTCCGTAGGGCTCGCGATGTATTGGCCCTTATGGTGAAACAAGATCGCTTCGCCGAGCCCCGTGCCCGGCGCCACCACGACCTTATTGCCTTCGGGGATGTCCTGGCCTTCGTGCAGCACATGCAGGTCGCTTTCGGGCAAAAACGGTATCGCGTAGGCGGTCGCTTCCAAGTCGTTCAACAGGATAACGTCGTCAACATCCAGCGCGGATTGCATGTCTTGTACGTTCACTGTCCAGGGCAGGTTAGTGACCTGCACCGTGCCCTGGATGACCGGGCCGGGTAAGCCAAAGACCGCGCGAGTAATCGTTGCGCCTGTTTCATGGATAAACTGATCCACAATATCTTCTAAATGGGCGAACTTATCGCTTGTATAGACGGTTTCATGTTGGGGGATGGGGCGGCCCCCTTCTTCATAAATCGCCAGGCGGGTTTTGGTGCCGCCGACATCGCCAGCAATTAGCATAGATTGTTCTTTCCTTGGCAAGGTCTAACACATGTCTCATGTTATAATGCAGCAAACACACACGAGGTACTAACGAGGTCTATGATACCATGCGCCGATTAACCCATGCTACGTTACTTCTGTTTCTGTTGATGAGCGTTTTCATCGTGGCCGCGTGCGAAACAGACGAGGCAGACGACGAAACGGCGGATAATGTTGTCACCAATACGCCCCAGCCGACCCTCCCCCCCACAGATGCGCCGACGCCCACGCCCGCGCCCCAAGCGCCCGAAGGTTTCGTGCTGGTGCCAGCAGGCCAGCCCGTACGCATTGGCCTGGCCACCGACCTGAGTAATCTGTTGCCGGCGAGCGGTCAAGATACATTGCAATCGGCCCAATTGGCTATTGATGACTTCAACGCAGCGGGCGGTTTGCAGGGCTTTGAGGTCACGCTGGAAATCGAAGATGACCTCTGCACCGAAGAAGGCGCGCTGACGATTGCCGAGGAGTTCATCGCAGCGGGCGACATCGTCGCCGTGATCGGGCATTTATGCTCGGGTGCGTCTATCCCGGCCTCGGATTTGTACGAAGAAGCGCGCATCCCCATGGTATCCCCAGCCTCTACAGCGGGGTTCTTCACCGCGCGTGGTTACGACACCACCAATCGCACCATCTTTAGCGATAACGTGCAGGGCGTTGTGGCAGCACGCTACATGGCCGAAGTGCTCGGCGCAGATCGTATCGCAGTGTTGCACAACGGCACGCGCTATGGCGAAGGACTCGCCGGCCAGGTCGCGCTCAATTTTCAGCTAGCGGGCGGTGAAGTCCCCTTGCAAGAAGGCATTGACCCCGAAGCTGAAGATTATAGTGACGTGCTCGATACTGTGGCCGCCGCTGAGCCGGATATTTTGTATCTGGGCGGCTATGAGAGCGAGGCCGCGCGCCTGGTGGAAGCCATGCGCAACCGGGACGACCTGGCCGACCTTACCTTTTTCTCGGCGGATGGCGTCAATACGACCGATTTCTTGGAGCAGGCCGCCGAATTTTCCGAAGGTGTGTATACCACCTTTGGCCAGAGCCTGGGCGACCCCGCCGCCTACGAGGCGTTTACCCAACGCTATGAAGAAGTCTATGGTGTGACGCCGATGGAGTTGGGCGCCTACCACTCCCAAGCCTACGACGCGGCCAATATGATCTTGGCGGCGCTGGAAGAAGTGGCCGAAGTAGACGAAGACGGGAATTTGCTCATCGAGCGCGAAGCGCTGGTGCAAGCGGTGCGCAATACGGAAGATTTTGAGGGACTTTCGGGCACCATCACCTGTGATGCGGCTGGCGACTGTGCCCAGGCGCGGATTGTGGTTTTCCAGGCCCAGGATGGCCAATGGGTAGAACAAGATGTCCCCGACGCGCTGCAGGTCGATTAGCATACTGACGATGCTAAACTTGCGACCTTTCTCGATCAACAGATGGGCAGACGGCCATTAAATACCATCTGTTGATCGTCATTTTTGTGACGCTGATGGCGGGGCGGAACGTATTTATCGCTGCTGTCATTGACGATATTGATGGCATCTCGCTGGCGATGGGCACGGCGGTGGTCGGTTTTCTGGTGGCGGGGGGCTTACGTGTCCTACGCCAGGGCACCCGCCTGGGCTACGACCTGCGCCCGCGTTTGCCCCGGTTTATCATCTTGGGTATCGGGACGGCCTTCGGCCTAGCTGGGGCGAATTTGGCTTTAGGGCAGCTTTCGCCCGTGTTGTTTACGCTGATGGATATTTCGCTGTATCCGGTGCTGGTGAGCGTCATCGGGCGGGTGTTGGTGCAGGACGAAGAGATCCGCTTGCGGCGGATTTTTCCGCTATTGGGGCTCGCCGCGCTGGGTATTCTGCTGTTTAGCTGGCATGATTTGCAGGGCGACGCGCTCGGTGGGTCGGTGCAAGGCTTCTTTTGGACGGCGCTGAGTGTGGCGGGCTGGGCCACCAGTGTTATCATGATTAGCCAATTGGTACGCCAGGGCACCCCCGTGCTGGATGTCATCTCGTTTCGGTTTACGCTGACCCCTTTTTTGTTGGCACCCCTGCTTGTGTTCTCGCCCGCTACTACCGCGTTCGCGCCGAGCGATTTGCCCGCTGTCATCATCCTGGGGGCTTTGGGGTACGCCATCCCGTTTATGTTTTCCTTTACGGGCTTGCGCAATATCTCGGTGATTACGTTCTCGATTTACACCATGCTGACGCCAGTTTTTACGTTCATCTTCGCGAGTTGGTTGCTGGATGAACCGCCTCTAACCGCCCTGCAAATCCTGGGCGCGCTGATTATTTTCGCGGCCTTGCTGGGCCGTACTGCCGATCAATATCGCCAGCGCCAACGGGCCCCGACCCTGCAAGAATCGTAATAATGTAAATGTTAGCGCTACCCATCAACTATTGTTTTGGTATAGGATAAAAAGCGGAGCAAGCAAGGTTATATGAGGAAAAACTCGAATGAGTGATAACGAATATCCCGCCGAGCAAGAACGCGGGACACGCGCTGTTTTGAATAGTCAATTTGCCGACCTAGAGCATTTCGGGGTAACAGAATATGTCGGCGGGATGAAGTTCAAAGATGTGCATTTAGACCCCTCGCGCATGACCTACATGATGTGGTATCACCTGGACATGCAAATCCAGATCGCCGAAATGAAGACGAATATCATCTTGGGCACGGCGGTACTGCTCGTGGCCAGCGTGGCATTGCAAGATTTTTCGATTACCCAGGCGCTAGAAGATGGCACCACCCAAGAGCGCGTCCAACTGGTTTCAACGGCGCTATTTCTGGTGACGTTAGCGCTGTGCTTTTTCTTTGCGCTGCGGGCGTCTATGCCGAGCGTCAAAGCCCCCACATATGACAACAAAAATCTATTCTTTTTCGGGTATGCTAACCACATATCGGAGAAAGACTACATGAAAGAATACCTGAATCTGACATCACAGGCAATGAAAGAACAGGTCGCGATGCAATTACACGCGCGTTCATCTATCGTCGCGCGAAAGTTTCGCAACCTGGGGCTGAGTATGCGCTTCTTGATCTTGGTGATCGTCTTTTGGCTAATTACCGTATTGCTTTAGGATCATTCTATGGTGTCTGCGCCGCCCCCCGATGATTTTGATTGCGCGTTGCTCATTGAAGACGCGCACAGCCTGCATATGATCCGCGCCAGTTTTGACGAAACCACACGCGATATTCTCGTCGAACCCCGACGCCTGGTGTGGGAAGACCCGCCCGATGTGCAAGCGCTGCTGCTGCGCTACCGCCAGGCGGGGTATCGCGCCGAATTTGTCGGCGAGGATGATGGCTACCGCGTCTACAGCATCATAGACAATCGCCTGATTCTGAGCACGTCCACATTCGTGCAGGTGATGCAGGCCTTCGTTGCCGGGGGCGGCGCGGACGACATTAGCTAATGACGAGCAGAACACAAATCTGTACCAACCGAGGACTTAAGCCCTCGGTACCAAAGGCCAAGATACGCTGGATGCGATTTTGCTTATCTATACCGCATGCTTGGTTTCGCGCGGCGGCTTCTGGCGGGAGGCGTCACAGGAGTAGCGCGAATGTCCCGCCCACCGTAAGCCCAGCGACGAGCCAACCGAGCCAAATCTGCTGGGGCGTATGGTTCTTGGTGACGCGCCGCGCCCAAGCCGTCAGGCCAACGACCAAGATGGCCGTCAGCGCCATGGGGGGGCTGTTGAGTTCGCCCAACATGCCCAACCCGACTGCCACCCCCATGCTAGACGCCGCATGCCCGCTGATTTTGGTGTAGCGTTGATTGATGAACGCTTGCGCTGGCACCCACACCAGCATGGCCACATTACACACGATGATTCGTTCCGGCGCGCCCAGCGCTAGCAGCTTCAGCAAGCACCATACCCCGCATATCCACCCCACGATGTAGACAGGCAAGCGCGACGACCGTTGCCATAGAAACTTTCCGCGCCGTTGTTGCCATATCATCACAATCCCCGTGGGCAGCATGGTCATGGCGCCGATGAGCGCGATCCAGCCCAGGCTATGCAAGGGCGGTTCGTGGCGCAAGGTCAGCGCCGCCGAGGGCGGAAACAATACGAAAGGATGCAGAATATACCCCAACGCCCAAGCAATCCGGTTCGAGTCGTCGGGCGCGGGGTCTAGGGACAGGTTCGGCTTGGTCAGCACGAAGCCCCCTCCTAAACGGTTACCTCAGCCCGGTCTTTTAGTGCCGCGTGGGCTGCCGCCAAGCGGGCCACCGGCACCCGAAAAGCCGAGCAACTGACATAATCGAGCCCATGATGGTGGAAGAAATCCACGCTGGCCGGGTCGCCGCCGTGCTCGCCACAGACGCCGACTTTCAAATCCGCGCGCGTGGTGCGCCCGCGCTGGGTGCCCATCTCGATGAGTTGCCCGACGCCGGTTGTGTCTAGCGTCTGGAAAGGGTCGCCCGCCAGGATGCCGCGCCGCACATAGCCGGGCAAAAAGCGCGCGCTGTCGTCCCGGCTGAGGCCCAACGTGGTTTGGGTCAGGTCGTTGGTGCCGAACGAGAAGAATTCGGCATGTTCCGCGATATGATCGGCAATCAGCGCCGCGCGCGGCAATTCAATCATCGTACCGACCACGTAATTGATGCGTAGGCCGTACTCGTTAAAGACCTCTTCGGCAGTCTGGCGCACGATTTCGGCTTGAAGTTGAAATTCCTGGTCGAAGGCCACGAGCGGAATCATGATCTCCGGCTGAACGTCGGTGCCGCGTTCGTGGCAATGCAAGGCCGCCTTGAAGATGGCCTGAGCTTGCATACGTGTGATCTCTGGGTAGACAATCCCCAAACGACAGCCGCGATGCCCCAACATGGGGTTGGACTCATGCAAGCGCGCGACCTGTTCTAGCACCTGTTCGCGCTGTTTGATCTGTTGCAGCAGATCATCAATTTTGCTGAGCTTGGTAGCCAGGCGCAGTTGCAGCTTCATCTCGGCGATTTCTAGCGCCAGGTCATCGTAGCGCGGCAAGAATTCATGCAGCGGCGGGTCAAGCAAGCGGATGGTCACCGGCAAGCCATCCATGGCTTCGAACAACCCTTCAAAGTCTTCGATTTGCATGGGTTGCAGCTTTTTCAGGGCTTCGGCGCGGGCCAGTTCGTTGGGCGCCATGATCATCTCGCGCATAATCGTAATGCGTTCATCCGCAAAAAACATGTGCTCGGTGCGGCATAGCCCGATACCTTGCGCGCCAAAGTGGCGGGCGGTTTGGGCGTCACCGGGCGTGTCGGCATTGGCGCGCACGCGCAAGCGGCGTGCGCTGTCTGCCCAGGACATGAGTTCTCTGTAGTCGTCGTCCAGTTCGGGTTCAATGGTGGGCACTTTGCCATCCAGCACCAAGCCGTTGTTGCCATCGACAGTCACCCAATCGCCCTTAGAGACTTGCACGCCGCCCGCCGAGAATAATTGCTTCTGGTAGTCAATTTGCATATCTTCAACACCGACGACGCAGCATTTGCCCATCCCACGCGCCACGACCGCCGCATGGCTGGTGACGCCCCCCCGCGCCGTAACAATCGCTTGCGCGGCGACCATACCATGGAAATCATCCGGGTTGGTTTCGTGGCGGACCATTACTACTTTTTTGCCTTCGCTGGCCAGCGCTTCGGCTTCGTCCGCGTCGAAGACCACGCGCCCGGTGGCCGCGCCCGGCGAGGCGGGCAACCCCGTCCCCAAGATGGTGTAACTGGCGTTTTCGTCTATGATGGGGTGCAAGAGTTGCTCTACATGGCCGGGCGTAATCTTCAACACGGCCTCTTCTTTGCTAATGACGCCGCTGCGCACCAAATCCACCGCGATGCGGATTGCGGCCTTGCCAGAGCGCTTGCCCGTGCGCGTTTGCAGCATCCACAGCTTGCCGTGCTCCACCGTGAATTCGATGTCTTGCATATCCCGATAGTGATTTTCTAGGCGGTTGGCGACTTCGGCGAGTTGGTCATACAGTTCGGGCAGGGCGTCTTGCAAGCTGGCGATGGGCATGGGCGTCCGTTTGCCTGCGACGACGTCTTCGCCCTGGGCATTCGATAAATATTCGCCGTACAAGATAGGCTCGCCCGTGGAGGGATTGCGCGTGAAGGCAACCCCCGTGCCGGAGTCATCCCCCGCGTTACCAAACACCATGGTCTGCACCGTGACCGCTGTGCCGATGTCGTCGGGGATATTGTTCAGGCGGCGATAGTCGATGCTGCGCTTGTTCATCCAGCTATCGAACACGGCGGCGATAGCCAAACGCAATTGCTCTTCGGGGTCATCTGGCACGGCCTGGCGTACTTCGCCGAAGATCGTATCTTTGTAGCGCTTGATAAGCCCTTGCAGCATTTCCACGGTCAGGTCTTTGTCATCGCGGATGCTGGCTTTGCTCTTAAGGGCTTCTAGGGCGCGCTCGAAGCGGATGCCGGGCACATGCAGCACAATCTCGCCGAACATCTGGATGAAACGGCGATAGGCATCCCACGCGAAATGCTCGTTTTGGGTGAGCTTGGCCAGCCCAGCGACGGTGTGTTCATTCAGGCCCAGGTTCAGGACCGTGTCCATCATGCCGGGCATGCTGATGGCTGCGCCAGACCGCACCGACACCAGCAGCGGGTTTTGCGGATCGCCGAAGCGTTTGCCGGTTTGTTCTTCCACATGTTTCAGCGCGTTTTTGCTTTGCGTCCACATGCCTTCGGGGAAGATTTTCTCCGCGTCGTAATAGGCCTGGCAGGCTTCGGTGGTGATGGTGAAGCCGGGTGGCACGGGCAAGGCCGCGCTGGACATCTCCGCCAGGCCCGCGCCTTTGCCCCCCAGCAGGGGTTTCATCTGAATATTGCCTTCTTCAAAACGATAGACCCATTTGGGGTTGCCGTTGTTGTTCATTAAATGATCCTTTTTTTGGGGAGGACGATAAATCTAACTAGGCGATGATGTGTTCTATATTGACTATACCCGAATCACGGAGCGCCTTACAACATCTGCCCCACCGGACGAAGGTCGCGCGGCAGGGCAGCAGAAGCGAATACGCAGAAGGGATTAGAACTGGTCGGCTTCGGTAGAACCCGCCATCGCGTTGGTGGAACCCTGGCCTTGGGTGATGGCGTTCAGCACATCGTCAAAATAGCCCGTGCCGGATTCGCGCTGATGGCGGACTGCGGTATAGCCCTCCTCGGCGGCGTCGAATTCGGCCTGTTGTAGTGCGGCGTAGGCGGTCATGCCTTCTTCTTTGTAGCGCCGGGCCAAATCAAACGTGTAGTAATTGACCGTGTGCCAGCCTGCCAGGGTGATGAACTGATATTTGTAGCCCATGGCCGCCAGTTCGCGCTGGAATTTGGCGATGGTGTCATCATCCAGGTAGCGCTTCCAGTTGAACGAGGGCGAGCAATTGTAAGCCATCATCTTGCCAGGGAACTGCTTGTGCAGGGCTTCGGCGAATTCGCGCGCTTCGTCCAGGTCGGGCGTTTTGGTTTCTAGCCAGATGAGGTCAGCATATGGCGCGTAAGCCAGCGCGCGCGCGATGCCCGCCCCCATGCCAGGGCGCACGTAGTAGTAGCCCTCGGGGGTGCGTTCGCCCGTGATGAACTCGGCGTCGTAGGGGTCGATGTCGCTGGTGACGAGCGTGGCGGCTTGCGCATCCGTGCGCGCGACGAGCAGCGTCGGCACGTCCAGCACATCGGCAGCCAGGCGCGCGGCGGTTAGGGTGCGCACGAATGTCGAGGTCGGCACCAGCACTTTACCGCCCAGGTGGCCGCATTTCTTTTCCGAGGCCAGTTGATCTTCAAAATGAACGCCCGCCGCGCCTGCTTCGATCATGCCTTTCATCAGTTCGAAGGCGTTCAGCGGCCCGCCAAAGCCCGCTTCGGCATCCGCCACAATCGGCACGTACCAATGATCGCTGGGGCGGCCCTCGATGCGGTCGATCTGGTCGGCGCGCATCAGCGCATTGTTGATGCGTTTAATCATCGCCGGGACGCTGTTGGCCGGGTAGAGGCTCTGGTCGGGGTAGGTCTGCGCCGCCAGGTTGCCATCTGCGGCGACTTGCCAGCCGCTCAGGTAGATGGTCTTTAGGCCCGCGCGCACCATTTGCACGGCTTGCGCGCCCGTGATGGCCCCAAAGGTGTTGATGTAGTCTTCTTTTTGCAGCAAATCCCACAAGCGCTGGGCGCCGAATTTGGCGATGCTGTGCTCGATGGGCAGGGTCGTGCGCAGCTTCATGACTTCCTCGGCGGTGTAATTGCGCGTGATGCCATCCCAGCGCGGGTCGGTTTCCCATTGACGTTGCAAATCTGCGGCGCTGGTTTGGGTGGGGTGGGTTGCGATTGCCATAAGGTTTATGTTCTCCTGATTATACTGTCAGCTTATTGGTTCGTTGGTTCGGCTTATTGGTTGTGTGTGTGTGTGTTAATCTGCGATGCGTTCAATCGATATAATCGTACGCGACCAGGGTTAAGAAGTCGATGAACGTATCCGCCAAGACGAGCTTGTCTAGGATTTCAACGGCCTGGGCGTAGCCTTCCGGTGATGTGCTGCGTAAGCTCGCGAGTTCTTCATCGCGCAGTTG
The DNA here is from genome assembly GCA_034437075.1 of Anaerolineae bacterium. Lineage (GTDB taxonomy): Bacteria > Chloroflexota > Anaerolineae > Aggregatilineales > J027 > DAOTVD01. Next base: position 17,068 of record DAOTVD010000408.1, read on the forward strand.
GGCATAGAGGTCTTTCGTCAGCGCCCGACCATCCGCCAGCGCCACATTATGATGCAGCCATTGCCACAACTGCGCGCGCGAGATTTCCGCCGTGGCGGCATCTTCCATCAGGTTATTGATAGCGGCGGCACCATTGCCGTTCAACCAGCTTTCAATGTATTGTAGCGCCACGTTAATATTCGTGCGCACGCCATCTTCCGTGACTTCACCGGGCGTAGCGGGCAGATTGCATAAATCCGCGCCACTGACGCGCACATCGTCGCGCAGGCGGTCTTTCTGATGCGGTTTGTCGCCCAGGTGCGTGTCAAAAATATCTAGCACGGGTGGCACCAATCCGGGATGCGCGACCCATGTCCCGTCGCAGCCCTCGCGCGCTTCGCGGCTTTTGTCCTCGCGGACTTTTTCGATGGCTTGGGCGGTGATCTTCGGCTCGCGGCTGTTGGGGATGAACGCCGACATGCCGCCGATGGCGTGTGCGCCACGCTTGTGGCATATGTGCACCATCAGTTCGGTGTACGCACGCATGAAAGGCACGGTCATGGTGACTTGCGCGCGGTCGGGCAGCACATAATCGGCCTGGCGGCGGAACTTTTTAATCGCGCTGAAGATGTAATCCCAGCGGCCCGCGTTTAGCCCGGCCATGTGGTCGCGCAATTCGTAGAGAATTTCCTCCATTTCATAGGCGGCCAGGATATTTTCGATGAGCACGGTCGCGCGGATGGTGCCGCGCGGAATGCCCAACGTATCTTGCGCATGGTTAAAGACATCGTTCCAAAGGCGCGCTTCGAGGTGGCTTTCCAGCTTGGGCAAATAGAAATACGGGCCGCTGCCGCGTTCTAGGGCGGTGCGGGCATTGTGAAAGAAATACAATCCGAAATCGAACAAGCTCGCGGAGATGGGGTGGCCATTCACCAGCACATGCTTTTCCTCCAGATGCCACCCGCGCGGGCGCACCAGCAGAACGGCGGTCTGCTCGTTAAGCTCGTAGGTTTTGCCCTTGGCCGGGTCTTCGAAGCGAATCGTCCGGCGGACCGCATCCATCAGGTTAATCTGCCCCGCGATGATGTTTTCCCAAGTGGGGGAGAGCGCATCTTCCATATCGGCCATGAAGACCTTAGCGCCAGAGTTCAGGGCGTTAATCATCATTTTGCGGTCGCAGGGGCCGGTAATCTCTACGCGCCGGTCTTGCAGATCATCCGGTGTCGGGGCGACCTGCCACTCCGCCGCCCGAATTTCGGCGGTTTCGGGCAAGAAGTCGGGCAATTGCCCGGCATGTAGGGCGGCTTCGCGTTCTTGACGGGCTTTCAAAAGCGCCTGACGTTGGGTATTAAATTGGCGGTGCAAATTTTCGACAAAGGCCAGCGCTTCGGTGGTCAGCACCCGCTCGTAGCCGCTATGCAGGGGGCCAATGACTTCGAATGATCGACTTTTCTCGGCCTGTATATCATTCATAAAAAATAATCCTCTAATTTTACAGAGTAGCTTAATCTTAAAAAAAATCTAACCGGCCTTAAACATGTATTGGGGTAGTCTTCCACAGTGGAAACGATAGGGTCTAGCCTACCCGTCCGGGTAGGCGTGCGGCGGGGCATTTATTTGATGCAACCGCGCGGGGCCTGGCGCAATGTGGTCTAGGCGATCTGGAAGACGCGCGCTAAGATAGGCAAGTTAAAGACGACAAGAGAGACTGTATGATCGACCTGACCACACACCAAACCACCCTTGAAAAGACCATCACCCGGGCCCGCGAACGCGCTATCTATATGCCCACCTATGCCATGATGAAAGACCCGCAGCAATTGCCCGCCGGGCTGCGCACGGCCCTGGGGGATGTCGGCTTGTGGGATGTCAACCCGCTGAATCTGGCGCGCATCACCTGGAAGAACGAACCCACCGCGCAGGGCGGGCGCTTCGGCGGCGTAAACTTCTTGGAAATCCCGCCGCAGATTTCCGGCGTGCCCGCGCGGATTATCACCCTGGTGGGCAAATGGTTCCCCACGGGGGCGCACAAGGTCGGCGCGACCTATGGCTGCTTAGCCCCCGCCCTCGTGACCGGGCAATTCGACCCCACGCGGCACAAGGCCGTCTGGCCCAGCACGGGCAATTATTGCCGGGGTGGCGCGTATAACTCCGCGCTGTTAGATTGCGACTCGGTGGCCATCTTGCCCGAAGGCATGAGCAGCGAGCGCTTCGATTGGCTGAAGTCTGTCGCCGGGGAAGTTATCGCCACGTATGGCACCGAGAGCAACGTCAAAGAAATCTTCGACAAAGTAAAAGAACTCAAGGCAACCCGCGAAGATGTTTTCGTCTTCGACCAATTCCAAGAACTCGGCAATCATCTATGGCATTATGACGTTACTGGCGCGGCTATGTTGGAAGTCCTCAGCCAAGTCATGGCCCCGCGTGATCGCCTGGCGGGCTTCGTCGCCGCGACCGGCTCGGCGGGCACCATCGGCGCGGGCGACCGCCTGAAAGAACATCATCCCATGGTGAAAATCGGCGCAAGCGAGGCCCTGCAATGCCCGACATTACTTTACAATGGCTTTGGTGCGCACCGCATCGAGGGCATTGGCGATAAACACATCCCCTGGATTCATAACGTGCGCAACACCGATATGGTCATGGGCATTGACGACAGCGCGACTATCGCCGTTATGCGCCTGTTTAACGAACCTGCCGGGCGGGATTACCTGGCCGCGCAAGGCACCCCGCAAGATTTTCTGGATCAACTCGATCTATTCGGCATTTCGTGCATTGGCAATCTGCTCAGCGCGATTAAACTCGCGAAATGGTACGAACTCGGCCCGCAGGATGTCGTCATCACGGTTAATACTGACTCGATGGAACTCTATGGCAGCCGCGTGGCAGAAGAACGCGCCGCCCATGGCGATTACACCCCCCAAAATGCCGCCGCTGATTATCATCGCTGGTTGCTGGGGACATCCACCGACCATGTGGAAGAACTAGGCTACTACGCGCGCAAGCGCATTCATAACCTGAAGTATTTCACCTGGATCGAGCAACAAGGCAAAGACCTAGAAGAACTCGATGCCCAGTGGTACGACCGCGATTATTGGGACAATGTGCATAAGCAAGTGGATGACATCGACCGCCTCATCGCGGATTTTAACGCGCGCGTGGGGCTCTATCCCGAAGGCTAACGCTGACGATGCCATCCCAAAAGCCGATTAAGGGCTCGCCCTTTTTGGGGCCCAACAGCTTGAATATCGACCTGTACGCGGATGCAGACGGCGTTTTCGCGCCGCTGGTGCTGGATGCGCGCGTGGAAGGCCCGCCCGGCCATGCCCATGGCGGATTCTCGGCGGCGTTGCTGGATGAAACCATGGGCGCGGCAGTTTGGCGGGCGGGTTTTCAGGCCGTGGCGGCGCATATTTCGTTTGACTTCCATAAGCCCGTGCCCTTGGCGCAGGAAGTGCAGGTGCGCGGCTGGGTCGAAACCCAGGACGGGCGCAAAGTCCATGCCCGTAGCGAAATCCGCCTGCCAGATGGCCAACTAGCTGTCAGTGGGCGCGGCATTTTTGTCCATGCGCCGCATTTGTTCGAGCATATGGCACCCGAATACGCCGATGCTTTCCGCTCGGAAGACGAAATCGCGGAAGACGAAATCGCGGATGATGCGCAGGGCTAATGCGGCGTTTTCGTTTCGACCTCGGCCTCATTGCGGCGGCGGCACTGGGGCTACCCCTCATCACGCCTTTTCTGACCGGGCAGTTACCGCGCACCGCCGATGCGATGTTTCATTTACACCGCATCCTCAGCGCGGGGCTCAGCTTAGAAAACGGGATTTTATACCCGCGTTGGTCGCCGCACTTGCACGCGGGCTTCGGCTATCCGCTGCATAATTTTTACGCCCCGCTGACGCACTTGGTCGGCGGGGGGCTTTCTACGTTTTTCGACTTCGACCCGATCCATATCTATTTGGCGCTGCAAGCCCTGGGCGTGCTGCTGGCGGGCACGGGGGCGTATCTTTTCGCGCGGCAGTTCGCTCTTGTACCGGGCGCGTTGTTTGCCGCTGCTGCGTATACCTGGGCGCCGTTGCGCATGCGCGAGCTATGGAGCCAGGGTAATATCGCGCAACTCATCGCGCTGGGGTTGCTGGCTTGGGTGTTCTGGTCGCTGGCGCGATTGGCCAGCCAACCCGG
>DAOTVD010000409.1:0-2736 GCA_034437075.1 Anaerolineae bacterium
AGAGGGTGTGCCAGAGTTTTTGGGCTATATCCCAACTGATGCGGTCCGCTGCTTTGGCGATGTCGTTGGTGTCGGCGTCTTGGTCGCCCTCTTGTTGAGCCATTGGTGGGGGGGGGGCTGGGCGCGAGGACGGGGGTAATTCGTCCTGGTTGCGCCCGCGCGTTTTTTCGTAGCGCACGTCTTGGGGCGGTTCGGCAGGCTGGGGGGCGTCGTGGGTGGCTTGGCTGCTTTCGATGAGGGCCAATTCTAGGGGCAGTTGGGGCTGCCATCCGCCGCGCAGGTCTTGCACAGCCTGGTTAAAATGGCGCACGCTACGCAACAACATTGAGCGTGTGGCCGCGAGCGCTTGTTCGGCATACATGCGGCGCAGTTCGTCTGTCGCGTCGATGGTCTCTATGCCGCCGACTTGCACCAACAACACTTGGCGCAGATGATCGACAATTTGCTGGCCCAATTGGCGCGGATCGCTACCATGGTCGATGGCGGCATTCAGCGTGCGTAGCGCGGCGGGTGCATTCTGCTCGATGAGCGCCCAGACAAGCGCCTGAACGGCTTGATGATTCACAGCCCCGAGCATATTTTGCGCATCGGCTAGCGAAATGTGTTGGTTGGGGTCGGCGATGATCTGGTCGAGCAGGCTGATGCTATCGCGCACACTGCCCGTACCTTGCCGCGCGATGAGTTCCAGCGCCGGGGCATCAACGCGGATGCCTTCATCATCCACGATGGTCTGCAAACGTTCGACAACCTCCCGCACCGGCACCCGCCGAAATTCGAACAGCAAACAGCGGCTTTTGATCGTGGCGGGCACTTTGTCGATTTCGGTCGTAGCGAGTACGAAGACCGCATGGGCCGGGGGTTCTTCTAGCGTCTTGAGCAAGGCATCAAACGCCGCGCCCGAAAAGCGATGCACTTCGTCAATAATATAGACTTTATAGCGCCCTTCGCTGGGGGAAAAAGTGATCTTCTCGCGCAGGTCGCGCACATCATCGACCCCCGTATGCGAGGCGGCGTCAATTTCGATCAGGTCAAAAAAACGCCCTTCGCTCATGGCCTGGCAATTATGGCACGTATTGCACGGGCGGGCGCCACGATCATCGTGGGTACAGTTGACGGCCTTAGCCAAGAGGCGCGCAGTGGTGGTTTTGCCGGTGCCGCGTGGCCCACTAAAGAGGTAAGCATGGCGCATACGGTCTTGCCGCAGCGCATTCCGTAAGGTGTGGGTGATGTGTTCTTGCCCAATGACGTCATCAAAGGTTTGCGGACGCCAGCGCAAGTAAAGTGCTTGCTTACCCATGATCACTTTTCCTTATTATATGATATGGTGATATATCTTGATGCCAAAACGTAAGCTGAAAAATCTTTGAGCCTCACGCTACCTACTATCTAGTGTACCAATGGGCCAAAAGAAATTCTACGTTATCTAGGGCCTGATTCCGTGAGCCTCGCAAGCCGTATGGATATAGTCGGTTAATTGCTGGCGGAAGACCATGCTATCAAATTGCAGCGCGTGTTGCCGGATGCGCGCCGGGTCGTAAGCCGTCGCATCGAAGGTTTGTAAGGCCGCCATCAGGGCTTCGACGCTTTGCGCGTGGAAGTGTTCGCCCGTGATGCCCGGCAGCACGGTATCCAGCGCGCCCCCCGCGCCATAAGCAATCACCGGGCGCCCACACGCTTGGGCCTGCACGGGCGTAATGCCGAAGTCTTCAAAGCCAGGGAAGATGAAGGCGCGGCACCGCGCGAATAAATCGGGCAGGTCATCGTCTGGCACAAAGCCCAAGAATTCGACGGTTGGCCCGGCCAGCGCTTGCAAGCGTTCCAGGTCGCGCCCTGTGCCGCCGACCTTCAGCGGCAGATTGAGCCGGGTGCAGGCTTCGACGACCAAATCGACGCGCTTATAGGGCACCAGGCGCCCCAGGCTCAGAAAATAATCGTCGGGCTGGGCGGCGGGCTGAAAGCGGTCTTGTACATCCACGGGCGGGTAGATGATGGGGGCCTCGCGTCCATAATCGCGCTGGATGCGGGCTTGTATGTCGGTGCTGATAGCGATGAAATGGTCTACCCGGTCGGCGGCGCGTTTATCCCACCAGCGCAACCACGGGAGCAGGGCGCGCACGGCGGCGCGGGGCACCCGCCCCAGTTGCTCGCGCTGGGCGTAAGCCGCAAAGTTCCAGACATAGCGCGTGGGTGCCAGGCAATAACATATATGCAAGCTCCCCTCGGGTTTATGGAACCCATGGCAAAAGCCGCTCTTGTTGCTGAGGATCACATCGTAATCATCCAGATGCAGGCCGCCCCAGGCCAGCGGATAGAGCGGCAAATAGCGCTGGTGGTGGTCGTGAATGCCGGGCAGGCGATCTAGCCATAAGGGGCGAATGTCGCGGGCTTGCCAGACGGGGGGCATGGTTTCCCGATCATAAATGCTGGTGAACACAGGTGCCTGCGGATACATCTCGAAGAGATGGTGCAAGACATCCTCGGCACCGCCGATTTGATTTAACCAGTCATGCACAAGGGCTAGGCGCATGGCAACAGATCATCTTTCTAGGTCTTAGCGAGTCTATGATGCGAGTAGCGTACCACATCAGGCTTTAGCCTCCGATAAACACGGGCGCGGGCACTGATAATGATCTATGATGCGAGTAGCGTACCACTTCAGGCTTTAGCCTGCTATAGGATCGAGTAGAATAGGGGCGGGTTAACGAGCTCGTTTAGCCGTTATAGGCTCGTTGAAGG
>DAOTVD010000410.1:0-24607 GCA_034437075.1 Anaerolineae bacterium
CCCGAGATCGAACAACTCGCGCAGAGTCTGTTTCCTGTGCTCATCAGCCTGGCCATCGAAGCCACCCAAGACATCCCCGCAGGCGAACCCCAAACGGCTCCGCTGATTTACGCGCATGACTTTTGGGGCGAATACTGGGTTGAGCCGATCACGGGCACGGTTATCGACACGGTGAAGTATGAACGCCGTACCGTGACCTTTCCGCCGGAAATCATAGAGCATATGCGCGGCACGATGGAGAATTTCAATCAAGACCCAGCCATCCTGGACGATGTGTTGCCCGTGGTCGCTAATGAATTCATCTATCGCGCGTCCGATGAATCGGTCGAGCAGGCCAAATCTGAAGCCCAAGAGGCCATCGATCAGTTAACGCTATTCGGCCAAACCATCCCCCTCGGAATGGGCATCCTGGGCGTGGCTATGGTCGGCGGGGGCTTTTTCCTGGGGCGGCGCAAGCCTGCCGCCTAGCGTTTGGCATTGTCTGGCGCGGCCTGGGGGTGCTAAACTCCCGCTATTGTGAAGATCGTTAGGAAAAGAATGGCTATGGCATATGCTGAGAACCGCACACGTTTACTGTGGATCATGACCATTAGCGGAGCGCTCTTATTTTTGGGCTCTAACCTGATGAACTTTTTATACCCTGGCACCGAAGTGACCATGGGCGAGGTGCAACGCCTTTTTTATATCCATGTAGGGTCGTTCGCCGGGGCATTTTTGGCATTTTTTGTGGCCTTGTTCGCGGGCATGGCCTATTTGCGCACGCGGGCCATCAAATGGGATCATCTGGGCGTGGCCGGGGTAGAGGTCGGCCTGGGTCTTTCCACCGTGACGATTGTCACCGGGGCGGTGTGGGCGCGCCCAGTGTGGGGCACCTTCTGGACGTGGGACCCACGTCTGACCACCATCGCGATTATGTCGCTGACCTACGCCGCGTATTTGTTTTTGCGCGCGGCTATCGAAGACCCCGACCAGCGGCGCCGGTTCGCGGCAGTGTATGCGATTCTGGCGTTTAGTAGCGTGTTGTTGACCGTGTTCATCATCCGCGTTCGCCCGGATGTCATTCATCCGGTGGTGGTTGGCCCTTCGGTGACACAACCCGACGCGCTAGGTGATTTCAACGTCACCGGACGCATTCAAACCACGCTCTTGGTGAGCCTGGGGATGTATATTTGGGTGGCTATTGTGCTGCTATGGCATCGTATCCGCCTGGAAAATCGCGTCGAGCAAGTGCAGGCCCGGCGCGCACAAATATTGGCCGATCTATAGCACAATCAACTGAGGACAAGATTATGCCGACACCCGATACTGTCGATTATCTAATCGCGGGCTATGCGGTGGGGTTTGCGGTCTTTTTCACTCTGGTGGCCAGCATCTGGTGGCGCTACCGGATGCTGAAAGCAGACCAGGCCGCGTTAGAAACCCTGGAACAAGAAGCCCGCGCAGACCAGTCGTCCGCCGCCGAGGCACATCCGGTCACCGATACGCAAGCCGTGCGGTCGTCGCATGGCTAACCAGCTTTAACGCCGATGTGGGGACGTGTCATCTTGGGGGGGGTGCTTGTGGCACTCCTGGTCGGGTGCAGCGTATTCGAGGGGCGCATCAATGAGCCAGCCGACCCGACGGCATCGCCACGCCCGTTTCGCACGGCCACGCCTGGCGGGCAAATTTCGGTCTGGATGGACCCCGTACCGGGCGAAAGCCCAACCCCCGGCACGCAAGTCGAATCGCCTCCACCTGCCGGGCAATTGGTAGGCCCCGCCGCAACGGGCACTGCCGCCGTGGTACGCATCCAAAACGCGACGGCTACCGCCAGCGCGCCCACACCCCAACCCGCCTTTCAGCCGGACGACTGCCCCACGATTCGCGGCGTGGCGCCGCCCGCCCCGCCCGCCACATTCCGCGAGTATCCCGCCGCGCTGGGGGTTTACCTGAGCAATGGCGGTGCCCCTGCCGTCCTAGAAAGTAGCTTGCGCGACTGGGGCGCCATCACGGGCCAGGGTGGGGTTGTGCAAGCCGACACCGACCTGACCGGCGATAAAATCCCGGAAATTATCATTAATCTATTTGACCCCACGCGCTACAACCCCGACGCCGTGCTGAATAGCGGCCAAATGCTCATCTATGGCTGCGATAATGGCGGGTATCGCTTGCTGTATAGCACGCCTGCGAATCCTGGGGTGGCGTTGCCCGTGCTGCATCGCGTGGGGGATATGAACGCGGATACCGTGGCCGAGGTCGTCTACGATACTCAATCGTGCAGCGCCACCACCTGCAACCGCGAAGGGATCATCTTAACCTGGCGGCCCGTGGTGGGTATCTTCGAGCCGCTAAACAGTGGGCAAATCCTGGCCATTAATGGTCGCTTGGGGATCGTGGATATTGACAGCGACGGCGTGTTAGAGATCACGGTCACCAGTAGCGCGCCCAGCAGCCCCGCTGCCGGGCCAACCCGCACCATTCTCGATATTTGGGACTGGACGGGCCAGAACTACGTATTGGCCGTGCGCACGCCGGATGATCCGGTGTATCGCGTGCATCAATTGCATGATGCCGACGCCGAACTGACCGCCGGGAACACTCGCGAGGCCCTGCGGGCATACAATGCCGTGCGCAACGAGACGGACTTACAAGCCTGGACGTTGCCCAACGAGACCGCGCAGTTGCGCGCCTTTGCCGCATTTCGCATCATGACCATTTACGCCAACATTGGCGACCCGCGCGTGGATAATCTGTGGGAAACCCTGGCGAGCGAGAACCCCGAAGGCACACCAGGAAGCGCGTTTGCGGCCTGGGGTGCGGCCTTTATAGAGACCTTTCGGGCCACCGAAAGCCCCAGCGCAGGCTGCCAGGCCGTCCGCAGCCTAGTGACCTCCACGCGCCCCGAGGCTCTGGCGTTTCTCAATAGCTATGGATTCGCCAATCGGAACTATACCGCTACGGATATTTGCCCTTTTTAGGTAGTCTGACCATAATGAAGGTCGCAACTGTCAAAACGTGGAGATTTCTTGCATGAGTAACTTCGATTTTCCGGACCCACAACAGCAAGACTACAACGCCAGTAGCTTTGGGAATGTACAACCGCAACCCCAAAAGCGGGGTGGCGGGGGCCGAACCGTGTTGCTGCTTGTCCTGGGCTGTGGCGGTGGGAGTGTGCTGCTGTGTTGTGTATGCTGTATCGCATTGCTTGCGCTGGGGCTTCGTCAGCCGGTCGGCGCGGTTACATTCTGGGGTACTGCGATCCAATCAGGCAGTTATGATTTGGCGCTGAATGCCGTGTGCGAAGGCTCGCAGGCCGAGCAAGAAACCAATCGCTTAGAAAGCCAGGGCGCAACCTTCACGAGCTTCAGCACCTTCCAAGAGGGCACAGGCAACGAGGTTGAGATCACCGCTGTTGTCGAAATCGATGGGCAATCGCGGGATTATAACGCCGTTGCAACCACTCAAAGCGATGGCGGTATTCTGGGGAATTGTATTACCACTATTCGCCAAACACCCTAACAGATTGTAGAAAAAAACCCAAGCCCGCCGAAGCGGGCCAACACCTATTTTTTTTGATGGTCGCAAAAGGATGGGCTTGGGTGGCGGAGTTATGAGCCGTGGCGTTAGTTATCCGACCAGGGGGTTTCATCCGTCAGGGCGTGCCCTTGCAGTTCTCGCATGGTTTCTTCGGCGGTGAAGATGATGTCATCCAACCAACCGAGAATTTGCTGGGTATCCAGCGTCGAGACGCGGTGCAACTGATCGACGGCGGCGGCATCGTGCAGGCGGTCCATAATCGCCAGGAGCGCCTCAAAATGCTCGGCGGTAAGCTGCTCGGCCATAATCTTTTCCAAAATACGCATGTCGATCATCAGTATCCTCTTTCTTGTTGCTACCCGGCCTAACCAAAACGAGGCGTGGATTTTGCGCTCCACGCCTCGTTTCGAGAACTATCCAGGGGCAAACCTGTTGCTACACTGGCACAGCTCCTAGGTGGGCGCGGGCAGGTGTTTTCGTCAATAGACTTTCAAACGACGCCGGTAGATCACCAGCCCAGTTATCATCATTCACGGACATCAGACCGCAACTGACGTTGTGGGGTTGGTCAATTTGGCGTTGTAAACGGTAACCCGTCATGCATGTTGCTCCTTCTTTTCGTGTTCATCTGCCGGGTTTAGCGTCGTGCGCTCTAACATGGCCAAGATGCTTTCCCCTTTGATGAAGATACGCCGCATGCCTGGTGGCCGCGAAACTTCCAGGTAACCCTGGTCAATGAGTTTCTTGAGCGTACTCAGGCTTACACCTAGAGCGTATGCCGTTTCTCGGCGCGAGTAAATCGCGTTCGTTTCGATACGCGGCTTAACGTCTAGCATACTCATAACTCCACTATTCAAGTTACAATATCATTGTAAAACCGTCAACCACTAAAATGCAATACCTAAAACGTTTTAAGGTTCAAAAGGGGTCAAATATGGATGTGTCGCGTTATCTGCCGATTTTTGTGTCTATTCTGATTATCATCGCCATCGGGATTCTACGTGATTATTCGCGCACGTTCGCGGCTATCGCGGCTGTAGCGCCCATCAATATCCCCTTGGGGATGTGGATTATCTACGCCGGGGCCGAAGACAAACAACAAGCCATGGTGGACTACAACAGCGCGTTATTTCTGAACATTATCCCGACCTTGTTGTTCATGATCGTCGCATGGGGCGCTGCCCGCGCCGGATGGGGCCTGGTGCCCATTATCGCGATTGGCTATGCCACCTGGGCCCTTGGGATGGGCGTTTTATTTGCACTGCGTCAGTTTTTGACGGCCTCCTAGCACCCCCGTTACTCTGAATCTGCCGCAGATGACCAGATATAATTGGCATTCGTGGGGAAAAAGGGCGTCGTATAGGGGGCCACAAATTCGCTAATCTGCACAGTTTGATTGGTCGCGGGATTATGCGCAATAACCGAGGCGGGTTGGTCGAGCGCGTCAGGAAAAGCCGGGGTATACAGCCACCACGCGCCATCGGGCGACTGGCTCACCAATTGCGTGCGCGCTTCGGGCGCCTGCCGGACTGTCGCAGTTTGCACATTGACCGATAGCGTTTGCACAGGCGTTTGTAAATCGGGCCGGAAATCCATATGTAACCATTCGCCATCTGGCGACCAATACAACGCTTCGGCTTGCGGATTTTGCAGGGTGGTGTAACTCCCTGGGAACGCAAAATCACTTACCCAAATGAGTTCGCCGTCACGATACAGTTCGACAAATGCTTCGGTCGCACTAGGGCGGAACTCCAACGCGAAGACATCAGCGGCATTCGGTGCAAAGGTGTAACGTTCGGGCGCCACACCAACATAGTACACGGTTTCTACACGTCGTAGGGGTTGCGCTTCCACACGCACCAGCCGAAAGTCACCGTCTGGGGTCGTATCGGGGCGCCAAAAGCGTAAGGCATCATCTTGCCAGGCGGTGCCGCCTTCTAGCAACGCCGTGCCCAGGTCAGTGGTTGTATTGCTGGCCAGGTCGGCACGTTGCACCCGCCCTGCGCTGATATACGCAATCTGTTGACCATCAGGCCGAGGCCGTACCGCGCGCCCTGGGCCGAAATACTGCCCATCGTAGGCATCGCGGGCGATCACACCCACATAACGCGGCACCGCATCTGCCTGAGTTGTGAACGTCCCCACCAGCAAGCGATCCTCCGCCAGAGGCTCGACAGCCGTGATATGGCTGCTGAGCGGGTTGGCTTCATCTAACGGTGGTGGCAACAACGTGCTACCCCGCGCGCCATCTGCTAGCGAGAGCGTAAAAATATCTGGCGGCGCAAACCCTAGCCCGGTACAAGCCATCAGGACGCTATCTGCCTGCCACTCTAAAACCTGGGCTGGGCATAGCTGCCCGGTGGACAAAACGCGCCCATTTTGCAGATCAAAAAGTTGTTGTTCGCCCGTGCGCAAGCGTGAAACCCAAGCATATTGGCCATCCGGCGAGAGCGCATTCAGGCCCACGAGCGCGGTAGCGTCGCCGCGTTGGCGGGGTGGAAAAGTATCCAGGACAATTTCGCTGGTTTGGGCTGCGACGTCGTAGCGCTGAATGCGTGTCGCGATGCTGTTAGAACCGGGTTCGTAAATGGTCATATAGACGTAACGCCCATCCGCCGTCCAGCGTGGTTGTACAAACTGTGTATCGACCTCGCCAAACAGGGCGCGCCCTTCGGATTGGCCGACTTGCCAACTGCCATCGGACAAAAGCGACGCGACATTCAAACGGCCATCCACTAGCCCGAACGCGACAGAATAAACGACTTCTGCCGAGCCATTGTCTTGAGCCGAGCCGCCCATCACGGACGATCCGACCATAACAACCACCAAAAGGGTAATCAAACGGCCTGTTAGACTGTTGCGCATCGTTAATCCTTCATGACTATGGCTTACACGCTGTTGCCATTGTAGCGGTTCGCGCCACATCCACCAATGCGCGATGCTTGCCAGGGTGCGCCGGAAACGCTAATCTAGGGCACACAGCGAATGTATAACCCCGGAGAATCGTTTAATGCGGCGCCTTCTGCTTATCATGATGCTATGCTTTAGCTGGCCCGTTGGGTTGCGGGCACAAACCGATTTAAGCCCCGAACAAGAAGCCCTCTTGACCGAGACAACCCAAGCGCTGAGGATGGCCCAGGGTTGGCAACAGTATCGCTTTAGCGACCAATTCGAAACGGATTATGCCCAAGTAACGAACCAGAGTGGCGCGGCCTTGTGGGAAGTAAGCCAACTGCGCCGCGAACGTAACGTTAGCCTGAACCGGGCTGCCGAAGCTGCGCAGGGGACGATTCTGCTGGAAACATTGATGGATGGCGCTGACGAACCGACCCAACAAACCAGTGAAACCGCCCACTTTATTTACGTGGATGATCAACTGATTTTGGGTGACCAGGCCCTGCGAGAAATCGCATTGGAGGATGCCGCGCCTGGGCTGGGGGTGGCCGACGTGCTTGATTTCTCGGCTACGGAGCCAACCCTGTTGACCCTAGATTTGCTGGCTACTGCGCAGGCGGTTTTCGACCTGGGCGTGCAAGTACGAGAGAATGAGCAAACTTTGCAAGGCTACGAATTTGCTTTTGACCCCGCCGCCGCGCTGACCGAATTGGCTTTCGATGTCGATAATCTGGTGGCCGAACTGGATATCACCATTGACCATACGCGCCTCGTCACTGCGATTCAAGACGCCCTTGCCGTGCAAGGCACGCTGTGGGTGGATCAAGCGACCAACCAACCTATCGAGATGACCCTGGTCATCGATTTCCAGGTCGAATTAGCCTTGTCCGAGGATGAGGCATCCGGCGACACCCTATCACTAGTGTATGCGCAAACTTGGCAGGCGCGTTATTTTAATATTGATGACGACCTGCAAATCGAACTGCCGGCTGAAGATGAAAGCGAGGCTTCTCCATGACGGAATTACTATATTTACACGACCCGTATATGCGGGATTTTTCGGCGACTGTCACGGCCATAGATGCCGAAGGGCACGCGGTCGCGCTCGATAGCACGGCGTTTTATCCTGGCGGCGGCGGTCAACAACCGGATGCTGGTCACTTGCAAAGTGAGGCCGCGCGCTATCGGGTCAGCAAAACACGCAAGCAGGGGGATACAGTCTGGCATGTGGTCGAAGGGGAAAACTTGCCCGAAATCGGCACCACCGTGCAAGCGGGCTTGGATTGGGATCGGCGTTACGGTGCAATGCGCACCCACACGGCCATGCATATCCTGTGTGGCGTAATCTGGCGCGATTATGGCGTTAGCGTAACAGGCGGTAATATGGACATCCTCGGCGGGCGGATGGATTTTGAATTTGACAACCTCACGCCGGACACCATCGCGGAGATTGAGCAGAAGATCAACGCCGAAGTTGCTCAGGCGCGGCCTGTGTCCGCCCGTATCTTGCCGCGTGACGAAGCCTTCGCCATCCCGGATTTGATCCGCACCAAGGTGAATCTATTGCCCGAGCACATTACCGAAGTGCGCGTGGTGGAAATTGAAGGGCTAGACTTACAAGCCGATGGCGGTACGTATGTCCGCAACACCGAAGAAGTCGGCACGATTCGCATTACAAAATACAAGAGCAAAGGCGGTGCCAACAAACGCTTGTATATCGAATTGGACGCTTAGGCCCCGTAGCTTAAGCGACCTCAGCCAACTGGTCTGGCCCCGACATCAATTGACCTCACAGAGTACCATCGTCCAGGGAAATGGTTGGCTGTGGGCTACGATCTGTGCCTGAGAGGCTACGAAATCGAGAAAAGCATTTGTACTCCAATGATTGATATGACCGGGTGTATTTCCCCAGGCGGCCAGGTACTTTCCCCGAGCCATATTCAATGCCCGCCATAAGGGTTCGCGAGGCACGCTAAAAATACAGTAACGCTGCGATAAGCGTATAGCTTCTCGCAAAAGTCGCTCTGGAGCAGGGACGTGCTCCAATACTTCAATGGCGAGTACCAAGTCAAATGCTCCCGAGGGTAAAGGCATTGCCGTTCCATCCGCCAAGAAATAATGCGTTGCTGCAAAGCGCTGACGCGCCATAATCAGAATATCCAGATCAATATCGCTGGCCAGGCTACCAGGCATCTGGAGTAGGGCCTGAATATGCCCTTCACCACAACCGATTTCCAGCACACGCTGATATGTCGTTTGGGCGAGTAAATCTTGCAACCCATGACGAAAGCCGCGCATAATCCAGCGTACGGCGGGGTTGCTGGCGTTAAATTTATCGTAATAGTTGCCTGGGATATTCTCGTAAGTTGGGTTCTGCATCGGTAATTCTCTCAAATGTATGCATTCGTTAGGATCACAGCGTCGTTAGCGGACGGCGTACCCACAACGCGACCAACAAACCACATAGCTCAGCCCCGGTCCAGCACAAACGCGCGATAACGGCCACCAAAAAGGGAATGGGGGACTCAGCGAACATCCCAACCCCGGCAGCTAAGATAACATCACGTACACCGATGCCACTGGGCGCGATAAGCACCAAGAATCCTGCTGCCCAACCCATGGCAAAGAGTGCCGCCAATTGCAGCGCCTCAAAGAGGGTCAGGGTTACGCCCAAGGCCAGCACGATGGCTGCAAAACCCAGCCCAATGACGCACCAGATCGCCGCATAACCGAATATGAAAAGTGCCAGGGTGGGCCAAGCGGGCACAAGCTGCCGAGACGCCAACAAGTTAGCGAGTTTATCCAGCAGGTTAGACGCGCTTTGGCGCCAGGTGTGCGGCGCGGTTTCAGTCCCGAGGCGATCACGCCAGTGCACCAACATCGCCTGCCACCAGGGCCGA
Source organism: Anaerolineae bacterium (assembly GCA_034437075.1). Taxonomy (GTDB): domain Bacteria; phylum Chloroflexota; class Anaerolineae; order Aggregatilineales; family J027; genus DAOTVD01. Next base: position 9,312 of record DAOTVD010000410.1, read on the forward strand.
GGCAGCACGAGCGCCACCGCGCAAAACGCCACCAGAAATGCCCCAAATAATCCCCAGATGAGGCCGAGGTAATACGAGCCCGTCAATAATGGTATCGCGATAATCGCGAGTAAAATCGCGCCGCAGGTCATCGTGCCCGCTTCCCAAATCATTACGGCCAGGCTTTGCTCGGCAGTCAGGCCATAACGAAAATAGAGATAACTGCGGCTGGGCAAAGACCAAATGCTACCGGGTAGATATTTTGCCACCATGCTCAGATAGAAGACGCGCAGCATGTGCGGAACGGCTATTTGCCCGTCCATCCGGTACACGAGTTGGCGCCCCCAAAACGGGAATAATCCCATCCCCAGGGTGAAAAGCACCTGGGCCAGGATAAGCCAGGCCCAGTTGATGGTCACAGAACTTTGGTTAATCATCGCCCATTGATCGGCAATATACAGACCCATGAAAACCAGCACGAGCGCCAAGAAGCCGTATTGCAGCAGGGCGCGCCACCATGGCATGGCTTATTCGGTGCTGTCTTGGTCTTGGCGGCGCAAGCGTCGTTGCCGACGGCTTTCGCGCCCGGTGGTTTCGGTGGCGGTTTCTTCGGTATCTTTGCGTTCGCCAATCAGACGATTTTTCACGACTAGCAATTGTTTGGCCATCTTCTGCCGCCGGTTGGGTTCGCGGACATGCTCCAAAGCGGCTTCGAATGTACCGACGGCTTGCATCAATTGCCCCGCTTTGAAGTACATATCGGCCAGGGCCATGATGGTTTCGGCATAATCATCGTTATCATCTAATTCTTTGAAGATATTGGCGGCTTCGCGATAAGTAGTTTGCGCTTGCTCGTAATTATCTTGCTTGGCGTACACCAACCCCATATTCCCTAACGCCTGCGCGATCAAGCGCTGGTCGTCATGCTCGCGAAACACAGCTAAACCCGCTTGCATATGTTCTAGCGCGGCGTCATAGTCTTCCTCAGCCCGGTAGCACAGGCCAATGTTCACCCGTTGCTCAGCCACGCCCACGGGGTCATTCTCGGCTTCTAAGGCCGCGAGTGCTTCTTCGAAGGTGGCCCGAGCCTCATCGTACTGGCGTTGCTCAAACTGGCGAACACCTTTGACTTGTAATCTTCTGCCTTCAGACATGCATTGTCATCCTTTTTTATCCTGATGCTGTGTAGCGTAGGCTTGCCCGGCGCTACAGCGTAATTTCAAGTAAATTTTCGGCAATGTTACGCAACTTATTCGTGTCCATCTCAGCCAATTTCATGGCGAGTTCGATATACGCATGGCTGGATGGATTAGCGACAAATTGCCGCACTTGGGGGTCCATCTGTTGAAAGGTGTGTTGTAACTCTTGGGCTTGTAGGAACTTGCCGATACGGTTGGTGCCCTCCAAAAATTCAGTAATGTTAATATTCAGGGCTTGGGCTAACGTCGTCAAAGTCACGATAGGCACAGGCCGCTGACCATATTCATAGGCCTGGAGTAGCTCGGGTGCCAGGCCAACCCGTTCGGCCAGATACGCCAGGGTAAATCCGGCGCTTTCGCGCAGACCCCGCAGTTCAGCGCCGATCATTCGATTGCGCAGGGTTTCATATTCGGTGGCATCCAGCGCGCGTTGGGTCAATTGTTGGAGCAGCGTTTGTGTGCCCGATATAAAATGCGTGACGGGCACTTCTAGCCAATAGGCCAGTAATTCGAGTTGGGGCAAGCTAGGCGAGGCTTGGCCGAATTCCCAAGCGACCATATCATCTGCCCCCACGCCCATCACATCGGCCACTTGCTCAACCGTATAGCCCTTGGCGATACGCGCATCCCGGATCAAAACCCCGGTGATACGCGCGCGCAACGCGGACACCTCGACGGGGTCGGCGGCGGGGCGGTTGGCGCCTTTGTGGTCTTGCGCGGCCCGCGCGGATTTTAAGCGCTCTGCAAGGTTCTTATCAAGCATGTGTCATATCCCTTTGGCTTGTGTAGCTCTCATTATACGAAACGCCCGCAGCCAGAGCAACACATCTACTGGGGCAAAAAACGTCGAAGCACAAGCCGATTGGTGGTTGAAGAACAGGCCCGGCAGCATATCCAACCTTGCAAAAAGGGGACGCAAACCGATATGATCGGCAACGTAGGATAGCCCGAACGCCGCCTGAGCGTGGGGCATTCATGGTTGTTCTCACGACCAAGCATGTTAAGATTAGCGTAATTCGACTGGTCACCCGAATAACAGTATGCAAATCAATCGTCGCGATTCGCGTTTACAATTCGGCCATAGACGTAGCCGCCGGGCCACTGGTTGGTTTTTTGGGCTATGGTTATTTTCGATGGCAGGGATCGTTTTGGTCACCATCTATTTTGGGGATGTCCAGTCCTCGGCCATCCAAGTTATCTATGGCACCGCGACCCCAACCACAACGGCCATTACATATGCCCAGCAAGGGGAAGCCGCATTTCAACAGGGCGACTTAGAAGAAGCCGTCCAACTTTATGGCCAGGCAGCCAACATGGAGCCCGATAATTTGGACATACAGTTTCAATATGTGCGGGCTTTGATCTACCGGAGTTTTGCGGGGCGTACATTTGCGTTTTTGGCCGCCGATGCACTGGACGTAGCCTCGCGTGCCGTCGCAAATTACCCCGACGACCCGCGCGCGCAAGCGATGTATGCGCTGGCACTAACCCAAAATTCTCGCAGCGAAGAGGCTATCGCCGCCGGGCTACGCACTGTTGAACTCGCGCCGCAGTGGGCCGAAGCCCATGCCTATCTCTCGATGGCCTATCGTGACCAAGGGCGGTTTAGGCAAGCCATCCAGAGCGCCGAACGAGCCGCCGAGTTGGATGATAATAGCGTGGATGCCATGCGCGCCCTGGCGCTGTCGTTGGCGTTCGTCGGCGAATTTAATCTGGCGATTCAGGTTTACAACGACGCCATACGGATTTCGCCACGCCTGGACGCGCTGTATTTTGAGCTGGCCGTGTACTACGTTGCGCAACAGGATTATGATGCTGCGATTGCTGCGTACGACCAGGTACTGGCCAACGACCCTACCAACGTAAAGGCGTATACACGCAAATGCGAAACGTACTTCCAGCAACGCGAAGATGCCAGCGCGCAAGAAGCCTGCGAACAAGCCTTACAACTGGATAACAACTTCCCCGAAGCCTGGCGCCAACTCGGTATGGTGCGCTATACCCGGCGTAATTACGAAGGCGCTATCGAAGCGTTCGAAACCTGTGCACAGATTCAAGAAGACGCCAACTTTCCGCTCAATCAACGCGAGATCGAATGCTGGTATCTGCGCGGCTTGGCCCATTACCTGCTCGATAATTGCCCCATTGCCGTGCCGATTCTGCAAGAGGCCTTATTGATGTCTCCCGCACCCAATGTCGAAGGTCTGATCTACCAAGGGCTCGGGTTTTGTGCCGCGCGCGACGATAGTTTTGACAGCAACATTATCCCGACACCTGTCCCACCAACCCCCGTGCCACCGGAGCCCATAGGAATCTTTTAGGCATGGAATTACGAACACCCAAACGCTACCGCTCTGGTGGTAAGCGCGAGCGCCGATTATTCGGGTCGTTGCGTTGGTTTCGTAACCTGATGTTGTTGATCTTCGCTAGTGGTGCGATGTATTGGGCGTACAATAACCAGCTTATCATCCGCGAGCAGGTGCTCGGGCTACAAGATGACGCTTCGCGCGGCATTGCCGGGGTACAGACTGCTATTCCGCGCCAACCAACGGCCACACCCGATGTCTCGAATACGCTGGTCGAAGCCAATAGCGCGTATCAAACCGGCAACTTTAACCGGGCCATCGAACTCTACGAGCAAGTGCTGGCCGGAGCGCCCAACGATGTCGAAGCGCATTATCGTTTGGCTCTGCTGTGGGCCATTACATCCAGTTTAGGGGATGATGAAGCGCGCATCCAAAATGCGTTAGATGTAAGCCAGCGCGCTATCCATGCCCAACCCGAGTCGCCCATGGGTTGGACGATCCGCGCGTTGGCCCTCGTATGGGCTGGGCGCATCGGCGAAGGTATTGCGTATGCCCAACGCGCGTTAGAGTTAGACCCCAACGCAGTAGAAGCCAAGGCTGTCCTTGCAGAAGCCTATTGGCGCATCGAACGCCGGGAACTGGCCGTGCAAAATATCCAAGAGGCGATTGACTATTTGCGTACGGTAGGCTCGGCAGACCCCGAAACCATCGCGCTCGTGTTTCGCACCCAAGGATTTATTGCCGAGCGTCAACTCGACCGCGAAGCAGCCATCGAAGCCTATCAGATCGCGCGCGAGGCGGCGCCCTATCATAGCTACATCGCGTTAGAACTCTCGTATAGCTATACAGGCAACGGCCAGACGAATGAGGCCATCGAACTGCTCAATCGCGCATTGGATAGCAACCCGCGCGACACCGACCTGCTCTTTCAAATCGGCCTGAATCATGCTTCGAACGGCAATGGGCAGGAAGCCCAGCAGGTTTTTCAGCGCTGTATAGACCTTGATTCCAGCGCTTCAGAATGTTATGCCTGGCTAGGGGGGCTGCAATTCTTCGCCGGTAGCTATGCACCAGCGATAGTCAATCTGGAATTAGCCATTGAAAATGGTACGGATGACATCGAAGCCTGGTGGCAACTGGGGCGCGCCCATGCCGCGATGCTGCGCTGCGATCTGGCAATTCCCATTTTGCGCGAAGGCTATCAACTTGCGGCCAACAACGCGGATTTACAACGCCAATTCGCAGGTGGCATCCAAGATTGCGGTGGCACGGTCATCGACCCCGCGGACAACGCTGCGCCACCCGTCACACCCACCCCAGTACCGACCCCGCAACCGGCTTCCTAACATCCCCCAAACCTAATATCAGAATCAGCTTAGAAATTAGCAAATCCTGCATCAGACTGCTAGCAAACAGTTGAATAAATTGCTGAGAATGGTATCATCACAGTTAGCACTCGGCTGTATAGAGTGCTAAATCAAACTCAAAAATGACTGCGCAAACCAACAGAGCCCAATCCTAAGAAGGAGGTTTTGAAATATGGCAATCAAACTGCGCCCCCTCGCCGACCGCGTCGTGGTAGAGCCTTCCGAAAACGAAGAGCAAACCAAAGCGGGGCTGTATCTGCCGGAAACGGCCAAGGAAAAACCGCAACAGGGTACGGTCATCGCCGTTGGCCCTGGCCGCCGTGACGAAGATGGCGACTATATCGCTGTAGATGTCAAAGAGGGCGATACGGTCCTGTTTGCCAAATACGCGGGCACCGAGATCAAGCTGGACGATCAGAAAGTGCTCATCATGAAAGAATCCGACATTCTGGGCGTGGTTGAGTCCTAAGCGACCTGCCCCATTACACGGTTCGATCACCATACGAAACTGTAAGGGAGAAGACACAACATGGCTAAACAACTGGTATTTCAAGAAGATGCCCGCCGCCGCCTGAAAAAAGGCGTCGATACGCTGGCGGATGCCGTAAGCACCACCCTGGGCCCCAAAGGCCGCAACGTCGCCTTGGATAAGAAGTTCGGCGCGCCCACCGTCACGCATGATGGCGTCACCGTGGCCAAAGAAATCGAGTTGGAAGACCCCTATGAGAACATGGGCGCCCAACTGCTGAAAGAAGCCGCCACCAAAACCAACGATATCGCTGGCGATGGCACCACCACCGCCACCGTATTGGCCCAGACGATTGTGAACGAGGGCCTGAAGAACGTCGCTGCTGGCGCCAACCCCATGCTGCTGAAACGTGGTATCGAAGCGGCTACCACCAAAATCGCCGATTACATCCGCGATATGGCCGTGGAGATCAACACCAAAGAAGAAATCGCCTCTGTGGCCGCCATTAGCGCCCAGGATGACGAAATCGGCCAATTGATCGCCGAAGTGATGGACAAAGTCGGTAAAGACGGCGTTATCACCGTGGAAGAAAGCCGTGGTCTAGAGTTCGAGACCGAATACGTCGAGGGTATGCAATTCGACCGTGGCTACATTAGCCCCTACTTCGTGACGGCCCAAGACACGATGGAAGCCAGCATCGAAGACCCCTATATCCTCATCCACGATAAGAAAATTAGCGCGGCTTCGGACATCGTGCCCATCCTGGAAAAAGTCATCCAGATTGGCAAGCGCGAATTCGTGATTATCGCCGAAGACATCGACGGCGAAGCGCTGGCCACGTTGGTGCTGAACAAACTGCGCGGTATGCTGAACGTGCTGGCCGTCAAAGCCCCTGGCTTTGGTGACCGCCGTAAGGCTATGTTGCAAGATATTGCCATTCTGACTGGCGGCACGGTCATCAGCGAAGAAACAGGCCGCAAGCTGGAAAATGTGGCCATCGAAGACCTGGGCCGCGCGGCCAAAGTGGTTTCCACCAAAGACGAGACCACCATCGTAGACGGCATGGGCGACGAAGCCGCCATCCAGGGCCGCATCGATGAAATCAAGGTCGAAGTCGAGAACAGTACCAGCGACTACGACCGCGAAAAGCTGCAAGAGCGCTTGGCTAAGCTCAGCGGTGGCGTTGCGATTATCCGCGTGGGTGCTGCTACGGAAGTGGAACTGAAAGAAAAGAAGCATCGCGTGGAAGACGCCCTGAGCGCGACCCGTGCCGCTGTGGAAGAAGGTATCGTGCCTGGCGGTGGTGTGGCGCTGCTGAACGCCGTTGATGCGCTGGATGGTTTCAGCTTGACCTACGATGACGAGAACACCGGTGTCACCATTATGCGCCAGGCCCTGCTGGCCCCTATGCGCAAAATCGCCGCGAACGCGGGCCAAGATGGTGGCGTGATCCAGAGCAACGTGCGCCAACACCAGGAACAGAAGAAAAGCAAGCGCATCGGCTACAATGTCATGACGGGCGAATATGTCGATATGATCGAATTGGGCATTATCGACCCGGCCAAAGTGACTGTCGGCGCGCTGGAAAATGCCGCGTCCATCGCGGGTATGATCCTGACCACCGAAGCGTTGATTACCGACCTGCCCGAAGAAAACGGCGCGGGTGGCGGCATGCCCGGTGGCGGTATGCCGGATATGTACTAAACCGCACCATACTTTGATACATGTCAAAAAGGTCTCGCCGGGCTGGCGGGGCCTTTTTTGATCGACCATGTTAAAATATGGACACCTGTCCGATTGTATAGACAAAGGATTTGAATATGGCATTCGGTATGCCAACGTTTCACATCACGATTACCTACTGCGCGGCTTGAAACTATACACCGCGTGTCGTTAGTTTAACGACGGACATTCTTTCTGATCGTAATTTGGAATATTTTATCGCCGACTGGACGCTGGTCCCCGCCTCTGGGGGTGTATTTGATGTGCGCGTCAATGACGAGCTTATTCTCTCCAAAAAACAAATCGGGCGCCACGCCGAGCCCGGCGAGATCAAAGCCTTGCTCGATGACAAAATCGCAGCGTATAAGGCTCAACACAGGATCACCTGGCAACAGCCACCCAAATCATAGCCACTGCGGTGCGAGTCAGCCGCGTGGCTCGTTCCGTTTTGATAGACAACAACCTGCATTCGCACTACAATCAGCCACCCGCCAATCAGAAAGCTAAATTCTTGTGGAGCTCATTGCCTTACTCGTCAGCTTTATTTTGATCGCGATTGCGGCCAAACAAATTGGTCTGGTGTTTTCTAGGCTGCAATTGCCTTACATCACAGGCTATATCTTCGCGGGTGCATTAGCTGGCCCCTTTTTGCTGGAACTCCTGCCGCCGAATACTGCCGATGATTTGCGCTTTGTGGACGACATCGCGCTGGCCATTATCGCCTTCACAGCGGGTAATGAACTCTATTTGCGCGAGTTACAGAGCCGCTTACGCAGTATTGGCATTATCTCGATCACGCTGACAGTGATCACCGTGGGCCTGGGCACGCTGGCAATTTTGCTATTGGCCGATTTCATCACGTTTATGGAGGACATGCCGCAAGCCGAACGCCTGGCCGTGGCCTTGCTCGGCGGCACTGTGTTGGCGGCCTTGGCCCCCGCCGTGGCCATTCCCGTGATTCAAGAAGTGCGCGCGCGCGGGCCATTCACAAAAACGGTGCTCGGTGTCACTATTTCGATGGATGTGGTGATCATCGTGACCTTCGCGATGATGGTTGCTGTGGCGGATGTGTTGTTGCGTGGCGCAGGCTTTGATGTCTTTTTCGTGATTATCCTGGCGATTGATTTGATCTTGTCGGTTGTTTTGGGTCTGGTCAGCGGCAAAATTTTGGAATTTTTACTCAGCCGACATCTATCCCGCCAGGTCAAAATTGGCAGCATTTTGCTCATAGGCTTCCTGATTTACGAATTGACGTCTCAGGTGCGCGATTTCACCTATGGCGGCGGCTTCCCGATTGAGATCGTGCTCGAACCGCTGTTGATTTCAGTCATCGCGGGGCTATATGTCACGAATTTTACGGCCCACCGTGTTGAGTTTAGCGACTTGCTGCATGTCATCGGGCCGTATGTCTATGTCGCGTTTTTCACCCTTACCGGGATTGCGCTTAAGCTAGATACGCTAATAGCAACTTTGCCGACTGCCGTGGCGCTGTTTACGGTGCGGTTGGGTGGCCTTTTTGGGGGGTCGTTCTTGGGCGGGACGCTGGCGGGCGATAGCCTACAAACCCGGCGACTTTTATGGATGGGGTTTGTCAGCCAAGCCGGGATCGCGTTGGGCTTGGCGCGCGAAGTGGCCGACCAATTTGCCGAACTGGGCAACGACTTTGCCACAATGATTATTTCGGTCATTGTGCTGAATGAAATCTTCGGCCCCATCTTCTTGCGCAGTGCGCTGCGTCGTGTCCGGGAAACCCACGAGCCCGATCAAACGATACCAGATGGCACGCGCAACGCCATCATCCTGGGCATTGGTGGTCAATCAATCGCGCTGGCCCAACAATTGCGCGCGCACGATTGGCATGTCGTCATCGGAGATACCGAAGACCAGCAAATGCAACGTTTGCAAGGCGAAAATGGCATCGAGAAACGCCATATTCCACAGATCACGCCCGATGTCTTGCGTGGGCTGACCAATGAAGAACATACCGAAGCATTTATCGCCATGTTGGGGAACGACCAAGACAATTTTCGGGCCTGCGAAATCGCCTACGAGATGGGCTGTGGGCGTATCGTCGTGCGCCTGAACGATATTTCGTGGGCGCCACGTTTTCGGGGCCTAAGGGCTTACATTGTTGATCCGACGACAGCCATGGTTAATCTATTGGATCAATTCGTGCGCGCGCCCCAATCCGCCATGCTCTTGCTAGAGCGCGACCCCGAATACCAGGTGCGCCAGATCACCGTCACCGACCCCGATGTGCATCAGATTTTGCTGCGCGACCTTTTCTTGCCGGAGGATGTGCTGGTGTTGGGTATTTGGCGCAAAAATCATAGTATTGTGCCGCATGGCTATACGCCGCTACAGTTGCATGACGAAGTAACGCTTTTGGGGCACCCCGATAGCCTGGATCATATCGCCCGACGGATCGGATACTAGACCTGGAATGTAACCAAAAGCCCCCTATGGGTTGGGGGCCTTCTAACTAGCGCTGATGGTGGATTAAACGCGCCATTTCATGTCAGATGCGCGTCCACTAAGTTTTCCAGGCGATCAATATAGCTGTCTAATACGCCGAAGGTCGCGTGCACCACATTCGGGGAGCGCATATCAACGCCTGCCGCGTCCAGCACATCCAGCGGATAAGCGGAACTGCCTGCGCTCAAAAAGCCCAAGTAGGCTTCGACAGCGCCGGGTTCGTCATTCAGAATGCGGTTAGCGAAATGATGTGCGGCAGAAATGCCTGTGGCGTATTGAAAGACATAATAGTCTTCGTAGAGGTGCGAAAACTGCGCCCAGGTGATCCCCACGCGGGCAGGGTCAACCTGCATTTCCTCGCCATAACCTTCGCTAAAAATCTCCGTCAGCAGGTTGATCATGTCGTCAGCGTTGACTGGCTCGCCGCGTTCCAGGCGGCTATGCACCGCGTACTCGAAGCGCGCCAGGCTGGGCATAATGAAGAAATAGCGGTGAAAATTGTCCATCGCTTCTTCGATTACCGCGATCTGGAACAGCGGGTCGGGGTTGTTTTCCAGCAGATAGGCCCGCGTGAGTGCCTGGTTGAAGTTTGACGCGATTTCCGCCAAGAATAGCGAATAGTGCGCGTAAACTAACGGTTGGTTTTGAACCGAGTGATAAGTATGCAAAGAATGGCCAAGTTCATGGGCCAGAGTGCTCATGGCACCCAGCGTATTGTCATAGCTCATCATGATAAACGGATGCGTATTCGGCGTGCCGAAGGAAAAAGCGCCTTCGCGTTTGCCCTTGTTCACCGCCCGGTCCACCCAACGCTGTTCTAGCGTGCCCCGCCGCAATACCTGGACATAATCCGCGCCCAGCGGCTGTAAGCCTGTGCTAATCCATTCCACGGCTTCTTCGTAGCTCACACGCGGATCATGTTTGGTCAAGGGTGCCCAAATATCATACGGGTGCAGTTGATCGACACCTAACGCTTTACGGCGGACTCGCCAATAGCGATGCCAGACGGGGATATATTCGCGAAAGGTTTCCACCAGGTTATGAAAGACGCTTTCTGGCAGGTTATGCGGATTGAGCTTGTATTGCAAGGTGTTCTCGAAGCCGCGCGCGCGCGCCGTGAAGATCGTCTGCTTCATCGATGTGCTGAGCGTGGTCGCCAAGGTGTTTTTGTGCTGAAGATACTGGTCGGCATAGCCTTCCCAGGCCGTGCGGCGCACCTCACGGTCTGGATTGCGTAGCAGCGTATCGAGCGTGCCTTGCGTGACCGTGTGCGGGTTACCCTGCGCGTCGTGCGCATCTGGGAACTGCATATCCGCATTGGTGAGCATACTGTGGACTTGTTCGGCCCCCGCGAAAGGCGTCGCCAACTGCCCTAGCAATTGCTCCACATCCGCCGAGCGTATTGACGCCGCACGCCGAAAGAGGTCTTGCACCCAATGGGTATACACCGTTAATTTATCATTCTGCTGGCACCAGCCCAGCGCCGTCTCCTGGCCCAAAGCCAGGATTTCTGGCTCGATGAACGCCATTGAGCCCATCACTTGCCCCATCAACATCTGTGCCTTTTCGTACAAGGACGCCATTTGCGCGTTGGTCGTATCGACGCTGTAATCCATGACCGCATAAAACATGACGGTGATTGCCCGGACTTGCAAGGTTTCGGCCTGTGTCATGAGTTCGGCCAGGGTTTCCGCCCCTTCGCCTAAACGTCCCTGATAAGCGGCGATTTGCGGCGCCAACGCGAGCACCGCATCATATTCGTTTTGCCATTCGTCAAGGGTGGTAAAGACGCTCTCGCGGTTCCAGGTTTCTTCTATCGGTATGGCATCGCGTGCCGGGACCGTGGTGACCATAACATGTACCTTTTTTCTGTAGCTGATTTTGCCCTGTATAGTAACCTGAGTGCATAGCCCTGCCAAGCCCGTTCGAGTAGGGGCGTAGGTCTACAGACGAGCGATGCTTTTATTTTGCTCAGGGGTGCGCTAAGCTAACCCTATCGCATTTGCAGTGAGGCACAATAGGTAAAGCCGTATGACTATCCAAACACGCGAAGACCTCATGGGCATGATGACTATCGGGCGCATCGTGCGTAGCACCATCGAGCACATGGCCGCCCAGATGGCGCCGGGCATGTCCACTGCTGAACTTGACGCGCTTGGCGCGGCCTATCTGAAACAGCAGGGCGCGCGCTCCGCACCGATTTTGGCCTATCAATTTCCTGGCGCGACGTGCATCAGTATTAACGATGAGGCTGCGCATGGCATCCCAGGCCCGCGCATCATCCAACCCGGCGATATGGTCAATATTGATGTATCCGCCGAAAAAGATGGGTATTGGGCTGATGCGGGCCGTAGCTACGCGGTTGACCCCATCGGCGAAGAAAAACAAAAGCTGATCGACGCCACCGCCGCCGCCCTGCAAATCGCATTACAGCATGCGCGCGCGGGCGAAATGATGAACAAACTGGGCCAGGCTGTCGAGAAACACGCCAAGCAACACGGCTACGAGGTGATCGAAGAATTGGGCGGCCACGGCATCGGGCGCCACATCCACGAGAAACCCAGCGTACCCAGCGTACCTATGTTTTACATCCGCCGCTATCGCGAGCGCTTCCAGGCTGGGCAGGTGCTCACGCTGGAGCCTTTTTTGACGCATGGCGCGCGGCATGTCTACACCCTAGATGATGGCTGGACGCTGAAGACGGATAATGGCGGTTTGGTGGCCCAATTTGAAGAGACGATCATCATTACGCAAGAGGCGCCCATCGTCGTCACTGTTGCCGCCTAGCTCATAGAGGGGTCAAGGTATTCGCCGCCATCCACGCGCAGCACCGCCCCTGTGATGAAATCGTTCTGCGCGATGAACAGGGCCGCTTGCGCCACATCGGCGGGCGTACCAGAGCGCCCCAACGGCAAGCGCGCCGTGACTTGCTCCCAATACGCATCGCTCATCCCTGGCGAGGGCAAAACTGGCCCCGGCACGATGCAATTACACCGGATGCCGTATTCGCCTAGCGCGCGCGCGGTTACCTGGGTTAGCATCACGATCGCCGCTTTGCTAATGCTATGATGAGGCCGTTTGACCCACGGACGCAATCCGCCGTTATCGCCAATATTGATGATGTTGCCTGCGATACCCGTATCACGCATCAGGCGCCCGGCGAATTGGGTGCACCACCAGGGCGCGCTCACGTTGAGGTCGAGCACAAACTGCCAATCTTCGGGCGTGATGTCCAGCAAATCGCCGCTCTGGAACGCGCCCGCGCTATTGACCAGCACATCCAGGCGGCCAAAATGTGCCTGAACGGCCTTGAAATTGGCTTCGATTTCATCGTATTGGGTGTGGTCGCCCTGCACAACCAATGGTTCTACGCCGAACGTGCGCGCGGTTTCGGCAGTGGCCTCGGCTTCTTGCGGCGAATGGCCATGATGCACCACCACATGCGCGCCCGCTTGCGCAAAGGCGAGCAATATCTCTCGCCCGACGCGCCGCGCCGAGCCCGTCACGAACACCACTTGATCCTGTAATGAGGTTTGCATAGCCTTCATGATACCGTAACTTGAGCGCGAGAGTTGTAACCACGCGCGGCGCGTATTCTTTAATCTGCCAATCAGCTTCATGATACCGTAACTTGAGCGCGAGAGTTGTAACCATCCCGAGGACAGCGGTATAGTCTGGGCAGACTGTCATACAAATGGAGTTCGAAAAATCCATATGAACCGTATTGCTGCTCTGCTGATTCTGTCGCTTTTGCTTGTAAGCCTTCCCCTGGTCGGCGCTCAGGATGAGGATGACGCCGAAATGGCCCCCACTATTGCTGACCTCGTCAGCGAAAACGAAGACTTCTCGACACTGCTCACAGCCCTGGAAGCCGCCGAACTCGCCGAAACGCTGGGCGAAGAAGGCCCATTCACCGTTTTTGCCCCGACGAATGAGGCGTTCGAGGCCATCCCCGAAGACGACCTAAATGCTTTGTTAGACGATCCTGAAGCCCTGAGCGCGGTACTGCTGTATCACGTGCTAGAAGGCGAAGCCTTCGCCGAAGATGTGCTAGAACTGGATGGCGAAGCGGTTGAAACCCTGAACGGCGCAATGATCCTCGTGACAATTGTGGAAGAAGACGAAGATGTGATGGTCATGCTGAACGAGTCCGCGCAGGTCACCGAAGCGGATGTCGAAGCCTCGAATGGCGTCATTCATGTCATTGATACGGTACTCATGCCCCCCGCTGAAGACGACATGGCCATGGCTGACGAAGGCATGGACGAGACCGACGACATGGCTGACGCCGAAGAAACGGTGGAAATCGACTTCAGCGACCCCGAAGCCGTGACGCTTGGGCTGATTGAAATCTTCTTCCAGGCCGAAACACCGGACGACTTCTTACAATACGTCTGCGAAGGGCAAGAAGATAGCGCTTTGATCCCCGACCAAAACCTGCTGGATAGCTTCGAAGGTATCGAGGTTGATACCTCTGAATTGGAATTGGAAGTGGTCGAAAATGAAGATGGCTCTGTGGATGTGCTGCCAGGCGGGAACATCATCTTGGTGATCGGTGGCCAAGAACAGAACTTGCCCGCGTCGTTGTTGGCGCAGCAAGTCGGTCTAGATTCTATTCGCCTGGTGGAAGATGACGACGGTAATTGGCTGGCTTGCCCCGAAGACGAAGAATAGCGTGGGTCGCTGGGCTTTATTCATTCTGTAGGCCCAACGACCTCCTAAATACCCGCTTAAGGCGTGAAATCGAGCTTAAGGGGCATGTGTAACGTGACCGTGGTGCCGCCACCGGGGCTGCTATCAATCTCTAGCATGCCCCCCAGGCGGCGCGCACGTTGCACGATATTTTGCAGCCCATAATGGCCTTCCGCGCTACGATCGATGGCGTTGGCGTCAAACCCTTGCCCATCATCCGAGATGCGCATGACGACTTCGCGGTGTTCGTGTATCACCTCGATTTCCACAGTTGTGGCATCGGCGTGATGCGCAACATTGGCCAGGCTTTCGCGCAAGATTTGCAACAGGTTATGCCGCTGAAAATCGGAGAGCATCGGCACATCGTCGGCAATACTAAACACCACGTTCACGCCGGAGAAATCCCGAAAATGCGCGATCAAGTTCTCGATATAGGTTTTTAGGGTGGTTTTTTCGTCATGCGCCGTTAGCAAGTTGCGGATGTACGAGCGCACATCTTCGATAATCTTGTTCAGGTCTTCCATCACCAGCCCAAACTGCTCGCGTTGGTCGGGCGAAACTTGCAAGCGGTTTTGGATGATCTCGATCTTCATGCCAACCGCATAGATGGATTGGATCACACCGTCGTGCAATTCCATACCGATGCGGTCGCGTTCGCTGCGCAGCGCGGCGCTCTGCAATTCGCCATGCAAGCGCGCATTTTCAATCGCGATGGCCGCGTGAGCCGCCAACAGGGTCAGCAATTCTTCGTCTTGATCATCGAAAGGCTGGCCATCTATGCGGTCGCACAGATACAGATTACCGATATGTTTGCCCCGGTTGGTGATTGGTACTCCCAGGAAGGTTGTCATCTGCGGATGATTAGAGCAGAATCCACTAGAGCGCGCATCGCTAGGAATATGATCGACCCGAATGGCATGCCCAGATTTGAAGATGTCGCCTAGCAAGCCTTCGCCACGCGGTTCATGGTCAATTTGGCGCGCAATTTGAGGTTCCATGCCAGAAGTGATAAACTGCTTTAGCTGTGAACCATCATCCGTCAGAACACCCAACGCGGCATATTGCGTGTTGGCAAGCGCGCGGGCGG
>DAOTVD010000411.1:0-1759 GCA_034437075.1 Anaerolineae bacterium
GGTCATCCGCGTGGGCAGCGGCGGCGTGCAGCGTGTCATCCTCAACGATACCCCATTCGAACCCCAAGAGGTCGATTGGTGAACGCGGCACCCCCCATTATCCCGAATTTCTTCATCCTGGGCGCGCAAAAGGCAGGCACCACCTATTTATGGACGCACTTGGCACGCCATCCACAGATTTTTCTGAGCACGCCCAAAGAACTGAATTTCTTTGATCAACACCCCACGCCGCAGCGCTTCGCCCAGGTGTATTTGCCTCATTTCGAGGCCGCGCAGGGGTATCGTTGGGTTGGGGAGGCCACGCCAACTTATTTGTGGCACGCCGACCCGCGCGCCCCCTGGGCGCCCCCCCTGGGGGAACGTCCGCCGGATGTCGCGCGCGAGGTCGTCGCGTATTGTGGCTCGGCGATACGCTGCATTGTCAGCTTGCGCAACCCCATCTTGCGCGCGGTGTCGGCCTTTTATCATCATTTTCGCAAAGGGCGCATTCCGCGCGAGGCGGGCCTGCTGGCCAGCGGGGCCCAGCGTGGCATTATCGACATGGGCTTTTATCATCGTCATCTCAGCCATTGGTGGGGCTATATCCCGCCCGAGCAATGGCTTATCTTGGATTTTCACACCGCCATCGCGGGCGGCTCGGGGAGTGGTCTGGCGGCGGTCTGGCGTTTTTTGGAGCTTGCCCCCCTGCCCACCGACCCGGTTAACCTGCATCATCCGACGCATAAAGGGCTAGAATTGCATGTCGTGCGCGATGTGCTGCGCCCCGTCGTGGCACACGCCGCGCCGGGGATTCCCTTGGCGGAATTGCAAGAATTAGGCCGCCTCTATGAAGCAGACATCCGCCAACTTGAAACCGCGTTAGGCTGGGACTTAGCCGCCTGGCGCGCCGAACCAACCATCGCCGCGCTCCGGGCCTATCGTTCACCCGCCGCACGGCCCATCCTGCGGGTTAAGCGCACACTCAAACGGATTGTAAAACGGGGATGACGTACCCTGCCAAACATGCTCAATCGTAAACTGCTGAGCGATTTGCGCGCGTACCGTGGTCAATTTTTTGCCGTGTGGCTGGTCATCACCCTGGGCGTAACCTTCTATGGCGCGCAGTACCCCAGCGGCGTGAACATGCGCGCGCCTTGCCCGACGTGGACGCGCTCGAAGAACGACTTTCGTTAGAAGCGGGCCTACAACGCGAGCCCAACCAGCATTATCTCGTGAGCCTGCGCTTGCATTCCGTGCCGGACGACCGCGCGCCGCGCGTTAATCAATCCGAGATTGTGGTCGGGCGCGGCATCCAGAACCCCGGCGAGATTCTGCTGGGTGTTTACCTGGAACTCGGGCTGATGGCGCTCGTTGGCCTGGCGCTGGGGGATGCCTTCGGCGATTACCTGAGCAGCAATTACAGCGGCTCGAATTCCGGCTTTCCGCCTCTGCTAACGCCGACCTCCAGCGCGGTGGGCGTGGTGTGTCTATGGGTGGTGCCCGGCCTGCGCGCGGTGGGCCGGGTCGATCTAGGCGAGATCAGTAAAGGGCAATCGTTATGATGTGCTCACCAGCCCAGGGCCTCGCGCAGGACGTCCCAGCCCGCGCGCAGGTAGAGATTTTGCGGATGGGCTTCTAGCTCGCCCAAAAAGAAGCTGCTGACCCCGCCGAACAGCCCTACGCGCGCGCGTAGGCCAAAATATTTGGGGCGTTCGGCGCTTTCGTTATAAGGCGGCGGCTCGTTTTCCAGCCAAACGCCCGCCACGCCCGGCGGCAGGGC
>DAOTVD010000412.1:0-6785 GCA_034437075.1 Anaerolineae bacterium
CCGAATTGCTGGGTGTGGAAGCCCTGGACGATAACGTGTTCGGCTTGCACAGCCCATCTGGCGAATACGTGCTGAAGGTGATGCACCGCCGCGCGTTGCTCAGCCACCAGCGCTACGAATTCTGGCTAATTAAAGCCTTGCGGCGCCAGAACATCTCGTTTTATCTGCCGATGCCGATTCTAGACACGCAGGGCGAAGCCTTTCATCAGCGCGAAAACGGGGATGTGTGGGTATTGACACGCCGCTTCTATGGCGAACACATCGTCCCTGGTAATGTTGACCATGCCTATGTGGTGGGGGCGGCGCTCAGTGAATTTCATCGCGCGGCGCAGAGTTTACCGCCGCTCTTGCGCCCCGATTACCTGGAATATAGCCTGAAACAGCGCACGCTGCCCCACATCCGGGCCCCCTTGCCGACGGATGTCGCGCAGTTGGGCCTGCAAGCCACCCCCGAAGGGCAACACCGCCTGGAACGCTTCCGACGCCTGGCTCGCCAATTTACCACCGCGCCGCCCTTGCCCCACAACGCGCTGCTGTGGCACATCACCCATGGCGATTTCTTCGGCGAGCATTTGCTCTACGATGGCGACCGCATCACGGCTGTGCTAGATTTCAAACATGCCCACCCGGATTACCGCGCGCGTGAATTTGCCGAGACGCTCTTGCGCGTCGGGGGCGATCTGACGCCGATATTTTGGGGCACGGCCCGCGCCTTCGTGGAAGGCTACGCCGAGCACGCCGCCCTGACGGATGTCGAGATTCATCTGGTGCCGCGTTTTATGGTCGAAACTCAGGTCGAACGTATTTTGTATTATGGGCACTCTGGCCAACCCGCCCACGCGGCCCGCGCCTTACGCGGCCAGGAGGAAATCAGCGCTTGGTTAGAAGTCGAAGAATCGCGCCTGATCGCCATGCTGCGTGGAACCTTCCTGGGCGAATAAGCACACGCAACAAGAGAGAACATCATGAGCGAAGATTTGAACGAAGTGGTCCGCCAAACCTGGAAGCGCGGCACGCGCCTCAGCCTGGTGGTGATCGTCTTTTTCGTGCTGGGCGTTGGCGCGGTCTATCTGCTGACGGGCATCACGGGCTGGTCGGATGCCGGGCGCTTGTTCGTCGCCCTGCTGACCGGGCCAATCGTGGGCACGGTCGTCTTTTTGGGGGTATGGCGATGGCGCGCGAGCCAGTCCTAACCGCCATGCGGCCCTATCTGCGGCGCTATTTGCGCTATCTGGCCGACCCGCACAGCGGCGCTGATCTGACCGAAACCGAGGCCGGGCTTGTCCCGGCGGATGACCCCGCGCGGATGTATCCGGTGCTAGAGGGGGGCGTCGTGTCTTTGAGCGATGAGGCCGCGCGTGCGGCCTCGGAGGATTTCGACCGGGCCTCGCGCCACAAAGGGCGCAGCATCCCCAGCGAGGACGCTTTTCGGGCGCTCCCGCGCGAAGGGCTGCCCGGTTGGCCAGTTGGCTACTGGGAACAGCGCGCGCATAGTACCGCCGTGGTGTGGGATGTGCTAGAAGGCTTGCGCCGCCAGGCGGGCCGTCCGGCGGTGGGGGTGCAAGGCGTGGCCGCCGACATCACCGCCGATTTGCCCTACCTGGCCCATGGCTTGGATGCGGGCGGCTTCATCACCCTGGCGCTGAGCCCCTACGCGGGCCGCTTCGGCCTGGGGGCGTATCCCTATAGCCGCTATTGCCGCATTCAAGCGAGTTACGAAGCGTTGCCCCTGCGCGCGGGGCTGTTCGATGTGGTGATCTTTAGCGGTTCATTGCCACATATGACGCCGGAGGTCGCCGGGGCGGCGCTGGCGCGGGCCGTCGATTGGCTGAAGCCGGATGGCCATCTGCTGGTGACCGACACGCCCGATGGCCGCGCCGTGCTGGATCAACTCGATACGCTAGGCTTACGAACGCGGCAGCGCGCCATCCCGCGCGGGGGGAACCCGGCGCGCCTGGTGCGGGGGGTAATCCGGGCGGGGCGCACCCCGCCCGTCATCGTCGCGGCGCGTCACTCTTTTTCGTAAGGCGTGCCCAGCGCTTTGGGTGGCACCGCCCGCCCGATGAGCCCCGCCAAGACGATAATCGTCGCCACGTAGGGCACCATCTGCAAGAATTGCGAGGGCACATTCACGCCCAGCAATTGCAAGCGCGTCGCCAGCGCCTCCGCGAAGCCGAACAGCAACGCACCCCCAAACGCCCCGGCGGGCGTCCACTTGCCGAAGATGAGCGCCGCCAAGGCGATGAACCCGCGCCCGGTGGTCATTTCATCGTTAAAGCGCCCGGTGGTTTCTAGGCTGAACCACGCCCCTGCCAAGCCCGCAATCAGCCCGCCGATGAAGACGTTAATCCAGCGCACGCGGTTCACGTGGATGCCGAGCGTATCCGCCGCGTGGGGGTTCTCGCCCACGGCGCGCACGCGCAAGCCCCAGCGCGTATGGAAGATGATGACATGCGTGGCCACGATGATGACGAACATCAGATAAAAAATGGGCTTGTTGTTAAACAGCGGATCGCCGATGATGGGCAAATCCGAGAGTAGCGGAATGGCGATAGTGGGCAGGGTTTCGGTGCCCGCTTCGGTGCTCAGCAGATATTCGCGCCGCACGAAGCTCGTCACGCCGATGGCCAAAATATTGATGACCGTCCCGCTGACGATCTGATCCGTCTTGAACGTCACCGAGAGCCAAGCGTGCAACAGCGCCGCGACACCCCCGGCCAACAACGCGAACAAGACCGAAATGAACAAGACTTCGTTCGTCGCGCCGATGCTCTGGCGCAGGAAGAAAAAGGCCGTAAAACCGAAACACGCGCCAAAGAGCATCATGCCCTCGATGGCGATATTCACCACGCCGGAGCGTTCGCACCACAAGCCCGCCATAGCTCCAATTGCGATGGGCGTCGCTAGGCGCAGGCTCTCGCTGAGCATCGTGGTCGCGTTGGTGCGACCATCCGCCGCCGCCGAGATGAGAATCGCGGGGATGATGAACAGGCCCGCCAGATACAGCGCGTAATTGCCGTAGCGCTTACGTTCTTCGCTCTGGCTGACGCCCGCCGCGACGGCCCCAGTCAGGATGAAGACGCCCGCCGTCAGCATGATGAAGTTCATGGTGTTGACCACCACATGCGGCACGTCTTCCACCGGGCCCGCGTCAAAGGTGAGGGTCGTTTGGGTATCCGTGCCGATGCCGGACACCTGCCAGAAGACAAACAACCCTAGCAGGATGAAAAAGAGGCCCAGCAGCAATTGCCGCGACCATTGAAAGCCGCGCTCGATGCGCGTTTCCTCCGCAGTGTGTACAGCCATCGTGTGTTAACCTCCCCAGCCAGACGAGAATACAAGTTGGTCTTCTTCTTTGCCTTCGGGCACGCGCCACAAGAAGCGGATGATCTGGTCGGCGGCCACGAACATGATGATGAGTGCTTGAATGATGCGTACCAGGTCAATCGAAATATCCGCGCGCAGTTGCATCAACCCCGCGCCGCTGAGCAAACCGCCCCACAACAGCCCCGCCCAGATCATCGAGCGCGGATTGGTGCGCGCCAGCAGCGCCACGGCGATAGCGTCGAAGCCTGCCCCGGCGAAAAAGCCCGGTTGCATGTTCTGTTGTACGCCGCTAACTTCGATCATGCCCGCGTAGCCCGCCAACGCGCCGCTGAGCGCCATCGCTAGCAAGATGTTCACGCGGACGTTCATGCCCGCGTAGCGCGCCGCGTCCGGGTTGGTGCCCACGGTGCGGATTTCAAAGCCGGGGGTCGTGCGGTTCAGAAACCAGTCGGTAAACCAGACCGCGATGAACATCAGCGCCACGCCGATATGCAAATTGCCGCGCACGCTGATCTCGGCCAGGAAAAAGCCGCCGAGCACGGTCAGCACGCCAAAGACCAGCGGACGAATGAGATTACTCCCGGCTTGGTCGCGGCGCAGATACGCCAGAAAAGCGAAGACGAACGCGCCTGCCAAGATGAAAGCCAACGGCCCCAGGGCATCGAAGGTGGGTAACTGGGCCGTATCCGTGATGACGGGCGTTTGCGGCACGCTAGAGTCCGGGTCGCCCATGATGAACTCGTCGTCGATGCGGCCTTTGATGAGCCAATCCACAAAGCGGATCATGATGAAGTTCAGCATAATGGTCGTGATGACCTCGTGCGCGCCGGTGTAGGCTTTCAGCGCGCCGGGTAGGGCCCCGTATAAAAAGCCGCCGAGTATCCCCACCCCGATGATGATGGGTAGATGGATGATAGCGGGCAAGCCATCGAAGGCCGAGTAGTAGCCCACCCAGGCGACGATGATCGCCCCGGCGTAAATTTGCCCCTCCGCGCCGATGTTGAACAACCCGGCCTTAAAGCCCAGCGCCACGGCCAACCCCGCCACGATAAACGGGATCGAGCGCACGATGGTGGACTCTACGGCGGCGGGGAAGAACATAAACGCCTGGCCGAAGGCTTGCAAGAAAACCACGGGTAAATCTTGGTCATCTTGTACGGTGCCCAGCAGGGTATCGGCGCCATCTTCCTTGATGAGCAAGCGCTCGCCAGGCCGCAGGATGACCAGGTTTTCATCCAGGACGGCGCTGAGTTCATCATCCAGCGCGGCGTTGAGCGTCTCGCTAGTGAGGTATTCGCGCTCGTAAAGCTGGGATATCAGGCGGAATTGCTGCGCGATTTCTTCGGCGTCTTCTTCCAAGCCCTGGGCGGCGAGGTCGTTCAGGGTGGCGATGCCTTCGGAGACGTTCTCATAGCCCAGGTTTTCCCCGGTGCCGATTTCGGCCAACGTTTCGGCGTCTTCCCCGGTGGGGTCGATGCCTGCCGCTTCGAGCGTTTGCAGGGCTTCTAGGTTGCGCAAGGCGGCCACAAAGCGCAGTTCATCCAGGGTTTGCACGTCTTGGGCGAAGGCAGCTTGGGCGTCGGCGTCCATCTCGGCAAAGGGCGGGTAAAGCTCCTCGACCGTTGCGCGCTGTTCGTCGCTCAGATTAGCGGGGTCGGCGGCGGCGAAAATTTCGGCCAGGTCGCCCACTTCGCGGTTGCCGAGCTCGGCCTCGTTTAGTTCCAGGATGCGCGGCTCTAGGTCGCGCAGTTGGTCAACTGTTTCGGGCGCGTCGATGAAGCCTTGCGTGCGTTCGGCCAAATCGGTGAAGGCTTCGGCCTCGGCGGGCAACTCGGGACGGTCGTTTAAGAAGGCTTCGTAATCGCGCAGATTCTCGCGTCCGATGGTGGCGATATTCTCGAAAGGTAGGGCCTGGCGCCCGATGCGCGAGGCGTCTAATTCGTTGTTTTCGGCATAGGTGCGCAATTCGGTGAAGTCGTCATCCGTGGCGACGCGATTGGAGGCCAGCCCTGCCGCGCCTTCAAAGAGGGCCGCATACGCCCGCGCGGAGATATCCAGCCCCTGGCCGACGCGCCATTCGCCCGCCGAGATAATCATCAGCGGAATACCGAGTAAAAAGGCCGTAATCACGGCGAAGACGGGCACCAGACGCGGCGACACGCGCATCCAGGCGCGCGCGACGGGCGTAAAAAATGCTAAGTTGGGCGGTACCCGATTGTTGTCTGACGATGGCGCCTCGCTCATGTGTCATTCCCCCGATGGTCATCAGCGCGTAGGGCTTCTTCTTGAATAATGTTCATGGCTTTTTGTTGGGCCAGGGCGGCGTCCTGGTCGGAAATAGCGTCATCCAGGATGCCGGCCATCCGTAGGCCCGTGGTACGGCGGTCGGCGTCGGCGATGTCCATCACAGAATTGATCTGGCCGTCGAACATCACCGCCACACGATCCGACAAGCCGAGCACTTCGTCCAATTCGGAGGAGACGAGCAGCACGGCGGCGCCTTCGTCGCGCAAGCGCACCAATTGCTTGTGGATAAACTCAATCGAGCCGACATCCAGCCCGCGCGTCGGTTGGGCGGCGATAATCAAGCGCGTATGGCGCGAGAACTCGCGCGCGACGATGACTTTTTGCTTGTTACCGCCGGAGAGCGTGCCGACGTTCACATGAATGCCCGGTGTACGCACATCGTATTCCTCAACCCAATCGGCGGTGTCTTCCTCGATGGCTTGGTCGTTGATGATGAACCCGCCCTTGAAGATGCCCCCCAGCATCTTAGCCGCGCCAGAAAACAAGCGGCGGGCGTAGGGCTCGTGGTAGTAGTCGCACAATACCATATTGCTGGTGATGGGGAACAAGCCCACGAGGCCGTCTTTTTGGCGGTCTTCCGGTACGTGGGCCACGCCGGAGGCCGTCACGCGGCGGGGCGAATAATGCGTGATGTCCTGATCGCCCAAGTAAATATGGCCGGAATAGACCTCGCGCAAGCCTGTGATGGCCTCCACAAGTTCGGTTTGGCCGTTGCCCTGCACGCCCGCAATCCCCAAGATTTCCCCGGCGTGGACGTTTAGCGATAGGCCATTCACGGCCATCAGGTCGCGGTCGTCGCGCACATAGAGCTTATCAATGCGCAGAACTGAATCGCCGGGCTGGGCCGGGCCTTTACTGACTTCGAGCAGCACATCGCGCCCGACCATCATAGAGGCCAGGTCTTGCTCGGTGGCGACTTTGGGGTCGGCCTGCCCGACGACCTTGCCCAGGCGCAGCACGACGACATCATCGCAGATTTCGCGCACTTCTTTCAGTTTATGGCTGATGAAAATGATACTCACGCCACGATCCAACAACGTGCGGATAATGGCGAATAGGCCCTGGGCTTCTTGGGGCGTCAGCACGGCGGTTGGTTCGTCCAGGATGAGGATGTCGGCGTTACGATAGAGCGCTTTGATGATTTCGACGCG
>DAOTVD010000413.1:0-13082 GCA_034437075.1 Anaerolineae bacterium
ATCAACGTGCGGATGTCCACCATCATCGGCGCGGTAGGCGGTGGCGGTATCGGGACGATCCTGGTGCAGTGGATTCGCCTGGGCGATTATGACGCGGTGGGCATCGCGGTGTGGATGATCGCCATCGTGGTGACGATTTTGGACTATGCCAGCGCACGTATCCGCGAGCGGTACGTCTAAGGCTGTTCCAGAAAAATAATTACCCCTCCCCGAATTCAGGGAGGGGCTATTCTGCGCCCGAGTAAGCGCTCCCCCCGAATTCGGGGGGAGCGCGCGGGGGGTAAAATCAAGACGGTATCCTTTTCGACAAAAGCAAGCGGCATAGGTAACTGCTCAGGCTATGCCAATTCTTCCCCCTCACCCCCTTAATCCCCCTCTCCCAAACGCCGCTTTGCGGCTGGTAGAGGGGGAAAACGACCCGAAACCGACACTTTTTGCCCTCTACCAGGGCTGAAAGCCCGTTTGGGAGAGGGGTTGGGGTGAGGGCTGAGTAGTTACCGGCATAGTTAAATACCAGGAAAAGCCTAGAACAAAGTTCGTGTATACTGTAGATAGATAGCATAAAAAAAGGATAGTCGTATGCTTAAGGATAAGGAGTGCCGTATGCCGATTTTAATCTCGTGGTTGTATGAAGATCGTATTATCTGGCTGCGCAATAGCGGCCAAATGACCCTGGATGATATGTTCGTGGCGGATGCCAGCTTGCGGGGTTATCTGGACGATAGCACGGCCACGCGCGTACACCTGATTATGGATAATCGCGCGGTGCAGGGGTGGCACATCGCGCCAGATGAATTACCCAAAGCCCGAAGCGCGAATCAATTTATGGCGCATCCGCGCCTGGGCTGGGTGGTGATGTGTGGCATGCCTCAGGGCGAAAAACGCCTGGCTAACTTCCTGGGGACGATGGCCGCTCACGAGCAAAACGCCCGCCTGCGCACGTTCTACACCGTGGATGAAGCGCTAGCTTTTTTGCAAGAGGTGGATGATAGCATCCCGCCCCTGCAAATACCCGAGTAAGCCGCTATACTGGGGATATGTTGCCAACGGATAACGATTAACCATGAGTGACCAACCCGACAATCCCCAGACCCCGCCGGACGAAGACGACGACCTGCGCGCGCTCATCGCCGCGTTGGATGCGCTGAACGAGACGGACGACAGCGGGCCGGATGAAGACGATATGCCGCTCATCCTAGACCCCTATGCCGAAGACGTCCCACGACCTGCGGACGACGACGCAGAAACCGATACCGATGAGGATAAATCGCTCGAACGCGCCGACCTAAGCTTTTTGCAGCCCGCGCGCCCGGCTGGCATCATACGTCAGGCAGAAGCGCCGAAGCCGGAATCAGAAGCAGCCGAAGCGCCCGCCGCTGAAGAAGCGCCCGAACCGGAAACAGACGAAGCGTCCGCCGCTGAAGAAGCGCCCGAACCGGAAACAGCCGAAGCGCCCCAATCGGATGAGCATATCACCGTGGCTATTCCCGCTGAGGCGCTGGCCGATGATGAATTTAAGACCATTTCCGTCTCCGCTGAGGCGATTCCCCAAGACACCCCGGCGGATGAAGAAGATACCGAGGAAACGCCCGAACCGGAAGCAGCCGAAGCGCCCCCGGCTGAGGTCATGCCTGCATCGGAAGCAGCCGAAGCGCCCCCCGTGTATCGTTATCGCGTGGCGGTGCCGCTGAAACCCGAGCACGAAACCCTGCTGAACCTGGCACGCCAAAGCGTGAATCTGCCCGTGGCGACCTCGGGTATATTTGCCTGGGGTGCGGATTTTTACACGAGCGACCCGGTCGCGCTGCAAGCCGCGCTGGAGGTCTGGTCGGCGGGACATCTGCCGCTAACCGTGCGCCTGGATCGGGTGGAAGCGAGCGTGTTAGAGGCCCAGCGCTATGTCGCGGCTTTGCGTCTGGAGCCCGCCGAACCGTTGGCGCAAGCTCACGCGGCCCTGCAAGCCGCCCTGGCCGATTATCGCCAGGACATCCCCACACCGGAAGACGCCGCGCCCTTGCCCTTTGCGGCCCGCTTGCCCGTCAGCGACCACACCCCCGCCACCGCCTTCCCGGCCCTCATCCGCGAGCTACAAACGCGCTTTATGCCCGAAGCATGGACGATTACGCAGGTCGAGTTACTGCGCGCGGACGAAGTCGATGGCCGTTGGGAGGTCGAAGCGCGCTTTGGGGCGTCGTCGTGACGACCTTGGCGGCGCCCTGGTGGCGTGTGGTGCGCTTCGGGTTCCGGTTGTTATATAACGAAATGGCGTTCACCTACGACGCCGTGGCGGATGTTGTTAGCTTGGGGCAATGGTGGGCCTGGCAACGCACCGCGCTCGATTTTCTGCCGCCCCCCCAGGATGGCCCGCTTTTAGAACTCGCCCACGGCACAGGCCGTTTCGCGCTGAGCTTACAACACGCGGGGTATCGCACCACGCATCTTGACCTAAGCCCCGCCATGGGGCGTATCACGGGGCGGCGCTTGCGGCGCGCGGCTTTGACGCCGCGTCTGGTGCGCGGGGATGGCGGCGCGTTGCCCTTCCCAGATGAGCATTTCGCGAGCATCGTGAGCACCTTCCCGACGCCGTTTATCGTCCAACCCAAAACGCTGGCGGAAATAGCGCGCGTGCTGCGGCCCGATGGGCGTGTGGTGATGGTGGTCAGTGGGCTATTGGTGGGCGGGAGCGTGGCCGAAGCGGCCTTAGAAGGCGCCTATGCCATCACGGGGCAGCGCGGGGGGTGGGGTGGGCACGATTTGACGGCGCGCGCTGCCGCTGAGGGGCTGGCACTACACGAGGAGCAAGTGCGCCTGGCGCGTAGCGTGGTCTTGCTGCTTACTGCGCAACGGACATCGCGGCCTGTTGCATCTGAATAATGGCGCGGTCATCCCGATAATCAATATCCAGGATATGCCAACCCTGAGCTTCATACATGCCAACGGCCAAGCCCACTTTATGGGACAACGCGCCGGGCTGGCCTGCGAAATCGAGATCAATCTGGGGTGTCGGATGGGACAAGCGGACAATAACCGTTTGTGTCTCGTACATAGGGCAACCATCACTTTCTGGGGCTAAGGGGTGAGCGAACTATCTTTACTTATACATGAAAATTGTGAGTTGAACATAAACGTATGATGAAAATTGCCGTTAAGAAGTATTGAAGGGGACGACCGCAGGCCGTCCCAGGTGGGGATATTAAGTCGGTAGAATCAAGATAATGCCGGGGATCACCTCCGCCGCAAAGTAGATGAAGAAATTACGCGAGAGCAATTGCTGGGGGTCTTCTAGGGCCAGATTCAGCATGCGCACTACCGCCGCGCCGACTAGCATAAAGCCCATCGTTTGGTAGGCGATATTCTCTTGCTGAAAGACCGAGCCCAGCAAAATGGCCCCCACGCCCACGCCGATGAAAAAGCCGCCGCTCAGCACGCGCAGTTCTGCCCGCCCGAAGGCGCCTTCCAGGCTATAGCCGCTGTGCGTGGCGATGACATCTGGGCGCAAGACGGCAAACACGCCGAACCCGACATAAAACAGGGCCATGATAATTTTCAAAATTTCTAATGCATCCATTGTGTTGATTTGCTCCTTATGTGATGTGCAAGGGGTTTCAGGTCGATTCTAGCAGGCTTTGCGCGCGATGACGTGGCGCACGTGCACCGGGGCCATCGTCCCCCGCCACGCAACTTATAGACTCGGTTCGCCCCTTTTGTTAGAATGAAGTTTGGTATAGAGCGGCTTGCTATGAGGAAAAAATATGCTGTTATATCAAGAAGATGCCGAGGTACTTTTTCCCGCACGACTGATTCCCAGCTTACGCGACCAACGCGGCCCCGAGTTCCGCGCGCTGGTGGATCGGGTATTATCCGCCGAAGCGCCGGATGCAGTCGAGGTGCTGGGCTTTTCATTCATGATGATTCAATTGGCCAGTTGCCTGACCTGTACTGCCGATAGTTACCGCGCCATGAACGGGTGCACCCTGTGCGCGCATAAGGTGATTCGTGGTTATAAAGGCACCGACAGCGACCTGGTTGCGCTATGGGAACAAGCCTGCGCGCAGGTGCGTCATTGGCAACAAACCGGGCAAGCGCCCCCGTTTTAATGCCCATGCCCCGCGCTGTGCTGCTCGTTCATCACCTGGCCGAGGCCCGCGCCGGGCTGGCCGATATACTGGCGGGGGCCGGTTTTCGTGTGACGCAAGCCGACACCGGCCTGGCGGGTATCGAATACGCGCGCCAAAACCCGCCAGATGTGTTGCTGTGCGCAGTGGATACCCCTGGCGCGGATGGTTACACTGTGCTCAGCACCTTGCGCGGCGGCACCGACACCGCCCTGACACCCTTCATTATGCTCATCCCGCAGGACGACCCGGCCATGGCGCGCAAATGCGTGGAACTCGGCGCCGATGATGTGCTGGTGTTGCCGCTGGATAAACCCACGCTACTGACCGCCGTAGCCGCTCAACTGAGCAAATACGAGCAAATTCTAGAAGTCTATAACTTGTCGTTGGCCCAACTGGAGCGCACCAAACAGCGCCTAAGCCTGATGATGGCCCACGAACTGCGCACCCCGTTGATTGGCATCACCATGTCGCATGAAATCCTCGATACGCAATACGACGAACTCAGCGACGAACAAACGCGCCATCTCATCGGGGCCATGGGCAAGGGGGTCCGCCGCCTGAATCACCGCATCGAGCAAATGGTGCTGGCCACCCAACTAGAGAGCGGGCTGCTCAGCCAAGAGGCCATCCAGACCAAAGGGGTACGGATGTCCGTATGGCGTCTGGTGCAAACCGCGCAAGACCTGGCGCGCAGCTTCGATTACCGCACCCAGGGCGTTGGCGTGCGCGTGGATGGCGAAATCGAAGACGCGGAGGTCATCTGCCATGGCGGCGCGCTGGCCCATGCCTTTGCCGAATTGCTGACCAATGCGCTCACCTTCACGGCGGAGGGCTCCGAGATTGTACTGGCCCAATGGCGTGCTGAACCATCCGTGATGCTCAGCATTGTGGATCGCGGGCCGGGGATTTCGTTGGAAACGCTGCAACAGGCCCTGACCGCCTTCGAGCAGATCGAGCGCGAAAAATACGAGCAACAAGGCATCGGCATGGGGCTGTGGTTGGCCAAACAGATCATCGAAGCGCATGGCGGGGTATTGGCGCTCAAGTCGTTGCCGGGCAGCGGGACGCAGGTCGTTGTGGGCTTGCCGTTCGTCGCGCCAGAGGATGCATAAGGGTATCTACTCACTTTTCTTAGGCTGTTCCAAAAAAATAATAACCCCTCCCCAGCCGCTCCCCGAATTCGGGGAGCGAGCGAGAGGGGGGTCAAATCAAGAATATATCCTTTTCGACAAAAGCAACCGGTATAATTAACTGACGTTACGCACTCACTTAGAATCCAAGGGGTTAAAACCCCTTGTTAACCCATAGTGACCTTTCGTGGCCACTTAACAAGGGGCTTCAGCCCCTTGAAGAAAGCCGATTTTGATAAGGCTGCGTAACGTGAGTAATTAAATACTTGGAAAAGCCTTATGCCAATCGAGATGACCGGGGCATAGGGCCCCCGACGACCTACCCCATACGCGGTGTTTTTTGCTAGAATACGGGCGAACCACGTTTATTTCGACCATATAAGATCGTAAGAGAAATCACCATGACCATTCGACAGGAACGCATTCGCGAACTCATTCGCGAGCACCTGAGCACCCTTTTTCTGACCGACATCAGCGACCCGGCCCTCATCGGGCTGACCGTAACAGATGTGCGCGTAGATCGTGAAATCGAATACGCCGATGTTTATGTGCATGCGCTGGGCGAAGATGAACGCCGCGAGGATGTAATGGCCGGGTTGCACCGGGCGCGCGGCTTCATTCGCACCCGCTTGGCCAAGGGCCTGCGCATCCGTCATACGCCCGAACTCCATTTTCATTGGGATGATGTGCTCGAAAACGCCGACCATATGGAACGTTTGCTGGACTCGCTCGATATTCCGCCGGAGGATGATGACCGCACATGACCGACTTCGTAACCCGCCTAGAATGGGCTGCTGCCTCCGACCTCGTGCGCGATGCGCAAAATATTATCCTCGTGACGCATGTGCGGCCAGATGGCGACGCGATTGGCTCGTTGTGCGGGCTGGGCTTGGCCCTGCGCAATCGCCAGAAAACCGCCACCCTGGTTGTGGATGAGGGCATCACGCCCTATCTGAGCTTCGTGCCTGGTTCGCAGACTGTCTTGGCCGCGTTGCCCGCCAACCCACAAGCCGATCTGGTCATCAGCTTGGATGCCAGCGACCCGCAACGGCTCGGCATCGCGGGGCAGCAGGCCATCGCCACGGGTGCCCCGGTGGTGGTGGTCGATCATCATGTGACGAACACCTTTTTCGGCGCGGCGCATATCGTCAACGAGCGCTATGTTTCGACCACCGAGGCCGTGTTGCGCTGGCTGGATTACCTCGGCTGGCGTCTGACGCCCGACATCGCCAAGGCGTTGCTCATCGGCATGGTGACGGATACGATCAGCTTTCGGGTTGGCCCCGTCAGCGGCGAAACCCTGCATCAGGTCGCGCGCTTGATTGCGCATGACATCAACCTGCGTGAGGTCATCGAGAAAATGCTCGTCACGCTCGAACCAGGCCGCCTAGAAATGATGGGCGTGGGGCTGGCTCGCATGGTGATCGAAGCTGGGGTCGCGTATACGTATTTGGCAGAAGAAGATTTTACCACGCGGGGCCTGACCGAAAGCGAAAAACCCGAACTAGCCACCGAGATGTTGCGCGATGCCCGCGTGATGGTCGCCGCGCAGTTCACCGCCGCCGAAGACGGCTTATATCGCGTCAGCTTGCGGGCGGTGCCGGGCTTCGCGGTGGGGCCTATCGCGCTGGAACTGGGCGGCGGGGGGCATACCCAGGCCGCCGGGGCGACGCTTCAGGCTAAAAGTATGGAGGATGCCATCGCGCAGGTTTTGCCCAAGCTGAAGGCCGAAGCCGCGCGCGGCACCCCCTTATATAGCTAATCGGCGCTGAGGTTCCAGAACGCGAATTCATCCAGCACGACGCGCAAGGTCGCTTCGGTGTCTCGGTTGACCAGGCGCACCCGCAACAAGATACCCTCAGCGCGCGTGTCGTCTTCAACATCCAGCACGGGCATGCCATCCGCAAAGACCTGAATGCGCGCCCCCGCGAGCCGGACGCCCAGCGTCCCGCCCGCTTGGGGGTCAAGCGCGCCTTCGCCCGTGCTGGCATACACCAGGCTGGGGTCATTTTCGGCCACGATGGCGATCTCGCCGCGCTCGCTGACGCGCACGCTATAAAAGCCACGCAAGATTAATTCCACGAAAAAGCCACCTTCCGGCGCATCGGGGACGCTAAAGGCGGTCGTGACAAATATATCGCGCTGGGTTGCGGCGACCGGGTCGGCATTCGCCACGATACTCGTAGAACCACGCGGCGGCACCTCGGCCACCAGGGCGCCATCCTGAATGTTGATGCTGCCAAACGGTGCCAAGAGCGACCAATCATCCGTGGGGCGGCTGAAGTCTTCGGCATAGTCGGGCTCGTCCAGGGCCAGCGGGTTGATATTCGGATTGCCGAACAATGCCGTGCCGGTCGTGGGCTCGGGGCAGCGCCCCGCTGCCGGGCCTGCTGCCGTATCGGGCACCCAACCTTGCAAGAACAGATCATCCACCGCGCGCGTGATGTCGATCTGATACCAGATGGTGCCTTCTGCGCCGCGCACCACGCGCCACACCGGCACCGGGCCATCCGGCGCGACTTCCGCCAAGATGCTAGCGCCGAAACTGGGGCGTTCGTATAGCGCCGCCTGCGAGACGATCACTTCGCACAGCACATCGCGGTTGGTGCTGGGGGTGGCCACAGCGCCGACTGTGCCCACGATGGGCAAACGCGCGCAGATCAATTCTGGTTCGGCGCGCACGACCGTCTCGAAGACCCAACCGCGCGCGGTCAGGAACCAGCCATCCGTTGTGCGGGCCGTGGCAATGGCGGTATCGCCGCCAAAGAGATTCTCCACAATATCCGATGCGCCGGTCGTGTTGGGCTGGCTACGCACGTTAACCTCGGCCTGTTCGGCGGTGAGGGTGCAGGGCACCGCCGTGGGCACGTTGGGCGTGGGCGAGGGCGTTTGGGTGGGGGTTTCCGTCGGCGTAAAGGTTGCGGTGGGGGACAGCGTTTCGGTGGGCGTGAAGGTCGCGGTGGGTGTCGGGCTGGGGGTATTGCTGGGCGTGGGCGAAACAAACACCTCGACCGCATCCACCGGGCCGCTAGCATCCACTTGCTGGGTCAATATCCAGCCGCGATTTCCCAAAAATTCGACCTCGTACCACAGCCCATCCGCCGAACGGCGCAGAATAGCCAGTTGGGCGCCCTCCGGCGCGATGCTGACTTCCGCGCTGGTGGTGTCCGGTTGGGCATAGAGAATCCCACGCGCGACAGTGACGCGCGCGCCCGCTTCCTGGGGCGTGGGGGATAGGGTTGGGGTGGGGGTATCGCTCGGCGTGGCCGTCGGGGTGTCGCTGGGTGTGGCGGTGGGCGTGTCGCTGGGTGTGGCAGTGGGCGTGTCGGAGGGCTGCGGCGTATCGGTTGGTGTCGGCGTTTCGCTGGGCCGCACCTGGGCGATTTCCTCGCCAAAAATGCGCAAATCATCGGTTTGCGCCCAACCCTCACGGTTATTGTATGCCACCAGCGCCCAGCCTTGGCCAGGCAACAGGCCGAGCACATCCAGTTCGGCGCCATCCTGCACTGTCGCGATGGCTTCGCTAGCCGTGTTGGGCGCGGCGTAGAGCGTGGCGCTATCGGCAATAACAAGCGCCTGGCCATCCTCTAGCACGCTCTCCGCGTCGGCGTCATCGTCCGCGTCATCGCCGCCCAACACCAAGAAAGCCGCGATGAATGCGCCGACGACCAACACCAGCACCCCCCAAATGAGCGCGCCACGCGGTGACCCGCTGGCGCGGGGCGTGTCTTGCACCATCGTCCTGGCTTGCGAGATGTCGGTGGGCTGGCTCATCGGCGCGGCTGCTTCTTGTACGTCTGCTTGTGCTTCTTGTGCAAGGGTCATATGTGCCGTGGGTTCGCTGGCCAGCACGGCGCGTTGCTCGGCGTCCGATAGATAGGTTTCGAAATTGGTGCTGGTGTCTGCATCGGGGCTAAAGGTGCTCGGTGCCAGGGTAAATTCAGTATCGCCGGAAGCCGCGCGGGTTAATTCTTCGATAAACTGGGTGGCTGTGGGGTAGCGGTCGGCTGGCTTTTTGGCGATGGCCCTAAAAATGACCGTAGTCACGCCCGGGGGCAACTGGGTGTTATAGCGCTCTAGGGGCGGCGGCATTTCGTCCAGGTGTTTGTACATCAAGCCAAAGGGTGTGTCGGCATTAAATGGCAACGCCCCCGTGAGCATGTTATACGCGATAACGCCCAGCGCATAAATATCGGTGCGCGCATCGACGGGGTGAGTGCGCCATTGTTCGGGGGCCATATAGGCAGGGGTGCCCATCAGCGTCCCGGCGGCGGTCATCTCACTCGTGGCGTTGGTGGCTTTGGCGATGCCAAAATCGGTCAGATAACAATTATTGTTGGTGTCGATGAGGACGTTTTGCGGCTTCAGGTCGCGGTGAATGATCCCGGCCTCGTGGGCGTGCGTCAGCGCCTGGGCGATCTGTCCTAACATCCGCAGGCTTTCGGCGACAGGCAACATCCCGGCCATGATGCGGTCTTTTAGGTCGCCCGTTTCCAGAATGCGCATCACCAGATAAATCTGGCCTTCGTATTCGCCATAATCGTAGACGGGTAAAATGTAGGGGTGTTCGAGCTTGGCAATGGTGCGGGCTTCGCGCTGAAAGCGCATGATGAACTCATCGCGTTCGGCCTCGTCTGCCCCGGCCAGGTTAGAGAGAATCATCTTGATGGCGACTTCGCGATCCATATTGGGCTGAAACGCCCGGTAGACCACCGCCATGCCCCCCCGCCCCAGAACACTGCGAATTTCATAGCGTCCATCAATGACCCTGCCAATCAGGGGGTCGTTGCTCATAAGCGTCCTCAGTTACATCCTGTACACGTGCTTTATGATACGCCATGCCACGCGCCCGAACAAGTGAAGGGGCCAGCCAGCCAGGGCGATTGCATCAAATTGAGAGTTGAGTAGTTACTTTGGCAGGTAACTGCTCAGGCTATGCCAATTCTTCCCCCTCACCCCCTTAATCCCCCTCTCCCAGGGCTGAAAGCCCGTTTAGGAGAGGGGTTGGGGTGAGGGCTGAGTAGTTACTTTCCAAGTATTTAACTATGTCGCTTGCTTTTGTCAAAAATGGCGACCTGCCAAATTTGTAACTCACTCAAGCCCCAATTTAATGCAATCGCCCTGGCCGGATTTGGGCCTTCTCTAGCCAGTCTCAAACGAAGTGGTATAATCCCCCATATTTTAGCAAGCAGCTACGGAGCATGTAAGCGATGAGTATTGAGATTTCGGTTTCCGAGATGAAGCGCGTGAGCCTGATGGAAGTCGCCGGACGGGTGGATAGCATCAGCGCGGACGATTTGCATCAGGCCCTGGCCCAGGCCATCGACGATGGCCGCACCAAGCTGGTGGTCAACCTGGAGCAAGTCGAGTATATGAGCAGTTCGGGCCTGCGCGAACTCGTCTCGGCGCTGAAGCAGGTCAATAAGATGAATGGTGATTTGCGCCTGGCCGCGCCGTCCCAAAAGGTGATGGAAGTGCTCGAACTGGCCGGCCTAGATACCATTTTCAAGGTCTACCCCTCTACCGTTGAGGCCGTTGGGAGTTTCTGATGGGGCAGCGCCTCCGCATTATGGCCGCGTTGGACGACGTGCGGCGGGCGACGACTTTCGTGGCCCAGGCGGCAGCGGACGCGGGGCTGAGTGATAAAGACGTTTATCATTGCGAAGTGGCGGTGGAAGAAGCCTGCACGAATATCGTGCAGCACGGGGTCACTGCCTCGCCCAGCGACGAGCACCATATCATCCTGAGCGCCAGCGCCAATGGCACCGCCTTTCAAATTATCATTCAGGATGATACGCCGCCCTTTAACCCGTTGACGTATGAGGTCAGCAACCTGGGGGATGAACTGGCCAAGCGCCAACCCGGCGGGCTGGGCATTCATTTTTTCAAAAACCTGATGGACGATGTCAGCTACGAATATCAGGCCCCGTATAACCAACTCACCCTACGCAAACGATTGTCGGGGTCGCCTTAAGTTTTGTCTGAGAGCGCGCAGCAATGCGCCAGATTGTGTACACTTTTAAGTACCACCCACTTAAATGAGGAGTTTGTTACATGATTCTCAAGCGCATCTTGATTGCCGCCTGTGTCTTGCTGGCGCTCACCATTATCACCGGGGTCGCCGCGCTGCAAACGCCCGGCGAACCAACCCCCTTACAAATCGGTTTCTATGGCCCCGCCGACAGCCCCGCCGCACAAGGGATGCAAGTCGCGGTGAATGAGATCAACGAGGTCGGGCCGTTCACGGGCGCGGATGGCGGCCAGTATGTCTTGCAGGCGGTCGTTTCGGAAGACTTCACCGACCTAGCCGATGCCATCGCGGTGCTGACCATCCCCGAAGCCGCGCCGCTGGAAGACACCACCGCCTACAATGGCCCGGTCTATCTGCTGGCGAATAGTGGCCCCCTGGCCTTCGAAAACCTCGATGCGACGCTCTTGCGCGGCATCAGCACGCGGGCCTATCAACTGCGGATGTTGGCCAATTTCGCCGTCCTAAACAATCAGGCCGATCCGCTGGAACGTGTCGCGCTGATCGGCGAGGCCGAAGAATATGGCGAAAGCTTCGCGGCCTTTCAGGAAGCCCTGCGCAGCAGCGCCCCCGACCGCGAACTCGCGATTCAAAGCATCGGCGTGGTGCTGCCCTCGCTGGATGAACTCGACACCCTCTACGAGGCGAATCCGCAGTTGATCGTCTACCAGGGTACGCTCCAGGATGCGGGCGCGCTGCTCGAAGTGCTGGCCGCTAGCGAGTGGTCGGGCACGTTCTTCTATCCGCGCGCCTACGAAGCCGCACAAGCCGGGGCTTTGACCCCCACGAACTTCCCCGACGCGCCGATTCAGGTGGCGGGCGTCACGCCCTGGGCCAACAGCAGCCAAGATGCCCTCAGCCAGGCGTTTTTGCGGCGCTATGTGGCCGACACGGGCGATGCACCCACCGCGCGCGCTGTCTCGGCGTATGACCTCACCTGGGCCACGCGCCTGATGGTGACGCGCGTGGGGCCACAACCCATGACCCTGGCCGTCTCTTGGCCCACTACCAATCCCATCAGCACGACCCAAGGCACGATTGATCCGGTATCGTATGGCGGCAGCGAGCTATTCCGCACGGCGGCCATTTATGCACTCACGCCCCAGGGCGGCATGACCATCCTGAGCCGTTACGACGCGGGCCGCCCGCTGACGGATGAAGAACTCGTCGCGCAACTGCCCACCCCGACGCCCTTGCCTTCGGCGACGCCCTCGCAGCCGGTCGTTACAGTGAGCTCGAATGTGCTCAATGTGCGCACCGGACCGGGCCAAAACTACGACCGTGTCGGCCAATTGCGCCAAGGCGACCAGGTAACCGTGGTCGGCTCGGTGCCGGATTTCTCGTGGTACTATGTGCAAGGTGCTAACGGGCTGGGCTGGGTGGCCGCCGAATTTGTAGAACTCTTTAATCCGCAAGGCGGCGTCGAGGGTATCAGCCAGATGACCGTGCCGCCCACGCCCACCCCCGCCCCCACGGCCACACCCGGCGTTCCGGCGGATATTGTCATTGATAACGTGACGCTCAACCCACCCCAGCCCGTGGTTAGCGAGCAATTTAACGCCTCGGTGACGGTGCGCAACGCGGGTTCTACCGACGCGGGCCAATTCGCCGTGGCGGCCACTTGGCAACCGGGCGGCGTCTTTAGCTCCGTGACTGTGCCCGGCCTGGCCGTCTTCGAATCCACCACCGTGGTCTTGCAAGCCACGCTCAACCAGGCTGGCGCGGCGACTGTCACCGTCGTCGGCGACCTAAACAACACCGTGCCCGAAGCCAACGAGACCAACAATAACTTTGATGTCTCGTATG
>DAOTVD010000414.1:0-13543 GCA_034437075.1 Anaerolineae bacterium
GATAATCCCTACCATACGACCCAAGATTGCATTGCCCAAGGCGAGCAAGCCCTAGACCTATGGCGTGGGCCATTGTTGCCCGGCTTCACCCTGCGAGATTGTTTCATGTTTAACGAATGGGTTCAGCATGAAACCTTTGACTTAGAACGCAAAATCGCCCAGCTATTACAACGCCTGATTGCGTGTTACCGTCAATTAGGCGAGTGGGAGCACGCTATCGCCCTGGCCCATCAGCTTATCACTCAGGATGACCTGAACGAAGCCAGCTATCGTCTGCTGATGAGCCTGCATTTAGCCGCACACCAGGTGCATGATGTGATGCGAGTCTATGAGGCTTGTGTTGCTATGCTAGATACCCAACTTGGCTTGGAGCCAAGCCCGGAAACCGAAGCGCTCCTTCAGCGTGCGCGTGCCAGCCAAACCGATGAACACCGCGCGATCTCGTTCGTTACCTCGGCAGTTCCTTATGCGGGCTATGCTTTCTTCGGGCGCGAAGATGAACGCGAACGCCTGCTGCGTTTACTAAACCACGATACCTGTCGTCTGGTGACTTTGGTGGGCATTGGTGGGGTAGGCAAGACACATCTGGCGGTGAAGCTGTGCGAACATGCCCCGCAAGACCTCAACCAACAAGCGATCTTCATCTCTTTGGAAGATGTAACCAGCCCAGAACAAGCCTTATTATCGCTGGCGGCGGCCTTACAACTGCAACTCCTGTCGCAAGGGGATATTTTAGAACAGATCATCGCCTATTTGGCTAACGCGCGCTTGCTGATTGTGCTGGATAATATCGAGCAATTGGTGCCCCATATCAATGCCGCCTTGGTGAGGCTCATCAAAGAGGCACCGTCTATTCAACTGCTCGTTACCTCGCGCGTGATGCTAGAACTGCATGAAGAACATGTCATCCGCCTGAACGGTCTAGCCTATCCCGAAAAACAGCGCGCGCTGGATGTCGCTCATCTGGCCGAATATGATAGCGTGCGGTTCTTTTTATATTGGGCGCGCAAGCGTGCGCCGGACTTCGGCTTAAACATGCAGAATGCCGAAGCCATCGCAGCGCTATGTCGTTGGGTGGAGGGTGTGCCGTTGGCGATCCGCTTGGCAGCGGCCTGGTGCGAGCTACTGACGGTGGATGAACTGTTGGCTGAAATCCAGCAAAACGTGAATATCTTGCAAACATCACTCAGTGATATCCCCGCAAAACATCAGAGCATGCGCGCGCTCTTCCAGAGTATTTGGGATCAGCTAACGCCGGATGAACAAGCCGCCTTTATGCGCTTGTCGATCTTTCGCGGCGGCTTCACACGCCAATCTGCCCAACAAGTTGCGGATGTGGCACCGATGATGCTGAAATCCTTGCTAGATAAATCCCTGCTTTTGGTGGATCACGACACCAACCGCCGCTATCATATTCATGAATTGCTGCGCTTGTTCGCGCATGAGCAATCCGCTATTTTGCTGGCAGATCACATACTCGATATGCGCTATGTTCAATATTTTTCGGCCTATATCAACCTGCGCGCGGCGGATTTACAAGGCTATCATCAAGAGCAAGCGTTGCAAGAACTCGATGAAGAATTCAATAATCTGCAACAGGCCTGGCTGTTGGCGGTCGAACACCAGGATAGTTTTGGGCTATCGGTCATGTTAGATGGCCTGTATCTCTATCTACGGATGCGCGGTTATTGGAACGAAGGTGCTCAGCTATTTGGCAAAGCGCGCGATACCTTTAGCCCAGATGACGAACATACCCGCCATCTTGTGAATCGGCTTGCAGCCCGCTATTATCGCATCGATGACGATGACTTTTCGCCTTTGCTGCATCTTTTGAGCGCAGCCCAGGCGGCGGGGGATGCTGCCGAAGTCGCTTACCTGGTAACGGAATTGGGGTGGTACGCCTATTTCTTCGGCCACTATCAGCTAGCCCAGCGCTATTTCCGCATTGGTTTGGCGCATTACGAGCGCCTGAGCGATCCTTTCCATAGTGCCGAGGCCCTGCGCGGGTGGGCCATGTGTCGCACCATACGCGGTGATTTGCAGGGTGCCTTAGCCCTCAGCGAAGCCAGCCTAGCCAAGCGCCAACTGCTGGGGGATGCCTTTGGCTTATCCATGGATCATGCCTTGCGCGGTGAACTGCTGTTCGTCTTGGGGCATCTGGATGAGGCCCTCACGGAAATGTTGTCTGCGTATGCCTATCTCGAATCACACAGTGGCGTATATGTGGCCCTGAAACAGACGAAGCTGTTATGTTGGTGCCACGCCTTATTAGGGGACTTTGCACAAGCCGAAAATCTGGCACGTCGTCTAGTCGATGTGACGGATATGCCCGAAGCCTATGGCGAGCATGTGATCGGCCTATTGGCGCTGGCATTCCTTAACGCGCTGAACCTGGAGCAGGAAAACAGCCTAGCCTTGTTGAATAAAGCGGAACAGCGTCTCTCTCAGCCGAATTTGCGTACCGGAGAGGGCGTATTCAGCACAGATTTGCGCTTATTGTCAGCCGTGATGGTTGGCATCATCCGCTGTTTGAACGGCCACTGGGACACCGCGCAAAAACATTTCGAGCGTTTAGGCCAGTACCACGCGGTATTCCAACGTCCGCTAGTGGCGGAACTGCTATTTACCGGGCAGGTGTTGTGCATCACCTGGGCCCAAAATGGCCACTTGCACCCTGTT
Organism: Anaerolineae bacterium; assembly: GCA_034437075.1. GTDB lineage: Bacteria > Chloroflexota > Anaerolineae > Aggregatilineales > J027 > DAOTVD01. The sequence goes on from DAOTVD010000414.1 coordinate 2,680, forward strand.
TTGCGCGCCTGGTTGGACGGTCAAATCTGGCTATCGTCGTCTCCTTATGTTCTTGATGTTCTTGAACAATCCTGAAACGCTTCTGAAGCGGTGCGACTCTACAATCATCAGAAAACCTCACAGCTTTAACTTGATGACCAGGGAAGGGTTATTGTGGATTTCGCATTCGGGACATATATCAATGATACGCTCAAGTTAGCCAACCATCGCGCGGATCGTTCTGGCATCCAACACCAGAATCACATCACACCCATTGATCCGCTCCCCGGTGAAAGCGTCATCATTCATCTGGTTACGAGCGGAATAAGCGGCATAGAACACGCCGCCTTAATCTACACCACCGATGAAATAACGCCTCAAGGCGGACGCGGTACGGCGCAATGCGGCCAAGTTGTTATGTTTGAGAAGACCACCATCGAATGGGATTCCATTGTGTGGGATTACCTCACACATTGGCAGGCGGTCATCCCGCCACAAGCTGATAACACGCTGGTACGCTATATCATCAGCGGCTGGTCGGCAGATGGGCCAGAAGTGTTCGCAGATTATCCCCCTGCCCAAGAACAAGTACAGCATGTCGCCATGGGCTACTTCGGCAATATCCCGCCCGACACCCCCTTCGAGCCTAGCCAGCCCAGCCAACCACATATATTCACCTATCATGTTGACCGCACTCAAGCGCCGGACTGGGCCAGCGATGCGATTATTTATCAACTGTTCGTTGATCGCTTTTATGTGGGCGATGGCCACACCTGGCGGCAAACCGACGATTTTAACGCCGTCTTTGGAGGCACACTCTGGGGCGTGTGCGATAAGCTAGATTATCTGGCAGCCCTAGGCGTGAATTGCATCTGGCTCAGCCCCGTGTGGGCCTCGCCCAGCTATCATGGCTATGATGTGGTGGACTATCGGCGCGTGGAGCCGCGTTTGGGCGGGGAAGACGCCTTGCGCGCGGTGGTCACTGGCGCACACCAACGAGGTATGCGCGTTTTGCTAGATATGGCTTGTAACCATCTGTCGAGCCAACACCCCTATTTTATTGAAGCCCAGCACAACCCCGACAGCCCCTACCGTGATTGGTTCATCTTTGGTGAAAGGTTTGAAGCTGGCTACAAGGGTTTTTTCAATGTGGCCGAAATGCCCGAAATTAACCTGGCACACCCCGCTGCTCGCGCTTGGATGATCGAGAATGCGTTATACTGGCTGCGAGAATACGATATTGATGGTTATCGGCTAGATTATGCCAATGGCCCTGGCCCGGATTTTTGGACGTACTTTCGCCGAGCATGTAAGGGAGTGAAACCGGACTGCTTGCTCTTTGGCGAGATTATCGAGCCGCCGCAGGTCTTGCGCCAATACATAGGCCGTTTGGATGGTTGCCTAGATTTTCCGCTCAACGATGCTTTGCGCCGCACCTACGCGACCCAGCACTGGGATGCAGCCCAATGTCGTGCTTTTCTCGCGAACCATCGCGCCTATTTTTCATCGGCGTTTGTGATGCCTGCCTTCTTGGATAATCATGATATGGATCGGTTTACATATATTGCAGACAACGATCCCGAACGCCTGAAGACTGCGGTTCAGTTTCAGATGACACAACCGCAACCCGTTATCATTTACTACGGCAGCGAAGTTGGCCTGGCGCAGCCACGCAGCACGCACGACGAAGGGCTGAGCATTTCGCGGGTGGCGATGGTGTGGGATGCGCGGCAAAATCAAGAGATGCTGGATTTTTACAAGGCCCAAATCGCCCAGCGCAAACAAAGGAAGACCTGACCATGCAAAAACATCGTGATCTGACCCTGGGACGTTTCGAGCGCTTCAAAGACGAACTCCGAGAGTCACTATACAGCGCGCGCCAAGCGCTTGACTTACACATCTACGCCGCGCCGGGGCGTATTTCGTATACCGAGGCCCTGGCCGGGACATACGAAGCGGTCGAATTGGGGACGCGCTTAGGGCCGTTATGGTCAACCCATTGGGCCAGGTTAGACATCACCATTCCAGCGGCGTGGGCCGGGGCCGCCGTGCATCTGCGCTGGGATTCGTCCTCGGAGGCGTGCATCTGGCGTGATGGCCATCCCCTGAGCGGTCTTTCCGGCAGCGGGGATTATTGGCATAGCCCGTATCATGACACCTATCCGCTGACCGACAACGCGCACGCAGGCGAGCAGCAAACGCTCTACATCGAAATCGCGGTGAATAACCCTTTCGGTCAACCGCGTGACGCGCGCGACCTGGGCTTGTTGCGTACCGCCGAGATTGCCGTTTTTCAGCCCGATAGATGGGCCTTATATTGGGATTTCGTCGTCATCGCGGATATGGCGCGTCATCTGCCAGAGGACAGCCCGCGCGCCGGGGAGGCGCTGCGCGTTGCGAATGCCATGATTAACGCCTACTGGGGCGAGGATGTGACCCCCGCGCGCGACCTTGCCGCCGCGTTTTTCGCCCAACATACGGGCCAGGCCGGGCATATGGTCTATGCCGTGGGCCATGCGCACATCGACACGGCTTGGCTGTGGCCCCTGGCGGAAACGAAGCGCAAATGCGTGCGTTCATTCTCGACTGCGCTACGCCTGATGGATGCATATCCGAGTTATCAATTTGTCTGCTCGCAAGCCCAACAACTCGCCTGGATGAAAGCCGAACAGCCCGACCTTTACGCGCGCATCCGCGAGCGGGTCGCGGACGGGCGTTTTATTCCGGTGGGCGGTGCCTGGGTAGAGCCGGATTGTAATATCCCATCGGGCGAGTCGCTCATCCGGCAATTTCTATACGGCCAGCGCTTCTATCAGCAAGAATTCGGGCAGATGCATCAGATATTCTGGCTGCCGGATACGTTTGGCTATCCCGCCGCGCTGCCGCAGATCATGCAAGGCGTGGGCATTCGTTACTTTTTGACGCAAAAACTCTCCTGGAATCAGTTCAACAAGCTGCCCGCCAACACGTTCTACTGGCAAGGTTTGGATGGTAGCCGGGTGTTGACGCACTTCCCGCCCGCCGATACCTACAACGGCCTGGGGAATGTCGAAGAAATCCTGGGCAGCATGGCCCGCTTTCGCGATCACGAGCGCTCGCAGGTGAGTTTATACCTGTACGGCTTTGGCGATGGCGGCGGCGGCCCTAGCGAAGATATGTTAGAGCAACTCAATCGCATGGCGGATGTGGACGGCTTGCCGCGCCTGCAACAAACCGGGCCGGATGATTTTTTCGAAACCTGCGAAGCCGACGCGCACGACCTCACCACCTGGGTCGGTGAGCTATATTTCGAAGCGCATCGCGGGACGTATACCACGCAAGCCTTCGTGAAATGGGCCAACCGTCGCGCCGAAGGGCTGTTGCATGATGTCGAGTTCTTGGCCGCGTTGTTGCCGGACGATTACCCCCGCGCGGAACTCGACCGCCTGTGGCAACTCGTCCTGCTGAATCAGTTTCACGATATTCTGCCGGGGTCATCCATCCGCGAGGTCTATGAAGATGCGCGCGCACATTACGACGATATTCTGAGCAGCGCCGCAGCGCTTCGCCAAGCCGCTTTAGATGCGCATTTCAGCGGGGAGGCCGCCAACGATACGGTGACGGTCATCAACACGCTGGGGCAAGCGCGCGAAGATGTCATCGAGCACGATGGCAATCTGATACTGGTCAATGCGCCGCACTTCGGCTACCGAACCCAAACGCCACGCACCGAACCGGAGCATCCGGTTCGCCTCACCCAAACGGACGCGGGTTTTGTGCTGGAAAACCGCTATCTGCGCGCGGCCCTCGCGCCGAATGGGCACGTCCTGAGCCTGTACGACAAGCAACACGCACGCGAAGCCTTGGCCGCGCCTGCTAATCGCTTCGCCCTGCATGATGATCGGCCTATCGCGTGGGATGCTTGGGATATTGACATCTACGCGCATGAGAAAAAACAGTATTTGTCCGGCGCGACCTCTGCCGAGGTCATCGAAAGCGGGCCGCTGCGCGCTGCCGTGCGGTTCGAATATTCGATCAGCCAGTATAGCCATCTCACGCAGCTTGTCAGCTTGTCGGCCACCGACGACTATCTCATCTTTTCGTCAGAGGCCGAATGGGGTGAGGCGCATAAGCTGCTGCGCGTCGAATTTCCGCTGGCGGTGCATACGCCGCAGGCGCATTACGAAACGCAATTCGGCATCGTACAGCGCCCCACGCATATGAACACCGCCTGGGATATGGCGCGCTTTGAGGTCTGCGGGCATCGTTGGGCGGCGTTGACCGAATACGGCTATGGGGTCGCGTTGCTGAATGATTGCAAATATGGCCATAGCGCGCGGGGGAATGTGCTGGGCTTGTCTTTGTTGCGTGGCCCTCAATGGCCGGATGCCACCGCCGACCAAGGCGCGCATACATTCCGCTATGCGCTGATGCCCTTTAATGGGCGCTTAGAACAAGCTGTGCGCGCGGGGCAGCGCTTCAACATACCGCTATTGGTTCATACAGGCGCGGTGGATGTGGCCGAGCGTTCATTCTTCAGGGTTGAGCCTGAGCAGGTGATTCTCGATACGGTGAAACGTGCCGAAGATGATGACGCACTCATCTTGCGCTTTTACGAGGCCTGCGGCGGCCACGCGCGCGTCGCCTTACAAACGAGTTTGCCTCTAGAATCGGCGCGTTACTGTGATTTATTGGAACGCGCTGGCGAGTTTATATCGATAGAGGGAGATCGTTTGTACTTCGATATGACACCCTTTCAAATCGTGAGCGTGAAACTGACCTTGGCGCGTTGAGCACTGGCGCGCTCATTCGGCGTTTATTCATGCCGTTCTGACTCCGACGACACATCCCCGCTTTTTTGCCGGGACGCTTTGAACTTGGGCTGACCCTTTTCACCCTTCAAGCGCTTGATCTCGTCGCGCAACTGCTGATTCTCGTCGCGCAACGTCTTGATTTCAGCTTGCTGAGCTTCGAGCACATTCAGCAACGCTTTAACAAAATCGCGTAGCTGTTCGTCTGCTATGCTGTTGGGGTTGAAGTCGTCTAAACGCATGTCACCAGTTTACGTATTCTCAGGTGCCTATGCGATACCCAATTTCCACCAGCTATTGAGGCGATACTTCGCGCTCAACAACTTATAAAATTGACAAGGGGCTTAAGCCCCTTGTAACATGTATCGCTGAATAGATACCTGAGGATGCAAGCGCGGATGGCTCATTTGATGGGCTAAGCTGACCAAAACTAGGCTTCGTCCCAGGTGATCAGAATAACGGTTTCGTCGCCGCCAAAATCACGCCTGGGGGTTGCATCATCGTAAGCCACCTTAAAATGCACCCCATGGGGTAAGAATCGCTTGCACACCCCATACACGATACCATAATGCAGATCATCGGGGTCGGGTGTGCGGATCGCTAAGGCATACGCATTCGGGCCAAGTTTTTCGGGCCGAACATAGCCGCGATCTTCCCCCCGGTTGACCACGTCAAATTGCTCTCCCCACCCCAGCAGAATATCTTCAAAGGGTTGGCCGTCCAGTTCCGCTGGCCATGCGGTTTCGGCGATGGTCATCCCAATGCTGACAAAATCCATCATCGAGGAATGACTATCTTGCAGGATGATATTCCACAAGTCGATATACATCTGCTTGGGGTACCACGCATCCGGGTCGATATGGGTCATACCGACTTGTTCAAGATAGGGAATGATGTTTTCGCTATTTACCGCGCCTACAAAACCATTGATGGCCCCCCCCAAAACTTCGGCATCGGGCCCTAACGCTTCAATGTTGCTCATGTCACACTTGTCCTATTTTACTTTGGCTGATGCAAATTAATTTATAAACAATTGTAACATACATCATAAATCATTTGGGCATCATTTTTCAACCCTCTCGGTGGAATTAACGAACTCGGAATTGAACCCCACTTCACGCGGGTTAACCCCGGTTAAATTCCGTTTTGCTCCTTTGTGAAACCAAACTTAATTGAGTATCCCCAGCCCCGTATGTGACACTTTGCACTAAGCAAGGTGCCCCCCCTTCGGTATGCTAGGTGCAATGAAAACTAAGCGATATTGCTAGAACCCATAAATTATACGGAGACCATCCGCATGACAACTCTCGATCAATTACAGCCCGGCCAGGTGGCCACCGTAGGCAAAGTTTCGGCAGACAAAGCGCTGCGGCGACGTTTGCTGGATATGGGCCTGACACGCGGCGCGCAAATCGAAATGGTAAAGGTCGCGCCCATGGGGGACCCGCTCGAATATAAAGTCCGTGATTATCGTCTATCGCTGCGCAAAAACGAAGCGCAAGCTGTTCAAGTAGAGGTCTAAAGACACCATGGCCGACCAACACTGTCCATTGAGCATGTTACGCCCAGGCGAACAAGGCCGCCTGGTATCGTTTGAAGGCCGTCAGAAGCTACGCCAACGGCTGGCCGACCTGGGCCTGACCTGCGGCGACTGTGTCCGTGTTATCAGCGGCGAATGCACCGGGCCGATGATTATCGGCGTCAAGCAGGATGCACGCCTGGCACTGGGGCGCGGGATGGCCAACAAGATTATCGTCCAAATTGAATCCAATGAAGAAAAGGTTGTGTAGCCATGACCATCATCGCCCTAGCCGGTAACCCCAACGCGGGGAAAAGTACTTTGTTTAACGCCCTGACGGGCTCACACCAACATGTCGGCAACTGGCCCGGCAAAACCGTCGAGCGCAAAGAAGGCCGCTTGCGCCTAGACGCGCAACAAGTGACCATCGTAGACTTGCCAGGCACGTATAGCCTGAATGCATACTCTGTCGAAGAAATTATCGCGCGCGATTTCATCATTCACGACGCGCCGCAGGCCGTTTTGGCGGTGGTAGACTCCGCGAACCTGGAACGCAACCTGTATCTGGTGCTGCAAGTGCTGGAAACCGGCGCACCTGTGATGCTGGCCCTGAACATGGCCGACATCGCCGAAGGGCGCGGCATCGTCATCGACCGCGACAAGCTCTCGCAGAAGCTCGGCGGCGCGCCCGTGATGCGCACCGTGGGCTACCAAAGCGCCGGCTTGGAGGACATCCGCCAGGCCATAGCCATCACGGTGGACCAACCTGCGACGGAGCGTAAACCCTTCATCGTGCCCTTGCCGGGTGCGCTAGAGCGCGAAGTCGCGACATTAACCGAACAAATCGCGGCCATCCCAGCCTTAACAGAACGCTATGCGCCGCGTTGGCTGGCGGTTAAACTGCTAGAATTCGACGAAGACATTCAGAGCAAACTCGCGGATTACCCCACCTTAATTGCCGCCGCCGAAGAAGCCGCCGAGCGCGTCTTAGATACGCTCGGCGACGACCCCGACACGCTCGTGGCCGAAGCCCGCTACGAACTCATCGCGCAGTGGGTCGCCGAGACGGTCAAACGGCCCGCGACCAACGTCCTGACCGCGTCGGATAAGCTCGACCGGGTGCTGACTCATCGCGTTTGGGGCTTGCCGATCTTCTTCGTGCTGATGTGGGTCGTCTTTCAGATCACCGCCAATGTCAGCGCGCCCATGCTCGATTGGGTGGATGGCGTCGTCGGCGGGCCGATTACCAATTGGATGACCGCGTTCATGACCGCGTTGGCGCTGGAAGGCACCTGGTTTGGTGCGCTGATGGTGGATGGTGTGGTCGCGGGGGTGGGCGGCGTGCTGGTCTTCGTGCCGGTGCTCATCTCGCTCTATCTGGCCATCGCCGTGCTAGAAGACTCCGGCTATATGGCGCGCGCGGCCTTTGTGATGGATCGCGCGATGCACGCCATGGGCTTGCAAGGCAAGAGCTTCTTGCCCTTGCTCGTCGGCTTTGGTTGTACCGTTCCGGCGGTGTACGCCACGCGCACGCTAGAAAATGAAACCGACCGCAAGATTACGGGTTTCCTGACCACGTTTATGAGTTGTGGCGCGCGCTTGCCGGTGTATGTGCTGTTCGGCGCGATCTTCTTTGGCGGTTCGGGCACATTTATCTTCGCCATGTACCTGACTGGTATCGCGGTGGCCGTGCTGACCAGCTTCTTGCTGACGCGCCTGGTCTTCCGCGAGAAAGTCCAAACCCCGTTCGTGATGGAATTGCCGCCCTACCGCACGCCCAACCCGGTCGTCATCTGGCGCAGCACCTGGGAACGCACGGGCAGCTTCATCCGCAATGCTGGTACGATCATCTTAGCCGCCTCGATCATCATCTGGCTGATGATGGCCATCCCTGCGACGGGCGAGGGCGAATTCAACGACGTCGCAGCGCAAGATAGTGTCTTTGGCACCGTCAGCGAGGGCGTATCCCCGGTGTTTGCTCCGGCGGGCTTTGGCAACTGGGAAGCCAGCGGCGCGCTGATTACGGGCTTCATCGCTAAGGAAGTCGTGGTCGCGAGCATGGCGCAGATTTACGTGGGCGAAGAAGACGCTGCCGCCGATGAACCGACCCCGACCTTTACGGAAGATGTCACAGGCATCGTGACCAGCTTCGGCGATGCGCTCATCATCACCGCGCAAGAATTGGTGAACATCGTGCCGCGCACCGTGAACCTCATCCCTGGCGTGACTATGGCCGAAGCTGACTTCATGGGCGCAGGTGCGGAAGAAGAAGCCGACGAAAGCGGTTTGCACAACGCCGTACAGAACGCCTTCACGCCCCTGGCGGCGGTGGCCTTCAATATCTTCATTCTACTGTACATGCCCTGTATGGCCGCCTTCGGCGCGATGCGCCACGAGTTCGGCTGGCGCTGGGCGCTGACCCAAGCCGCCTATACGCTGGGCATCGCCTGGCTGGCAGCCGTCGCCGTCTTCCAAATCGGCACGCTGATTGGTGTATAGATTTTACCCCCCCCTCCCCCTTTCGAATTCGGGGAGGGGGGGCAATCGCTCGATAAGCAATCAACATCTACAGGAAACAGGCCATGTCGAAGCTCAAACAAGTCTTACGCGCCTTCCAAGAAGCAAACGAACCGCTCTCCATTACCCAAATCGCGCATCAGGTGGGCACCGAGCCCGCTATGGTCGAAGACATGATCGCTTTTTGGGTGCGCAAGGGCAAATTGCGTAACATCCAGGACTGCGCAGATAGCTGCGGTACCTGCGGCCCGAAGTCGGGCGGTTGCCCCTTCGTGATGCACATGCCCAAGCGTTACGAACTCGTGCAAGACGCGCCCCAGCGGCGACCGCGACCCGCGCCAACGCTGGCAGGCGGGCTCGTGGAAATTTGTGACATTCGGTAAAATGAAGCCGCGCCCTAGGGCGCCGCATTTTTACGCCTTCATCCGTATACAGAACCTTGAATAAGGAGAAATACCACTTATGCTGACCTTTAGTGATGCCGCCCAAAAACGCCTGACCGAAATGCTAAAAGCCGAAGGCATGGCGGATGCCGCGATCCGCCTACGTGTGAAAGGCCGCGACAACACGCATTTTGTCTATGACATTCGCTCGGTGGACATGGCCGACAAGGGCACAGGCGACGAAGTCGTGGAGACCTCCAATTTTAACGTCTATGTAGACCCCGCTAGTGCCAAACGGCTGACCGGTGCCACGGTCGATCTCTCCGTCGAGCAGATGGGCCGCTTCATTGTCGAGAACCCCAACCCCGTATGGGAAGATAACCTGGCCAACGATGTCGCAACGCTCATCGTCGAGAAGGTAAATCCGGCGGTGGCTATCCATGGCGGGCGGATTTCGCTGGTCGATTTCGAGGAGGGCATCGCCTATATCGAAATGCAGGGCGGTTGCCAGGGCTGCGGGTTGGCGGCGGTGACGCTGCGCCAAGGCATAGAGAAAATGATCATGGATGCGCTGCCGTCGATTCAAGGTATCGTGGATGTCACCAGCCACGACGCGGGCGAAAATCCCTTCTTCCGGCGGGGCCAAGCGGGTGACTCGCCCCTGACCTAAGAGCCGAAGCCGCCCCCCGATACCCGTGCGCGTTCGGGGGGCTTATTGTTAGGTCTCCGCTGTGTTTTTTGCGTATGCTCGGCGCAAATGCTGGGCATACAACGCCACCAAAAACAACAACAAGACCACCAGCACGATCAATGGCCCGCTTAACGGCACGCCATCATTCGTGGCGTCGTTAATGTCGTCCACTGCCGCAACGAGCGCGGGCGTCAAGTCCTCGTCATCCAAGGCGGGGGCCAGGTGTTCGGCTTGAATACGCGCGACAATCTCTGGCGAGAGATCGCCATCCCAGTTCGCGCCGTACAGGATATTGGTATAACGATCCGCCAGGCCAATATACACGACGATCACTTCTTCATGAACGCGCGTATCATGATAGAGCGCTTCCTGGCGCAGCAAACGCAGCATATCCGGCTCAGTGCCTTGTGGGTCGATGAATATAGCCAGCGTCCCACCCCGGCTGGTGATATCTTGGGTGGCGATTTGCAGGGTCAGGAGGTCGATACTGCGGTCGGTGGCATTCCCCAGGATAAAAGCACTCTGGGCGTAGGTTGGGCGCATGGCGCCCAACAGCACCAGGCCAAGCAGGCAAAAGATGATAGGGTATCTTAGCTTCATCGGTGACATCCTTCTTTATGCGATGCGATCAACAAAGCATGATTGTAGCGAACGCGGCGCTTTGGCACACCCACCTGGCTCTATAGCGGCGAGGCGATTGCATCAAACGGGGCTTGACTGCGTTACAAGTTTGGCAGGTCGCCATTTTTGCCCCCCTCTACCAGCCGCAAAGCGGCGTTTGGGAGAGGGGGCAAACGACCCGAAACCGACACTTTTTGCCCCTCTCTCAGGGCTGAAAGCTCGTTTGGGAGAGGGGTTGGGGTGAGGGCTGATGGAGAACGCAAAACAAATCCGTATAAAACCGAGGGCTTAAGCCCTCGGTTTTGGCAGAAAAAACATTTGTGTTTGTTTTGAACTGTCCATAAGTAGTTACCTTCGTTGAATA
>DAOTVD010000415.1:0-3806 GCA_034437075.1 Anaerolineae bacterium
GCGACCGTCAGCACGCCAGGCTGCGGGCCGTGCATGGGCAACCATATGGGCGTCCCCGCACCGGATGAAATCACGATCAGTAGCGCCAACCGTAATTTTAACGGGCGCATGGGCACCCCCGGCGCCCCGACCTATCTATCCAGCCCATATGTGGTGGCCGCCAGCGCGATTCGCGGCGCCATCAGCGACCCCGGAGAGTTTTTAGCATGAGCCAACATCGCGTTTGGGTGTACGGGGATGATGTCAACACCGATGTCATTTTCCCCGGCAAATATACATACACGCTGAAAGACCCCGCCGAGATGGCGCGCGTCGTCCTAGAAGACCTCGATCCGTCCTTCGCGCCCAATGCGCAACCCGGCGACATCATCGTCGCGGGGCGCAACTGGGGCTATGGCAGCAGCCGCGAACAGGCCGTTACCGCGCTGAAATACGCGGGCGTGCGGCATATCATCGCCAAGAGTTTTAGCCGCATTTACTTTCGAAACTGCATTAATCTGGGCGTGTTGCCCATCCAGAACGACATCTTGCCGGACATCCTCGCTACGGGCGATGCCATCGACATCGAGGGCGAAACCATCCGCGCAGCGGGACAGACCTTCCCCATTCCGCCGCTTTCGCCCTCGGTGCAAGCCATTTTGGACGCGGGCGGCCTGGTGTCGATGTTACAAAAACGCTTCCGAGAGTCATCATGAGCGACAGCATTACGCTAATTAACGGGGACGGCATCGGTGCGGAAGTCATCCCGGCGGCGCGCCAAGCCCTCGAAGCGCTCGGCCTGGGCCTGACCTTCCAAGAAGCCGAAGCGGGCTTCGGGACGTTCGAGCGCTATGGCGACGCCTTGCCCGCCGAGACAATCCGATTATGTGAAGCGAGCGATGCGATCTTGTTTGGCGCGACGGGCTCGCCCCTGACCAAGGTCGCAGGGTATCAAAGCCCGATCTTGAGCCTACGTCGCCATTTTGATCTATTTGCGAATCTGCGCCCGGCGATTGGTCAGGCCCCCGACGGGCGCGCCATTGATATGCTGATTGTGCGCGAAAATACCGAGGGGCTGTACAGCCGCCGCGAGCGCGTCGAAGACGAGGGCCAAACAGCCATCACCGAACGGGTCATCACGGCGGCGGCGGCGCGGCGCATTGTAGACCTGGCCGCGCAGCAAGCCCAGGCGCGCCGCCAAAAACTGACCCTGGTGCACAAAGCCAATGTGCTCAAAGAGACCTGCGGGCTATTTCGCGCGGTCGGCTGGGACGTAGTAGCCCAATACCCAGATTTAACGGTGGATGAAAAGCTGGTCGATGCTATGGCGATGTTCATGGTGATGCAACCCGACACGTATGATGTTATCGTCACGACCAACCTATTCGGCGACATTCTCAGCGATTTGGCCGCCGGGCTGACCGGCGGCTTAGGGGTGGCTCCATCGGCCAATGTGGGGGGCGGTGTGCCCGTCTTCGAGCCCGTGCATGGCAGCGCACCAGACATCGCCGGGCAGGGCGTCGCCGACCCGCGCGCCGCGATCCTTTCGGCGGCCTTGCTGCTCGATCACCTGGGCCATAGCGGAGCGGCGGCAAGACTTCGGCGCGTGACATACGCCACATCCCACACCGGAACAACCGCCCAGACGACTGAACAAATTATTGCGGCGCTAGAAAGCGAGCCGGATCATGTCGCGTGAATTGCTGCAAGACCTGGTCAATATCTATAGCCCGTCTACCCAAGAAGCGCCCGCCGTGGCCTATCTGGTGGATTGGCTGAACGCGCATGGCTTCCGCGCAGAAATCGACGAAGCGGGAAATGCTGTGGGGGCGCGCGGCGCCGAAAACGCGCCCTATACCATCATGCTACTGGGGCATATCGACACCGTGCACGGGCAAATCCCGGTGCGGGTGGAAGATGAGGTGCTGTATGGGCGGGGTAGCGTGGACGCGAAAGGCTCGTTATGCACATTTGCCTCGGCAGCGGCAGCGGCGGCGCTGCCGGAGATGTGGCGCGTGGTGGTCGTGGGCGCGGTAGAAGAAGAAACCGCCACCAGCAAAGGCGCGCGTTACATCCGCGACGCCCACAACCCGACCTTATGCGTGATTGGTGAACCCAGCGGCGCGGGCCGTATCACGCTCGGCTATAAGGGGCGTTTGGTTGCGGAATATCGTCTGACCCGCGCGATTGGGCATACAGCCCGGCCCGAACCCAGCGCGGGCGCCCTGGGCGCGCAATTCTGGAATCGGGTCGTCACCTGGGCCGACCAACAAAACTGGAATATCGAAAAATATTTTGACCAAGTCATGTGCAATTTGCGTTCCATCAATACGGAATCGGACGATTTTTATGATACCGTGCATATGATGATCGGCTTTCGTTTGCCCCCGAGCCATACGCCCAACGATGTAACCGCCGCCGTCTCGCGCTTGGCTGACCCCGATAGCGACCTGCGTTTTTATGGCAAAGAGCCCGCCTATCGGGCGGAGAAAAATACGTCGCTGGTGCGCGGCATGCTTGCGGCGATTCGGGCCAATGGGCATAAACCGGGTTTTGTCTTGAAAACTGGCACCAGCGATATGAACATTGTCGGCGCGAAGTGGAACTGCCCCATGGTAGCCTATGGGCCGGGCGATAGTAATCTGGACCATACGCCGCATGAGCATTTACCTTTGGCGGAATACGACCTAGCCATTCAAATCCTGACACATCTGCTCGAAAACCTATAACCTGTGTTAGATATTTCCAATTTTCGCATGACACCTTCACGGATAGAGCAGTTGTTCTGTATACTAGAAGTACGGTTCACAAGTTGCGAAATGATCCAGACATGAGCTTTTTCCGTAGAAACGACGACGAAGAAGAAAACAAAGACGACGAACAAGAACGCCCGGCCCGCCCGGCATTTGGCAATCGGGGTGGGTCTGAGAGCGGCAACCGAAGCCCCTTTGGTGGGGGTTCCAGCATTTTCAGCCGTGGGGGCGATGACGACGAAGATGACGATGATGACGGCGGACGACGCCCCGGTTCATCCTTCGGCGGGGGCGGCACACGCCCCACTGGGGGAGATCGTCCCGGCGGCGCGAGTGGGAGCGGTTCGTCCCGGTTTGGCTCAGGCGCGGGCGGCGGCGATGACGGCGGACGACGTCCCGGTTCATCCTTTGGCGGGGGCGGCACACGCCCCACTGCGGGAGATCGTCCCGGCGGCGCAAGCGAGAGCGGTTCGTCCCGGTTTGGCTCGCGTGCGGGCGGCGGCGATGATGGCGGGCAGCGCCCCGGTTCATCCTTCGGCGGGGGCGGCGCACGCCCCACTGCGGGAGATCGTCCCGGTTCATCCTTCGGCGGGGGAGATCGGCCCGGCGGCGCGCGGCCTGGTGGCGGAGATCGCCCTGGCAGCGCGAGTGGGAGCGGTTCGTCCCGGTTTGGTTCGCGCGCGGGCGGCGATGATAAACCAGATGACAAAAAAACATCGGGCGGTAGCGGGCGCGGGCGATTTGGCAAGCGTGGTGCCGGGGATGATAAAAAAGACGATAAGAAGTCATCGGGCGGTAGCGGGCGTTTTGGCAATCGCAGTGGCGGGAATGATAAGAAAGACGATAAGAAGTCATCGGGCGATAGTGGCGGGGGTGGCCGTTTCGGCGGGCTCCGCCGGGGGGGTGGCGGTGATGCCAAACCCGAAGATAAGCCAGCTACGCCCGAGCGTTCGGGTAGTAGTGGGTCGTTTGGCAGCCGGGCCGCCGCTGCCGGAACTGGCGCCGCCGCATCACGCGCGGCGAGTGGGGGCGGATCATCGCGTGGGGGCGGTAGAAATAGCGGGCAATCATCGC
>DAOTVD010000416.1:0-9211 GCA_034437075.1 Anaerolineae bacterium
GACGCTGGCCGGGCTTGAAGTCGAAAAAATCGACTATATCGGCATTTCCCAGCAAACGCCCGAGGGTGTGGTTGTGCCGCCCTCGCAGCATCTCGTTTGGGATGCCGATAAGCTCGTCCTGGGCTATATCCACGAGGTACAACAACACCCCGACGCCGACCGCTTGGTGTTGGCGATGGTCGATCATGGCACGGGCGAAACCGAGCAAATCGTCACGGGGGCGCCGAACCTGTTCCCGTATCTTGGTCAAGGAGAACTCGCGCCGCCGATTCCGGTGCCGATTGCGCGCGAAGGCGCGGTCGTTTACGACGGCCACGCCGACGAGCCCGGCAAACTCATGACGCTCAAAGAGCGCAAAATTCGCGGCATCCCCAACCGGCATATGGTCTGTTCGGAAATGGAATTGGGCATTTCCGAAGCCCATGAGGGCGTTTTGTTGTTGCCGCACGACGAATTTCAGCATGTGGCGCCCGGCACACCGCTGGTCGATGTGCTAGGCGATGCCGTGCTCGATATTGATTTGACGCCCAATCTGGCACGCTGCTTTAGCATGTTGGGCGTCGCGCGCGAAGCCGCCGCCGTGCTAGATTTACCCCTGAAAGAGCCGGAATATCGCTTGCCAGACGCGGGCGCCAACGACATTCGCGAATACGTCGCGATTGACATCCGCGCGCCGGAACTCAACCCGCGCTTTACGCTGGCGCTGTTGCAAAATGTCACCATCCAGCCCTCGCCATGGTGGATGCAATATCGCCTGAAGCTCATCGGCCAGCGACCCATCAATAACATTGTAGACATCACGAATTATGTCATGTTCGAAATCGGCCAGCCGACCCACGCTTTCGATTATGACATTCTTAAAGACCGCGCCGACGGTGGCCCGGTGCATATCATCACGCGCTTGCCACAACAAGGCGAAACGCTGACCACGCTGGACGGCAAAACCCATCAGCTAGAGGCGCATAATCTGCTGGTGGCAGACGAAAAAGGCGCGCTCAGCCTGGGCGGCATCATGGGGGGCGAGCAATCCGAGGTGCAAGACGCCAGCGACGATGGCCCCGGTAGCCAGACAGTCTTGCTAGAAGCCGCCGCCTGGAATCTCATCAACATCCGGCAGACACTAAGCAGCACCAAACTGCATAGCGAAGCCGCCGCGCGCTTCAGCCGGGGTGTGCATCCCGCGCAGGCCATCCGTGGGTTGTATCGTGCAGCGGAACTGATGGCGCAATATAGCGGCGCGACACTCGTGCCCGGTGTGCTGGACGCCTACCCTGCGCCGCCGGAGCCCGTCACGGTTGATTTGCCCCTAAGCGAAGTCAAGCGCATCCTCGGCTTCGAGATTTCAAAAACCGAAGTCAGCGACATCCTGCGCCGCCTGCAATTTACCGTAGCCGAAGATGGGGACACCTTGCACGTCACCGCGCCCGATCATCGTCTGGATATCGGCACCGGGGCCACCGGGCAGGCCGATCTGCTGGAAGAAATCGCGCGCGTCTATGGCTATAACCGTATACCCAATACCCTTATGGCGGATGATCTGCCCCCGCAACGCACCAACGCCTCCCTTGAACGGGAAGAAACTGTGCGCGATCTGCTCGCGCGGGCTGGGTTGCGCGAAGTCATCACCTATCGCCTGACGACGCCTGAAGCCGAAGCCGCCCTGGTCCCCTCTGGGAGCGAATCCGATTGGGCTATTCGCGAGTATGTCGCGCTAGCCAACCCGATCACCTCCGACAAGACGGTCATGCGCCAAACGTTGTTGGCGGGATTGCTGGGTGTGGCCGCCAACAATGCGCGCTATCAAGCCCGCCAGGCGATTTTCGAAATCGGGAGCGTGTATTTGCCCGTCCCGGGCGAGGCGCTGCCCGCCGAACCGCGCCGCCTGAGTATGCTAATGATGGGCCAGCGCCATCTGCCCGACTGGCAAACGGGGAAGGGACAGGCCGAAATGCTCGATTATTTCGACTTGAAAGGCGTCATCGAGCATTTGCTCGATGGCCTGCGCTTGCCCGATGCAGCGATCACGATTGAGCCGACCACGCATAGCACTTTCTGGCCGGGGCGCGTCGCGCGCTTGCGCCTGGGGGATAAAGATTTAGGCGTCTTTGGGCAGATACATCCTCTGGTGCCGGAACATTATGGCCTGGAACGCGACCTGGATACGCCAGTGCTAGCTGCCGAACTGCATCTGGAAAGCCTGCTGGACTTTATGCGCACGATGTATCCCATCACGCCTATTCATAACCAGCCCGCTGTGTATCAGGATATGGCTATCGTCGTCTCGCATGATAAGCCTGCTGCGGAGGTGGAGGCGGCTATTTGGGCGGCAGGGGGCGATTTACTCGTGGGGGTGCGCCTGTTTGATGTCTACACAGGCGAGCAAATCCCGGAGAATAAAAAATCGCTGGCTTACGCGCTCACCTACCAGCATCCCGAAGAAACCCTGACGGATAAGCGCGTGGCCAAAGTCCATAGCAAGATCGCCAAAGCGCTAGAAAAACAACTCGGCGCCCAACTGCGCGCCTGAGGCAACTTTTAGGAGGTGGGCGGGGGTGCCCGCTCGCCACATATGTTAGAATGAGCAGCACAGCGTACGCCGAGCCAGAACATCTATGGACGACCTCGCGGCTTTAGACATCCTGACGAATATTGATCTGCTGCGCAATATGCGCGCGCCGATCGAAAAGCGCCGCGCGGCGGCGGAATATCTGGCCGACAAAGCTAATCCTGTCGCCCTGCCGGTTATGATTCGCGCGCTAGAAGACCCCGATTTTTTCATCCGCAAAAGTGCCATTAACGCCTGCGAACGGTACCTTAGCCCCATGACCGTAGACGCCCTGATCCGCGTGATGCACGAGCACACATTTTCCGAACGCCAGCAGGCGGTGCGCATTTTGGGCAAAATCGGTGATCGGCGCGCGGTATATGCCATCGCCGAAGTCATGGAAATTTCCGATTGGATGGCCATTCGCAGCGAGGCCGCCGCCGCCTTGGGCCACATGGGCTATCCCGAAGTTGTGCCTGCGCTTATCCGCGCGTTGGAAGACTTCGAGGCGCCCGTGCGGGCCAACGCTGCCGAAGCCCTGGGCAAAATCCGCGCTGAGGAAGCCGTAGAGCCGCTCATCGCTGCGTTGAAGCGCGAAAGCGGCTGGAATATGCGTCATATGTCGGCAGCCTTGGTGCAGATTAGCGAACCCGCGATGCGACCGTTGTTGGGGTTATTGGCCGATGTGGAACAATCCACCGAAAACCGCGAGCTAGCCGCCGAATCGCTGACTCAGATCATCGCGCGGTTGGATGATCGGCGCGGTGCGCAAGCGTCTATCAAGCTGACGGTGGATTTACTGGTGGCCGAGTTACAAACACGCACCGAAGGTGTACGTAGTTATGTCGCGCGGGCTGCGCTCACACGCATTAGCGGGTTGGTCGCCTGGCAATTGATCGAGGCGTTTGCCACATCGAATCCGGAAATTCGCGATCAGGTCGCGTATATTCTCGGGGATAGCCCCGCGCATGACCTGAACGCTAAATTGGTTCAGGCCCTGGGGGTCGCCAACGATCAGGTCGCGGCAGGCGCTGCGCGCGTGTTATATTTTCGGGGGCAAGACCCGCGCCAACATGGCTACCATGGCCCGCTTTAATGATAGGCCAGCGCTTGATCGGGCGACTCGCCGTTTTCATCGACAATATCCGGGTAGCTGGCCGTGGACTCTACATCATCCAACACCATGACCTTAATGGGAAAATGATTGCGCTCGCTATCGCCAAAGCGATATAAAAACTGGTCACCTTCATCCAAACCAAGGTCATCCAGCGTAACCCCCCGCGCCTGATGGCTCTCGTCATCCGTCTCGGGTGTGTAGACGCGGGATAAGTTGACAAAGTCCTGCTCTAACGAAAACGCATAGGTTTCATCATTTTCTTGCCACTCGAACGCATCGAGAATGGCGAGATGAATCTCGTGGAGCGTTTGGTCGCCCCGTAGCGCGATTTCGCGCCATACGCCTTTGGCCCAAATCAGCCGAACACGTAAAACATAGGCATTATCAGACATGCTTATCTCTACTTTCATCCATATGATAGGCTTCGCTACCGCGAGAGCATCTCCACCAAGCCGCGAAACGCAGTTTTGTAATCGGTCGTAAAGTCGAAACGGGGCCGCGTCCGTAGCGCATCCGGCGGTTCGATGGCTTCGATCTGGGCCACGAAGACGGGCTTACGCTGGCTCTGGAAATACTGCCAGGCATCGCGCACGCTGGCGGTGCTTTCGGCAAAGCTAGAGAGCACCACTACCAAATGGGTGCATTGATCCAGCGCGGGGTGTACCCCGCTGGACCAAGCCGTATCATCCACCGTTTCGCCGCTATCCACCCACACATGAATCCCCATCTTTTGTAGTTCTTCCCCTAAGCCATGTGCGAAATCGGCATCGGTGATGGGGGCGGCAATGTACGTAGCGCGTGCCTTGCGCCCTTTCGCCCCAACTGGCACGACCTCAATCGGTTTGGGGGCTTTCTGCCCGGCATGCAAATGGGTACGGCCCATCCGAAAGACATTCGTACCGCAGACCGGGCAGGTGCCCCGGGTGGCCGCTTGCCCGCGTCGTGTCCAGACGCCTATCGGGTCTTGGATTTCGATTGTTTCTTTACACGACACACAATACGCCTCGATGGGCTCATCATTCAGCAGTGCATCATCTTCGTGATCGGGCATCAGTTGTCCTTTCTTGTCTTCTCTCCATGATAAAACAAAATTGGCGCCTTGTACGTAGTCAGTGTGTTTGACACGACACACTGCTTTTGTATACTTCTAAATGATGATTGTCCGACAATTTTCATGCTTATTCGCCAGCGATGCTAATGCTAAGAAGGATCACAACTGATGGCTGATTTACCTTCACAACCCGGCGCTCCCGTCACCGACCAGCCAATTGACGCTCCACCGGCCCCCCCCGAACAAGATGCGCCCCGTCACCGCAGCCTGCGCGATATCGTCAAAGCCGTAGGCACTGTAGAAGACCTCGATATTACCCCGTCGCTCGTTCAGGAGCTTATTCTGAAACTGGTATTCAACGAAGGGGAAGTCAATTTACGGCGCATGATTGATGTCATCAAGCTGCGCGGCACCGTTATCGACAAACTCGTAGAAGGCATGCAATACGAAAAGCTAATCGACATTGCGCGGGCCGGCAGCACCGGGCGCTCTAGCTATGTATTCAAGCTGACGGAATCCGGCGAACGTCGCGCTAAAGATGCGTTCAACCGCAATCAATATGTAGGCCCGGCGCCTATACCGTTGCAGACGTATAACGAAGCCATTCTGATGCAAACCCAAAACCGCACGCGGGTCACGCCGGATGACGTTCGCGCGGCGCTGTCGCACCTCATTCTGCCAGAAAACTTCCATCGCAGTATCGGCCCGGCCATCAATGGCGGTACGTCACTCTTTTTATATGGCCCGCCAGGCAATGGTAAAACGACCGTCGCCGAAGCCATCGCCGGGATCATAACCGGAACGACGCCCATGTTTATGCCCTATGCAGTGACGGTTTCGGGTTATATTGTTGTCTTGTTTGATCCGGTCATTCATCGCCATGCGGATGTTGACCCGCAAACCGTTCAGCAAAACTTTGGCCCGGTGGATGGCCGCTGGGCGATCATTGACCGCCCGATTGTGATGGCCGGGGGCGAGTTGACCATGGATTCGGTTGACTTGCGCTATGAAGAAATTGCGAAATTTTACGAAGCCCCCTTGCAAATGAAGGCCAATGGCGGCATGTTCCTCATTGACGACTTCGGGCGCCAGCAAGTTAGCCCTTCCGAATTGCTCAATCGATGGATTGTGCCGTTGGAGTCAGGCCGGGATTATTTGCGCTTGCGCTCGGGCCAATCGCTTGAAGTACCGTTCGAGCAACTCATCGTATTCAGCACCAACCTAGACCCCGCCGATCTGGTGGATGGCGCGTTCATGCGGCGTATTCAGATGAAAGTTGGTGTTCATAGCCCAGATATCAAAATGTTTCACCAGATATTCGTCATCATGAGCGAAAATTACGATATTCCGTTTGATGTCGAAAGCTTTAAGTATCTCGTGCAAAACTGGTATCAGAAGCCAGGGCGCGTTTTTCAGGCGGTGCACCCGCGCGACATTTTGAAGATTATTCGCGCCTTATGCGAGTACGAAGGCATCCCATCCCGCATGACGCCAGCCTTGATCGATGAAGCCTGCCGCAACTACTTCGTAGCCGGGGACGAAAAAGGAACGTCTTTGGGCAGTGGCAGCAAATAGGACAATCGTCAGGGAATGGTCAGGCCAAATACCGTAGCCAGTTCGGCTATCTGGCGCTAAGATTGTCGCCATGATCGCAAACTTTCGAACCACCCTTGCTCTTGGCCTGGCCGGTATGGCCGTCTTTGCCGCTTTATGGCTAGACCTGCAAAATGAGGGCCTCGCCTGGAACTTGCTTTGGAATGTCACAGGCGAGACCGAACCCCCAGGGCAGATTCTGGGCGGCGCACAATACCTGATGAACATTACGCGCGTCGCGCCCCAAACGGCCCCCACCGCCGACATCCAACATATCCCCGAAAACCCCTTCGGCATTAACACCTTCTTGCAGCAAGAGGTCTTCCCGGAGAAACGCGAGCGCCAACTGCGCATGATCGCCGATGCGGGCTTCGGCTGGATTCGCCAGGAATTCCCCTGGGAAGATATTGAAATCCACGGGCGTGGCGATTTCACCGACCGCCGCAACGACATCAACGGCGACGGCCAGATTGATGAGATTTCCGCCTGGGCGAAATACGATAATATCGTAGACCTAGCCGAAGCCTATGATGTCGAAATTATCGCGCGGTTGTCGAATCCGCCGAGTTGGGCGCAACCGCCAGTTACGACGGCCCACGGCCCGCCGCAAGATGTCCAGGATTTTGTGAATTATGCCGTTGCGGTCGCAGAGCGTTACGAAGGCCGCATCCGCTACTATCAAATCTGGAACGAACCGAATCTTTACCCCGAATGGGGCGAGCAAGCCGTTGACCCCGCCGCGTATGCCGACATGCTATGCCGCACCCACGACGCGCTTAAAGCGGTTGACCCCGACATCGTGGTGCTGATGGCCGCCATCGGCCCCACCGTTGACCTCAGCGGGCGAGATGCCTACGATGTGCTCTATCTACAACGGCTGTATGACCATGGCGTTGCCGATTGCTTCGACATCCTCAGCGCGCAGGGCTACGGCCTATTCAGCGGCCCCACCGACCGGCGCTTACGACCCACCATGACCAACTTCGCCCGGCATGAATGGCTGCGCGACATCATGGTGGCCAATGGCGACGAACATAAGCCCATCTGGATTAGTGAAGCGGGTTGGAACCCCGTGCCGCCCGATAGCGAAGTGCCCGGCATTGCCGACCGCACCCGCTTCGGTATCGCCACCACGCAGCAAGCCGCCGATTGGATTCCCGTGGCCTACGAACGCGCGCTTCGCGAATGGCCCTGGGTAGGCAATATCAGCTATTGGTTTATGAAACGCGCGGATGACTCCGAACGGCTGCAAAGCTGGTACTATTTCCGGTTGGTGGAAGATGACTTCACGCCGACGCCCATGTACGAGAGTTTTCGCGAGATGACACAATCGGGCGAGTGGGGGGCGTGGCGCGGCCAACCAAGCTGGGAACGCGAAGCGCGCGCACAATTGCCCTGGGTGCTCGGCTGCGGATGGGCCCTGTTTTTCGGCGTGTTTGTGTTAGCGCGGGGCCTGCTGGGGCGCGCCTGAGTGTTAGACCGCTTTCGTTTTATTTCGGTGCCTTGGCTGGTACGTTGGTCACCCGTCGTAGCCTTGCTGGTGGCGGCCTTTTTTCGGTTTGATGGCCTGGACGATCAATCCTTCTGGAATGATGAAGGCACGACCTTTGGCCTGATTACCCGCGACATCGACGCCCTGCTGATGGCTGTGGAAGCCGACATCCACCCACCGGGTTATTATCTGCTTCTCACAGGCTGGACGAGCGCGGTTGGACTAAATGAATTCGGCCTGCGGTCGTTGTCGGCATTTTGGGGCCTTTTGGCAGTCGCTTTCACCTATGCGTTGGGCGCGCGCCTGTACGCGCGCGGCGCGGGTGTGCTGGCCGCGTTCATCGTCGCGCTGAGCCCCTTCGCAGTATATTACAGCCAGGAAGCGCGCATGTACGCCCAATTGACCGCGCTGAGTGTCATGAGCCTGTACTTGCTGGCCGTGCTGGTGCAAACCAGCCCCGCGCGCTCGCGCTTCGCGGGGGTCGCTCTGGCGTTGAGCGCCGTCAATATCCTGGGGCTGTATACGCATTATACCTTCCCGCTGACGATGATTGTGCAGGGCGTATTTTTTATGGGGTGGTGGGCCGGTGCCCGTTCATCTCGCGCCTTGTTGGTCTATGGATTAACCAATGTACTGACCATTGTCGCTTTTTTGCCCTGGTTGCCCATCGCGCTAGATCAAATCGCAGCCTGGCCCGCCGATGATACCGGCGTCGCCTTGAGCGAAAAATTATCAGCCATTAGCGCTTATGTCATTTTCGGCAATATGATGACGAATCTCGGCCCCTTGGATTATTTCTGGCCGGGTTTGCTATTGCTGGCCTGGGTCTTGCCGGATTACTATCGCTATCCGCCAGGGAACGCCTGGCGGGCCTGGCTGCCGTTGGTGTGGGTGGGTCTGATCGCGGCAGCGTTGCTGGTCTCTGGTGCCTATCGAGAGGCCAATCTGAAATTCTTGTTGCCTGCCCAAATCGGCGCGGCACTGATTATCGGGCGCGGCGGCTATCTGTTGTGGGATGTCGGTTCAAGCAGCGCGGCCACGCCGCAGGAAATGCTGCCGCGTTGGATTGCCGCTGTGGCGCTGGGGTTTACGTTCAGCGCCTTATTCGGCTATTTGGACGCCGTGCGGACTGATCTAGCTTACCAACGCGATGATTATCGCCGCCTAGCCGCGCAAATCACCGCTGGGAGCGATAGCAACGACGCGGTCATCCTGAACGGTCCCGGACAATTCGACGTATTTTCGTACTATTACGATGGCCCGGCCACAGTTTACGCCCTGCCGCGCGGTTATGGCGGGGATGACGACCAAACTTTCGCGGATACACTGACGGTCATCGAGCGGAGTGATGATATTTTCGCTGTCTTCTGGGGCGAGGGCGAACGCGACCCGAACGAAGTGGTACAGAATACG
>DAOTVD010000417.1:0-12594 GCA_034437075.1 Anaerolineae bacterium
AAGACGTGCAACGTTTTGAAATCGAAGGGGAGGAGAATACGCTGGCCTTCGAACGCAACGCCGCTGGCGAGTGGATACTGCCCGATTATGACGAATACCCCGCTGACCTGTTTGACGTGAACAATTTTCTGGATCGCCTGAGCGGTATTCGCTCCGGGCGCATCATCGCGCAGAATGAATCTAGCCATCGCACGTTGGGCGTCTCGCCGGACGAGTTCGAACGTCAGGTGACGGTTGATCTGGCCGACGCGGACGACTTCACGCTCTTTATCGGCACTTCGGCGGGCGCGAACGCGACCCATATGCGCCGCCAGGGCGAAGACATCGTGTACCTCGTGGGCGGCTTAGGGGCTGTGGATGTGCGCACAAACGTCACCGCCTGGATTGATCCACTCTATTTTGAAGTAACACAGGAAAACGTCACATCCATGACCCTCGAAAACGAAAATGGCACATTTGAATTCGAGCGGGATGCTGAGGGGGCCTGGACATTCACGGGTTTAGAAGACGATGAAACCTTTAATCCTGCGCGCGTGCAAACACTGCTCAGCCAAATCACCAGCGTGCGCATGCAGGAACCCCTCAGCCGTGACGAACAAGATGAATATGGTATAGATGACCCCGCCGCGACCATCACTCTAACGGCAGAAATTCCGGTAGAAGCTGAAACCCCTGACGAACCCAGCCCCGAAGCCACCGCAGCGCCCGAACCAGAAGAAATCGAGACTGAAACCCAGGAATTTACCCTGGTCATCGGGGCTGAGTTGGACGAAGGCCGAGTTCTGAAGGCCGAAGATGCGGAATACTATGTGCTGTGGAGCGCGACAAACGCTAATAACTTTGTCAATGCTACACGCGACGAGTTTTTGAGCGCACCTGAAGCGCCCGAAGACGCCACCTCACCCGCTATACCGCCCTTGCAAGTGCCGGACTTGCCACCGGATGATGAATAAATAACCCGATTTAAGACAACTTGGGGGGGGCTGAAAGCCCCCTTTTTTTTATTCAGACACCAGCGGGCACCATCCGTTAATATTTGATGGTTTATTTCGCTACGAATTACTTGAGGGGTGTGCATTATTGTGCGTTATTTGGAAATTTTCGCTGGTTTATTGTATTTTCCCCTAACCGCATTCTTTAGGACGCGGTGCTTCCAAGGGCTGAAGCTCTCGGTTAGGGCAGCTGGAAGTGGAATTTCCGAGCGTATTTACAGACTTTACGAATTATGCACACCCCTCAATTACTTGGAGATACCTTGATAATTTCTTTGATACGCAGCAACTCTTCTAGAGCATTAATGGCCGCCTGCTGCGTATAGACAATGCGGGTGAACACGCTCACTTCCATCATGCTGGCGATCAAGCGCCGTAGCGTATTGCCTTCGTCAATGTACTGATCCAGCAAGGCGCGCTTGTGCATTTCGGGCAAGTCTTGGGGCACAATCATCACCGGATTCCCGTATTTATCCTGGGCTGTGTCGCCTCCCGTAAAGTTAATCACCACACGATGCCCCCTGGCCGCGTGCACAATACCCTGAAACATATCCGCCGCATGCATTCGCGCAGGTGTGATGACGATGTCGCCTTCGTAGGATTTTTCCCCAAATGTGACCGTCAAAGCATCCATTTGCTCGGCAAAACGCAACACGTACTTGCGCATATTGTTCGCATTTTTGATGAATTCTTTATAGTGCGCAGGCCGTGCGTCAGGATTATCGGGTATGCCCAAGGGTTTGAATAAGGGGTGCCCATCTTTAGAATACGGCGGTAGCGTGTCTTGGCTGGGGTCTCCGTCCGAATAATAGATCACGGTCGGTTCTTTGGCGATAAAGGAGTCGATAGCGACTTCGAAGCTGGTAATGCCGCCAAATGTGCGCGGCGAAATCTCATACAGATTCACTTGTGCGGCTTCGCGTGCCCGCATTTCGACGACACTATGCTTGGGATAATGGTATTCTTCGCCATGAGTATCTGGGTGAATTTGCGGGTCAAAGAACCGGACACCCAAACTTTGCAACCATTCGTTAATCATATCACGCTCACGATTGCGCAAGAGCGCGCCATTCTCGTCACGGATGTTACATGCGCCACCGGAAAAGACGTCCGTCATGGTAGCATTCACCTCATCAACCTTGATATTCCAACGTGAAGGCCGTTCACCACTCATTGCTTTTACTCCTGGGTATGCTCATCCGGTTGTGTCGAGGCGAAAGAGATGCCCTTGGGCATCCCTTTTAGTGTAGCATCAGTTGCGATTGAGCACCATCAGGCTGATCTCGGTCATTTCTTCTAGGGCATATTTGACCCCCTCGCGGCCAAAGCCGGAGGCTTTCACACCGCCATAGGGCATATGATCCACGCGGAAGGTTGATATGCTATTGACATGCAAGCCCCCCACTTCGATGCGATCCCAAGCATCCATAATACGGCCCATGTCATTCGTGAAGACACCCGCTTGCAAACCGTATTCACTATCATTGATGATCGCAACGGCATCGTCCCAAGTTTCGTAGGGCACGAGGGTCACGACCGGGGCGAAAATTTCCTGGCACGAAACCTTCATATCGGGCTTGGTGTCTGTCATCACGGTGGGCTGAAAGAGCGTCCCATCGCGCGTACCCCCCGCCAAAACCGACGCGCCCGCGCTGACGGCTTCTTGTACCCAACTTTCGGCGCGTTCGGCATCTTTGAGGCTAATCATAGGCCCAATGTCGGTCGCTATGTCGCTGGGATCACCGACGGTGAGCGCGCCTACTTTTTCCATAAATATATCGGTAAACGCTTCGAACACGTCGCGCTGGATAATCATCCGCTGCACGCTGATGCAATTCTGGCCCGCGTTGGCGAAACCACCGTTCGCGGCCTGGCTAGCGGCCATTTCCAGATGCGCATCATTGTGGACAATCACCCCAGCGTTGCCACCTAATTCTAAGGCGACCTTCTTGCGCCCCGCCAAGCCCTTGAGCATCCAACCCACCGAGACACTCCCAGTGAAACTGAGCATGGCCACGCGCGGGTCTTCGACCATCATCTGCGCACGTGGGCCATAACACGGCACCATGCTAAAGGCTTCTGGCGGGAATCCGGCTTCGAGTAGCACTTCCGCGATCAACACACTGCTAAGCGGGGTTTGTTCGGCAGGCTTCAGGATGATGGCATTTCCAGCGGCGATAGCCGGGCCAATTTTGTGCATGGCAAGATTCACCGGATAGTTAAACGGCGTAATGCCCAACACCGTCCCGATAGGCACACGCCGCGTAAAGCCCTGGCGATTTTCGCCAGCGGGCGTCCAGTCTACCGCGAAGACCTCGCCCTCTAGGCGGCGGGCTTCTTCGCTAGCGATCAGCACGGTTTGGCGGGCGCGGGACATTTCGCCCTGGGCAATCGCGCGGGTTTTGCCGCCTTCTTTGATCATGATTTCTACGAAATCATCCATCCGCTCGCCCATCAAGCGATGGAGGTTTTGTAATATCTCGGTGCGTTTATGGCTCGGAAGTTTGCGCGTGTGTTCGAAACCGCGTTGAGCAGCAGCTAGCGCATCGTCCAGGTCTTTTTCCGTCGCCATATAGACAGCCCCGGCGATACTTCCGTCATAGGGATAAGTGACCTCTAAAACTTCGTCGCTCGTGCGCCATTCGCCACCCACCAGAAACTGTTGTGTCATTCCAAATTTATCCTTTGCATAGCTTGATATTGCAAATTGATTGTGGCGCTTTATTCTACACTGCCCTACCAGGGGCTATCAACAAGAATGCCGAGCTTTGCTGGCTCGGCTCGTTTATTATTTTTTGAACACCGCACAAGGCATTAGAGCTTGTTTGAAAATCCATGCGATTTGTCTTGACTAGATAAATTCAAGGGGTTAAAACCCCTTGTTATTATCGTCGCAGTCTCTTAACAAGGGGCTGATGCGCCTTGTTGCAGCGTTCAAATCGTCACATCAGATAATTTTCAAATACGCGCTTAGTCTTCTAGACACTCGGTAGACCACAAGATGCCATCTTGCGCCGCCGCCTGGGCTTCCCAATCGGATGGCACATTGTCTTCACCTTCTTCAGGAACTTCCAGGTATAGGTAGACCCCTGGCCCGGTATAGGGGTCGTTGTTAAAGCCGATGCACGTGTTAAAGGCTTCGATCACGGCATCATTATTTTCGCCACTCAGTAACAGATCGTGCATTTGCAGCAAGACACTATCAATGGCTTGATCTGAAGCGACAACTTCGGTTTGAGAGGGCGTATTGCCAGTTGCGAGCGCCTCTTGCAGTGCCACGATCATCTGTAAGGAGGTTGAAATATCATCATCCGCTTCTGGGTTCACCGACTGTAACCAGGCTTGAGCTTCTTCTAGGGCTACACGATAATAACGTGAGGGCACCAATTCGATATTGCCTTCGCCCGCGCTGCCTTCCTCGTTCGCAGCGGTGCCGAACAACCCCCCACCGGCACCCATGGCCCCGATGAGCAGCCCCAATACCAAGCCAACAATCAAGCCACCCACCATGTTCATCATTGCTTTTTGGTTTTTCATCGCTCTAACTCCGCTGTCGTGTATTGTCTATACCTTCAGTCGGTAAATGATCCGAAAAAGGTTCGTGCCATTTCGAGATAGCTCGATTATACGCCGCGATAATGTCGGGGGCCACTCGGGTTGATGAGGCCAGCGCGGCACGTCCTAAACATACTCAACTGTGCTCCCAGCAGACGCCACGCCTTCTGTCTCGCTGAGCGAAAGACCTAATTCGGTCGTATACCGCGCGTGCACCTGCTGGACGAACGCGGCTTGGGCGCTAGCCTCGACCACCGCCACACACGCACCGCCTAAGCCGCCGCCCATCATGCGCACCGCTAAACAACCGGGCGTTTCTTGGGCGATGGCAAATACGGCATCCAGTTCTGGCGTAGACACCGCGAAGTTTTCTTTAAGACTGAGGTGGCTCTCGCGAAATAGCGGCCCCAGCGCGGCCAAATCCCCTTGCACCAAGGCATCACGCACGGCCAAAACGCGCGCATTTTCTGTGACCACATGTCGCGCGCGGCGATATAGTTCAGGGTCTAATTGATCTTGGGCAGCATCGAGCGTTTCGGGCGTCAGATCACGTAAAGAACCGAGTTGTTCGGCCACTTTGGCCGTTTCGGCGCGACGCTGGGCATGGATAGCGGGGGCATCGTCCGCTTGCACTTGGGTATCTAGCACCATCAAGCGGACTGTCTCGGGTAGCGGCACAGCAGCGGCGCTCCAAGCTTGGCAATCGACAAACAGCGCCGCCCCGGCCTGGGCTGCTGCCACTGCCACTTCGTCACTGCCGCCACTGGCGATACCATGGGTGTCGGCTTCTAGGAGGGCCGCCCAACGGGCTTTCTGGAGCGGCTCGTGTGCTTCGCCAACCAGGCTTAAGCCACACTCAATTGCCGCTACGCCCATGGCGGCAGAAGACGCCATCCCAGATCTAGGTGGCAGTTGACTGCCAATGACGATATTAGCGCCCCCGGGCTGGATACCCTGTTGGTGCAATAAGCGCCAAGCGCTGCGCAAATGGCGCGTCCAGGGCGGCAAGGTGTCATCCGCCAGCGCATCTAAGCCAAAAACTGACTGATGATGTCCGTAATCCAAAGAGACAACGCACAATTGCGCATCGGCTCGGGGCGCGGCAGCGACCCACAGCGCGTCTTGAAGGGCCATGGTTAAGACATAGCCTGCATTGTAATCGGTATGATCGCCCATGAGCGTTGCCCGGCCAGGGGCCCGCACCACAAAGCGGGGGTCGTGGCGGAAGATACCATGAAAACTTTGGATGACTTCATCACGCATGGTGAGTTACTCCTGCAAATGTTCGGTTAACTAACAAGGATTACGTAGCAGAGCAGCCCCCACTCCCCGGGTGGTGAGCCAGCCAAACTGTAACGCTTCTGGGTCGATGTTGCCAGGTCGAGTTTGATGAGCTAGCGAACCGCGCGTGGGCGTCGATTGAAAACATCCGCAGGATTGCCCGTGTGCACAGCGCCCGACGAGGCAGCAAAACGCCCGGCGAGTTGATGCCCACAGCCCGGACAATGGCCACCGTCGTGCAGATGATAACCCGTGATAACGTAAGCAAAGCGCTCGATACAGACTGCACGGCATTTGGGGCAATAGGTATTCTCGTAGCCACCAACGCGCCCCGCACGGTTACCCGCGTAGACATAATGCAAGCCAGCTTCGTAGCCAATTTCGGCAGCGCGGACTAATTGCTGGGCTTGGGTGTCGGGCGGGTCTTGCATCCGGTAGTCACTGTGAAACCCGGTGACGTGCCAAGGGATATCCGGCGATACAGACGCGATAAACTCGGCGGCGTCGCGCAGTTCGGCTTCCGAGTCGTTGAAACCTGGGACGATTAACGTCACAATTTCCGTCCAGAATCCCATCTCATGCACCATCCGAATACCATCCAGAATATGGTCGAGCACGGCGCCGAGACTACGATAAGGTTTATCCCGCATTGATTTCAGGTCAATTTTATAGCCATCTGTATACGGACGTATGTATTCCAGCACGCCGCGCGTCGCGTTGCCATTGGAAATGTACAGGGTCGTTAGCCCGGCAGCGCGCGCCTGGCGGAAGATTTCTACGGCCCATTCAGATGTAATCAAGGGCTCATTATAGCTACTCGCGATATTCTGGGCGCCATTGCGGGTGGCCATAGCCACGAGTTCCGCCGCCGAGACTTCCATGGGTGGTCGCCCGGCGTTAGCATCCCGCAAGGCTTGCGAGGTGTCCCAGTTTTGGCAATATGAACAGTGTAGGTCGCAGCCCAACATCCCGAAAGTGAGTGTGTCCGAACCCGGATACACATGGAAAAAAGGTTTCTTTTCGGTCGGGTCGCACTGTAACGCTGCCACATAATCCGCAGGGACATACAACGTGCCTGCAACGTTATAACGTACCTGGCAAATACCCCGGGCGCCGGGCTTGATGGTGCAATTGTGCGCACAGGCATAGCAATGCACGCGCTCGTCGGCGAGCTTGTGATACAACTCCCAGGGCGCACCATAGGATCAATAATCTGAGCAGTGGGCACATCCCCCGCCAGGGGGCGACGCAAGCGCGCAGTATTGGACATCAGATCAATATTATTGACGGGCACATCAACCCGTTTTGGTTGTTGTTCGGGCATATGTGGCTTCCCCCCCGTAAACTAAATGAATTTATTACGGATACCTTAACAGAAATTATGCAAGGTCACCACGGCAATTTACAATTCATCGGCAAGTTGACGAAAAATAACGGCAACCAGCGTTTGGGCATGCAGATAGGCATGATCGCCGACCGGCCCTAACGCACTCAGCGCAAAAAAGCCAATAAGCGGTACATGCCCCAGGGCGGCCTGCACAATGGATAAGTCCTTATCGGGTTCTTCGTATAAATTCTGGCCGCGTCCTACACATGTGAACAACAATGCTCCGGCGGGTGGCGGCGCGAATTGTTGTGGGACTAACAACATATCCAACTCAGCCGCCGCGATCTCGGCGTCGCGTAGATGAAATTGGATGACATCCCCCACCTGGACATAATCGCCAATTGCAATCACATCACTCTCTTGATGCACCCCCATAACGCCCCGAATGATAAAATCTCCTGGCTGTGCAAATTCGCCAAGTTGCTGCACCACCCGCCCCACATGCAACCCATTTTGTATTCGCTCAGGGTCTATGCGGGGTAATGAGGCCATTGCTTCTTGCAAACATAACATCGGAGAGCGGTCTTCGAGTGACATGATTAAATTACGTTGGGCAGCGGATACAATATAGGGCATCCCAAAAGGCCGGCACCCTTGGCTGACAACCACATCAACCGCTAACGCGCCGCCAAGAGCCAAGCCCACGACCCCGCGCGTATGCACCTCACCATCCAGCAACAGCGCTTGTTCTCCATTAGGTTGGGTAGCAGTCGCCATGCCACCGACAATCGGTACCCCAGGGTAACAGCGTTCGAACACCCCCAACACGTCTTCCATGGGCGTCGACAGCGGGTCTGCCAATAGGATAAACAATTTTGGCGGCTCAACGACATCCAGGCCATTTTGGATGAATGACTCGTTGGCTAATGCATCCGGCCAATCGGCATAAGGCAGCGCGAAGCCTGTCATTTGAACATCGGGTAATATCGCGCATAACACCGCTATAGCTGGGGCATACTCGTACTCATGCGTCTCGCTGATCACACCGGCAGCGGCACAGCCTATGCACACCTGGGGCTGAAAGCGCCCCCGCAAACGTGCCTGAAAATCGACAGCCACAAGCGCATAGTGCGGAGAAAAAAACACCACCATCAGATCAATCGAACGACCCTGTAACTTATCCGCCAAGCTAGCGATGAGTTCTTCGATTACATTACCCGTCACATCTTGTTCGGTGACGCTTGCCGACACGAACTGCATGCGCTGCCTCCCTTTTGAAAAATCACCTTCGGCCTGTTCGCACAAGTCAATAGCCTTTGTCGCATCTCTTGCATAGGGTTATTGGCATTTTTATAAATAACTATTATCGTACTATAAGTATACACTATTTCCATAATGCATGCTGATGTACTTAGCAGGCTGTGACAAAGGTACTATGAGCCTAGATCATCTATTTGGTAGCCGTGGGGATATGTCCGATTGGGGACATGCGTGAAGCGGTAAGGCTCGCGCCGGGGTGGAAAAAACCGTGCCCATAGCGCATAGCCGCGCAACAACCCGCGCAATAAACGTCGCTCTAGCGGGTGCACCACCGGAAAACCCAGAGCTTGCGCCAAAGCTGGTTCCATGGCTGCATACACGATACGGCGGATGAGCGGCCATAACGGGCGCGGAAACCAGTTCAGAAACACGCCTAACGAAGCACGGGCTACCCGGGCGTTGCTCGGCGCATATCGATAATGGTCGCGTTCATACGCTTCCATAAATTCATAAAACTCATCGTAAGACGCTGGAATGTTCTGTATGCCCATTTGTTGGCCGATGGCTCGCCAAAAATAGAAATAGGCCAGCCGTTCATGCTCGGTGCTGCGGCGCCAACCGAGCAATTTATTCCAGCGCTCCGGCTCGTATATAAACGAGGCCAAAACGTACAAAAAATCGTCATTCGAAATCGCGAAGCGACCATGTAAGGCATTCATGCGCCGGATGGCCGCTTGGCCACGCGGGCTGCTATAGCCATGTTCGCCCATCTCAGCGATAATCAAGGCCGTATCATCGTAGCGCTTCTGGCCGTGATGCCGAAAATTCCCGGTTTGGTCTAGCAAGGCTGAAATACTCGGCACGGCGTATGTCCGAAAAAGGGCAAATTCCAAGGCTCGTTGGGCCGCAAATGGAAAATGATAGGCGCCAGATAGAAAGACAATCTGCTCATGTTGGGTTTGTGGATCGAGACGGTGAATGTCAGCAAAAATTCGCCGCCTATGCTGGTAACGCAACAGCCAGAACATTCTCAGAACAATGTCTCCTCAATGAACGATGCAGCACATCGTGTGCCCAAATGTAGCGCTTTTGAAAACAATATTCAAGCATTTACACGCTTGCACGTTTTACCATCATTGTCATAATCAGACAAGTTAACTCATCCGAAAGAGACTTTTTCGATGCGCCTGCCCCACAAAATTCCTGCCAATCTAACGAGTCAGAACGGCCATACGCTGACCTTTTCCGGCGGTCTAGGTAGTCAGCTAACCCTCAGTGCGTTAACGCACACCATCTTGCGGGTTCAACATTGGCCAGACGGCACCCCGCGTTTAACCCGCACTTGGGCGGTCGTGGCCCCTGGCGAAAATGACACACCACCGGAAGGACGCCCTCGGGCCAACTTGCAGGGTTTTGATTTGCCGCACATCATACACTCTACGTATGCGGATGGCTTTGGGTTGCGCTTACAGACTGACATCCTTGAAATCGAGGTCAACCTGGCTGATTTCCGCCTATCCTGGGCGCGGCGCGCGGATGGTGCCACCTTTGCTGCCGATGCCAGTGCCCGCGCTTATCCTTATGACCGCGCCGGGCGATCCGTCTGGCATTACATGCAGCGTATGCCCCACGAGCATTATTACGGTTTTGGGGAACGAAGCGGCCCCTTAGATAAAGCGGGCCTACGCATGACGATGAAGAACATGGATGCGCTGGGGTATGATGCCATGCATGGCGATCCATTGTATAAGCATATCCCGTTTTATATCACGCTCAATACTGAACACAACATCGCGTATGGGCTGCTGTACGACAACTTTGCGACCACTCATTTCGACATGGGCCGCGAGATCGATGCGTATTACGGCTACTATCGCGGCTATCACGCCGAAGATGGCGACCTAGATTACTATTTCATCTACGGGCCAACTATCGCGAACGTAGTGCAACAATTAAGCGGGCTTATCGGGCGCATGGCCTTGCCGCCGCGCTGGTCGTTGGGCTTTTTAGGCTCTACGATGAGCTACACCGAAGCAGATAACGCGCAAGAACAATTAGCTGGTTTCGCTGATCTGTGCGCAGAGCACGACATCCCGTGTGATATGTTTCATCTGTCGTCTGGTTATACCACGGGTGAAGACGACGGCAACCGCTATGTGTTCAACTGGAACCGCCAGCGTGTTCCCGACCCCCAAGCGATGGTGGCGCATTTTCACCAGGCAGGCATCCGCGTGGCGGCTAACGTCAAACCCTACCTGCTGACTATCCACCCGCGTTATAACGAGGTCGCAGGCTTCGACGGCTTCATTCGCGATCCCGACGACAACCGCCCTGCCCTCACGACTTTATGGAGCGGGGGCGCGCTGGAAAGCGCCAGCGGCGCTTTTCTGGATTTTACAGCGCCACGCACCGTTAACTGGTGGCAAGCCAACCTGGCCCAACATCTGCTCGACTACGGCATTGACGCCATCTGGAATGACAATAACGAATTCGAATTATGGGATGATGAGGCGTTCGGCGCTGGCCATGGCGAACCCATTCGCCTGGGTCTGTCTCGCCCGGTGCAAACCTTGCTCATGACGCGCGCATCGTTTGAGGCCCAACAGACCGCACGGCCCGCCGAGCGCCCGTATGTCTTGTGCCGCTCCGGTATGCCAGGCGTGCAACGCTACGCCCAAACTTGGTCGGGCGATAACACAACGAGCTGGGAATCTCTGCGCTACAGCATCCCGATGGGGTTGGGCCTGAGCCTGAGCGGCTTACCAAACACGGGGCATGACGTTGGTGGCTTCTACGGCCCCAAACCCGACCCCGAATTATTTTTGCGCTGGGTTCAATGTGGCGTATTTATGCCGCGCTTTTGCATCCATTCGTTTAATGACGATGGTAGCGTCAACGAGCCATGGATGTATCCAGACGTTTTGCCGCAGGTGCGCGAGGCCATGCAGTTTCGGTACCGCCTGATGCCCTACTTGTATAGCCTGTTCTATGCAGCAACCACCGAGGGCGCACCCATTCAGCGCCCGTTGGTCTATGCTTATCAGGATGACCCGCGCACCCATCAGGAATCATTTCAGTTTTTGCTCGGCCCCCATTTAATGGTCGCGCCTGTGCTAGAAGCCGATGCCCGCACCCGGGCCGTTTATCTGCCCGCCGGGGTGCGTTGGTGCAACTTTCATACGGGCGCCTGGCACGCTGGGGGGCAAAGTCTCTCTGTGCCCGCCCCCCTAGAGATGATCCCTCTGTTTGCGCCCGCTGGCAGCATTATCCCCCTAGGAAAGCCCATGCGGCATGTCGGCGCGCAACCCGATGACCTGCGTGAGGTGCTCATCTTCCCTGCCCCAGAGGGCGGCGAGGGTACATTTACGCTCGTCGAAGATGATGGGGTCAGCGTAGGTTACAAAAGTGGCGACGTTGCGCAGGTTCATTTATCTTTCCAGGCCGCCCGCGAGCACGTAACTATTCGCGTCAAAATAGAGGGGGATTACCCTCTGCCTTACGAGCACATCACGTTTATTTTGCCA
This sequence comes from Anaerolineae bacterium, assembly GCA_034437075.1. Taxonomy (GTDB): domain Bacteria; phylum Chloroflexota; class Anaerolineae; order Aggregatilineales; family J027; genus DAOTVD01. The sequence continues at coordinate 11,940 of DAOTVD010000417.1, forward strand.
CCGGGCGACGATCGTAGCCTGATTGCTGATGTAACCCTTCAAGCGGGCCAAAATAGCGAAACAAACGCGACCACCGCGACACTCCGCGTGGCTGATCTTCTAAAGTAGCCCACGCGCGCGATGTTCGCCAGGTAGCAAAGCATAGTACAGAAATTGATGTACGGGCGCGGGTATACCAACTTCTGCGCCTAGGCGCACGACCGCGCCATTCTGCGCATCTAACTCGGAGGGACGACCAGCCATCAGATCGCGCTGCATGGACGCGGTCGCCTCCTTGGGCAGATGATCGACATATTCCAGCGCTTGCTCGACGCCCGCTTCCGTAAGGCCAATGCCACGTGCTTTGGCCACCAACACGACCTCGCGCATGGCCTGGATCATCATCTCGCGCGTTTCGCTGAGGCTGCGCACAACCCCGGCGGGCATGCGCGTCACCGCCCCCACCCCACCCCAGGAGGCGATAAACAGTAGCTTTTGCCACATTGCGACGGAAATATCTTCTGGGGTTTGGACGACCACCCCCGACGCTCGAAACGCCTCCGTTAGGGCTGCCACCCGCGCCGAGAGGTGCTTATCTAATTCGCCAAGTGCAACATAAGGCTCAACGCCTTCCTGCTGAATGGCCCCTGGCGCGGTAATCCAACTCAGCACCCGG
>DAOTVD010000418.1:0-5695 GCA_034437075.1 Anaerolineae bacterium
GCGCATAAGCATACGCGGAGTTATTGGTCTGGATGGCGATGAGCAGTTGATCTTCCAAACGGCGGCTGATGTTCAGCGCTTCTTCAAAATGCCCCAGCGCGCGCACCGTTCGCCCCGTGAGCACATAGAACCAGGCCAGGTTGCCCAAGCGGATGCTCTCGCTGTGGATGTCGCGCAGTTCGCGCGCGATCTTGATCGATTCTTCGTAAAACGATTCCGCCGTGGCCACGTCGCCCAATTGGGTATACAGATTCGCGGCGTTGGAGAGCACCAAGCCGCGCGTCACCTGGTCATCAATGCTGCTCAGGTGCATCAGAGCCTTTTCGAAGTCGGTGGTAGCGCCGTTTAGGTCGCCCGTTTGGCGCCGCAGATTGCCCAGATCGCACAGGGCACGCGCGGCGGCGGCCATTTCGCCTTCGGACTCGAAGCCCCGGATGGCGGCCTTTAGCAGATCGAAAGCCATTTGGCGCTCGCCCTGGGCGGCTTTGACGGTGCCCAACAGGTGCCGAGCTTCGGCCATGCGCTTAGCCTCATCGTTGGATTCGGCATAGGCCAGCGATTGCTCAAAGATTGCTTCGGCTTCAGCGTGGCGTTTCAGCCGCACGTAGGACTTCCCCAGGGCATTCAGGATGGCGGCATGGTCGCCGTCGTCTTGTAGCAGGCCATTTTCATAAGCCGCCAGCACCGTTTGTAAGTTCTCGGCGGCGCGGACGTGCTGGCCGCGTCCTTGTTGGGCCAGGCCCAGCGCGGCGGTCGCCTGGGCGATAGTGATTTCGTCTTCGCGTTCGCGGGCATGTTGCAAGGCGCGCTCGGCCTGGGTTTCGGCTTGGGCGAAATCCCCCAATTTACGATACGCCACCGAAAGATTCAGCGCGATGTCCTGGTAGAAGCTCTTGGGCTGGCGCCCCACCCGGCGCGCCAGGTCTTCGGCGGCGTGATAGCGCTCGATGGCCGCGCGATAATTGCCCTCTAGGCGGTCAGTATCCGCCAAGGCGACGACCCATTGCAAAGCCAGCCCTTGCCGCCCGATCTGCATGGCCAGGCGTTGGCCCTGTTCTAGGTAGCGCCGCCCTTCGCCCCGGTCGCCCATCGCCAGATGCGCACGCCCCAACCAACCAAGCAGGCTAGCCCCGACGCGCGGCTCCTGGGCTTCTTGGGCTTTGGCGACGCCCTCGCGCAGCAAATGCACCGCGTAGGCCGGGTTATCCTGGCCGATGTATACGCGCGCCAGATTTTCCAGCGCCAGGGCCAGCGTCACATTGTCTTCGCTGGTGCGGGCGGCCTCCAAGGCTTGTTCATGATAATCTTTGGCGCGGTCGGGCTGGCCCTGTTTGGCGTACAATTCCCCCAAGTTGATGCGACTACGCGCGACCAGCATCTGATCGCCCAATTGTTGGGCCAGGGCCAGCGCATCCAGAAAGGCGCTTTGCGCGGCGTCGTAAGCATCCGCGCGGTAATGCACTGTCCCCAAGCCGCTATAGAAAAACTGTTGGGCGGCTTTGTCGTTGTTGGCCAGCGCGGCGGCCAGGCCCGCTTCGTAATGCTGCTGCGCGGCGTTCAGATCGTGGGCGGTCAGGGCTTGTTGTGCGCCAGTGACATGGGCCATGTATTGTGCCCCCAGCGCCATCCCCGGCGTATTGGCCGGGTTGGGGGGGGCTTCGGGGGTTTCGGTGCCCAACAGGCGCGCTATGAATTTCTGCATGGTGATTTAGCTTTCGTGTGTTCCTGTAGCCATATTTCGGTTGCTCTATTGACTGTAACACCTTAAGGGGTGTTTGGGTTGCCCGCCGTTGGGGGCGTCATCACGATGCGCGCGCGCAACCACACGCCATCCCCCCCCGCCCAGGGGCCGTCTTGCACCGTCCAGCGCGGCAGGCCGGGCGCGAGCGCATCATAGACCCCGATGTGCAAATCCAGCGGGCCGAGCGGTAAATCGGGCGGTAACTGCCAGCGGCGCCGGTCGGCCACGATGTCGGGATACGGCAAGGCGGATAAGGGCATTTGGCCGTCGAGTATTACGCCATCGCGCTGAGTTAGCAGGTCACCCGTGCGCGGGTCGATCAGATGAATGAAAATGCTGTGCGTCCTCGCGATAGGGCGTTCGCTCGTGCGTTGCCAATAAAGCTGAATGAAAATATCATCGCCGGGTTGCAACCCCAGCACGCCATCCTCACCCGGCACGATGGGCCGTGTGTCAGTCAACTGTCCATTCTCGAACACCGGGCGCCGGATGTCCAGCCCGCGCAGGGCCAGCCCCGGCCATTGATCGCCCGCGAACCGCACGGGCATCTGCAACTCATCCAACGTATATTGGCGATACGGGTAATACGCTTCGAACGTCACCAGGCGATGGTTGCCAAAATCGCTGAAGCCGATGGGGTTCAGGTAGGTGTGCATTATGCTGCCATTGGCATATTCCAAATGGGGCCGGGAATATTGAAACCCCATGGCCATTTGCGCCGAAATCGGATTCGGCCAGACGCCTTGGGCGCGCCAGGCTTGCTCGGCCAGCGTGCCGCCGATGACCAGGTCTGTCCAGGGATGAAAGGCGCTCAAATCAGTATAGACCGTGTCGTCAATATACTGCATCTCCGGGAAAAAGAAATTCAAGCGGTTTTCGCCCAGCGTGAAGATATTCAGTTGGCCTGCGCGCACGGGCCGCTGGTCGATTTCCGCGCGTACGATTTCGACCACCTCCATGAGTTCGGGGTTGCTGACGCGGTATTTATCGGCGGTGGTCTGTACGTTCATCACGGTCGCGTTAAAGATGGTCAAATAGCTGGCGATGACCAGCGCGGGGATGCTCAGCGCCACGGCGATGGCCACCAGCGCGCGCCGCCGCAGCGCATTACGCGACATCAGCGGCACCAGCCCCGCGTCCAATTCCGCCGCCACCAGCGAGGCCAGCACGGGCGTAATGGTCAACATCAGGCGGTAATGATAGGAGTAGTTCCAGAACCAAACCACCGTAAAGGGCAGAATCAGCAACACAGCCAAAACGCCGGAGGAACGCGCGCGCTCGGTGGTGCGTTGCCAAGCCGGGAGCACAGACCAAGCGAACAGCCCCAACCCAGCGACAATCAGCGCGACTTCTAGCGCGTTTAGGCGTTCGGGCTGGGTGCGCGCCCCAAAGACCCAATCCCAAGCGCTATAAGCATCCCAGGGCGCATCCAGCACCAACGCACTCGGCAGCGTGCCCAGCAACAGCAACGCGATACCGCCGCACAGGGCCAGCGTCCGCGCGCGCAGACGATCCACGCGGTGGCCGTCCGTCCAATGGCGCAACAGGATGAAGGCCGCGCACAGCACACTCAGAATCACCCAGCCGAACTCCTGGCCGGAGCGTTGCGCGAAATCGTGCCATAAACCTGGCGGAAAGGTGATCGGCGCATGCCCTACCGCCATATTCCGCACGTACCACATGCCGCCGATGGGCAAACTCGCCAACCCCGTGAGGGCCGCCACGCGAAACTTTTGCCAAAAAATCTGGCGGCGAGGGGTGGCCACGGCTTGCACGCCCAGTTGCTCGCGCCAGCGATCTGGCAAAAACAAACGGACGCCCATCACGCCCACCACCAAGAGCACGCCCAAAGCGAATGCGCCGCCCGTGGGTTTCGTCCAGACCGCGCCCGCGAACAGTAACCCGCTCAGCAGCGCGTGGCGGGGATGGTGGCTGCGCCAGGCCAGGATGAAAAACGCGACCGCGCCCGTAAAATAGAGCGCCATCGGGTGTTCTAAATCGCCCGCGCCAGACCAAAAGAGCGCGCTGGGCACGAGCATCCACAGCGCGGCGGTCAAGATGCCGATGCGCCGTACCCCCCACACGCGCAAGCCCAGCATATAGGCCATCAGGACGCTAGCCAGCATGAACCACGGCACCGCCGCCTTGGCAACATAATCATTAATGCCGCCGTGCAACATCTGGCCGTAGGTATACGTCAGGGGCACCAGTTGCGGGTAGTAGTCGATGCGCTCGGGGATGTGTTCTTCCAGGACGAACACGCGCGCATTATAGCCGAACGTCCATAGCGTATCGTATTGCACAAAGGGCCACCACATGGTAATGAAAATATGCACGGCGAAGGCCGCGATCATCATCACGACCAAGGCGCGTTCTAGCCCCGTCCAGGGTTCGGGGCGGGTATGCGGCGGGCGAAAGCGTTTATGACGCCGCAACCAGGCCCCGGTCAGGCCCACCAACGCCAATAAAGCCAAGCCCGTCAGCGCGCGTTCGGCTTCCAGGCGGCCAAAGGTCCCCAGCAAGAACAGCCAGGTTGTGCTCAGCAATGGCCCCAGCGCAAGCCCCGTGGCCAACACCGTAGGATGATTCGTCCATTCGTCTCGCGGCAAGAGCACCAGCGCCCACGGCACCCCAACGCCCAAAAAGAAAAAGGCGTACGCGGGCCAGGCGGTGAAAAACGGTTCTAACCAATACGGCAACATAGGATTTCACATAGTGGTCGGATAAGACTTTTCCAAAATTTTTAGGCCAACCAGACTGATGAAATACCCCCTCTTAACTCCCCCCGAATTCGGGGGGAGGACTCCAATTTCGCCGTGTGTCCCCTCCCCGAATTCGGGTTGGGGTTGGGGAGGGGTCTTTATATTTCTGGAACAGGCCAAAAACAAACGACCTCGCATTATAGCAGCGAGGTCGTCGCTTGTATGCAGATGATCGGTCTACGCGCGGCGCACTCAGGTGATGGTCAGGAGCACGGCCTGCTGATTGACCGATTGCCCGGCGCGCACCTCGATATGATGGATAACACCATCACGCGGGGCCTTGAGTTCGTTTTCCATTTTCATGGATTCCAGGATGACCACGGTCTGGCCTTTGGTCACTTGCTGGCCTTCGGCCACGGGCACATCCACGATGAGGCCGGGCATGGGCGCCTTGATCACCACATCCCCGATGACCTCGGTGCCGCGCCCACCGGCGGCCAAAAGGCGCTGGGTGCGTTCGTCCATGACGTTGATTTCGTATAAATCACCAAAGATGAGCACATGGTACACCCCGTCACGCTGCTCCACGACCGCTTCGAACGATTGGTTGTCGATAATCATAGAGTAAATCGCGTGCTCGCCCATAGATTTGAAATCTACCTGGCGCGCTTCGCCATTGACTAGCACTACGCCTTCGCCCCGAATCTCGATTTCGTACTGCTCGTTATTGACGGTCGTTAGATACTTCATGGTTAGCGCGTCTCCGGCAGCACAACCGGCCACAAGAGGTCTTCGAACAAGGGCAGCGGGAATTGCTCTAGCAAAATGCCCGCTTCCTGGATGGCATCTACGGGCACGGTATCCGGCGCCACGGTAATATCGGTGCTGATGACATACCGCCCGACCTGCTCGACACCGCGAATTTGCAAGGCGTCGTCAAAATCGCACAAGGCCGTCTGGCGCGTGTAGATCGCATACGGCAGGGGCGATTCTTCTTGCAGGCTGAACGCCTGCGCGGTCTGGATGGCAGTTAGGGTTTCATCGGCCAGGGCGGCTTCGGCGTCCTCGGCGCTCTCGAACGCATCAATGCGATAGCCTAGCGCACCAACGGGGAAGGTCTCCAGCGCGCAGCCGTTGGTGCCAATTTGGGCGGTGGCGGTGAAGTCATGCGCGTACGTATCAAACCAAGTGGCCAGTTCTGCCGCATAATCCGTGTCATCGGCCTGCGCGAGCGTGTCCTCGGTGTTGAATA
>DAOTVD010000419.1:0-9567 GCA_034437075.1 Anaerolineae bacterium
GTGTTGGGCGAAGATGCCACGCAGGGCTATTTACTGCGCGAAGTGCAGCAAGTCTACCGTAACCAGGGTGTGAACATCTCGGATAAGCATTTCGAGGTGGTCATTCGCAAGATGCTCAGCAAAGTCAGCATCACGCGCAGCGGGGATAGTGGTCTGTTGCCGGGCGAGTTGATCGACAAGCTGAAATTGCTGGATATGAACGAAAAGCTCATCGCGCAAGGGCTGGAACCAGCGGCAGGTGTGCCCGTGCTGTTGGGCGTCACCAAAGCCGCACTCAGCACCGAGAGCTTCCTGGCGGCGGCTAGCTTCCAGCACACCATTAAGGTGTTGGCGGGGGCGGCCATCGAAGGCAAGGAAGATCGGCTGTATGGCCTGAAAGAGAACGTCATTATCGGCAAGCTGATTGCATCCGGTACGGGCTTCCATGCCTACCAAGATCGCGAATTGGTAGCGCCGGAACTCACCCTGCAAGACCAGGGCGCTTTGGACTTCGTCGGCGAGGACGAAGACGAAGACGAAGAGGACGAGTACGACATGATGGAAGTCGCGTTGGACTCTGGCAAGTCGATGTCTGATCTGGATGACGACGATGATGATGTCGATGACGACGATACCGACGATGATGATGATGAGTCACTTGATGACGACGACGATGACGATGCGGATATTGAAGGTGACGACGCCTATATGGATACGCTCGTCGAGGACGATACACCGCTCGAATAAGCGCAGGTGGTAACACGAGCGCGGGTTGGTCGCCAACAGGCGAGGCCCGCGCTTTTCTTTTTTAGACCTTCTCGTCTTCTAGGGCCAGATCAACGTATTCGCGCCGTTCAAATTGATCGGGCTTCAGCTTGAGTTCATCCGTCAGGATGGTTTGCAGCAATGCGGCTTTGGCCTCGGCATCCTGACGGCTCCATGTGCGGGTCTTGATCTCCAGGAAGGTCTGCCCAGCGGCGGGGGTCATCAGTTCATCATAATTGACGTAAAATTCCACACCCCGATACAAAACGCGCCAGCGACGGCGATTCTTTTGCACTTCCACTTCGCGCGGTGGCACGAAATATTCCCGGTAAAAGCGCAGCGGATACGTCGCGGGGGCGATGAAGCGCGAGCGCGATAGCACGACCGCATCCCCGAACAGCGCTTCGCTATCTGGCCCAGTGTAGGTCAGTCGCGAACGCACTTCGAGCGTTTTGCCCGCCGCATCTTTGATGTCATCTTCGCGGTGCCGGATGCGGGCTTGGCCCCCTGGAAAAACAAAATAAACGTCGTACTGCGTATAAAAGCGCTTGTGCAAAACATCCACTTCGTCAGAATTCAGAAATGCTTCCACGATGGCGGCATCGGCTATGCGGGCTTTGCTTTGCAGTTCGAAGCTTTGTTCTTGCGCGACGCCACCGATGCTGATGAGCTTGGTCAGGTGATCTTCGGCCCGGCCCCGGATGAACGCATCAATTTCGGCGGCGGTTTGGCGTGCTTGGGCTAGAATCGCGCTGTCATCCAGCGTGAGCAAGGACTGGTCGCGCATCAGCCAGCGCCCATTGACCATCACATGCTGGATGTCCGTGCTTTTGGTGGCATAGACAATCCGCCCGTAGATGTTGTTGGGGTCGTGGTCGAAATGCGGGCTACTATGCGGCCCGTTTGTGTCGATGATGATGAGATCGGCGCGTTTGCCCGCCGCCAAGCTCCCGGTTAGGTGATCCAGATGCAGCGCGGCGGCGCCCAGGCGCGTGGCCAGCAGCAGCGCATCGCGCGCAGGTAGGGCGGTCGGGTCGCTCGCTTGTACTTTGGCGATGAGGGACGCGATATGCGTTTCTTGCAGCATATCCAGGTCGTTATTGCTGGCCGGGCCATCTGTGCCGATGCCCACCTTACAACCCTGTTCCAGCATTTCGACGACGGGCGCGATACCGCTGGCCAGTTTCAGGTTTGAGGACGGATTGTGCGCGATGCCCGCGCCTTTGTGGGCTGCCAGGCGGATTTCGCCGCTGTCGATGTGCACGCAGTGCGCGCAGATGCATTTGGCCTCTAGCACGCCGAGTTTATCCACCCGGCGCAAGACGGTCAGGTCGTATTCGTTCAGGCTGTTTTCGACCTCGTAGGCCGTTTCCGCGATGTGGATATGCAAGGGCTTGTCGTATTTTTTAGCTAGGGCGGCGCAGGCTTCGAGCATTTCATCCGTCACGGTGTAGGGTGCATGGGGGGCTACCGCTGGCACAATCAACGGATGGTCGGCGTAAGCTTGCATGAATTCTTCGGTATACGCCAGCGCATCTTGCCAAGATTCAAAATCCGGGGCCGGGAACTTAAGGATGGTTTGCCCGCAGACCCCGCGCAAGCCCGCCTCGGCAGCAGTTTCGGCCACGACTTGCTCATGGTAATACATATCCGCGAAGGTGGTTGTGCCCGCGCGGATCATTTCCACACAAGCTAACTGCGTGCCCAGGCGGCAAAAGTCCGCGCTGACGAAATGTGATTCGGTGGGCATCACATAGCCCATCAGCCAAACTTCCAACCGCAGATCGTCCGCCATGCCGCGCAGTAAAGTCATGGGGATGTGGGTATGCGCATTCACGAAGCCCGGCATCACGACTTGCCCGCTGGCGTCAAGCGTTTCAGCAGCGGTATAACGATTTTGTAATTCGGCTGCCGGGCCAACATCAATAATGCTATCGCCCTGGATGGCGACCGCCCCCGGCGCATGTATGGTGAACGCTGTATCCATGGTCAGCACAACGCCGCCTATGATGAGCGTATCAATCGATTGTGACATCTTAACTTGCCTTTGTTCAAAAAATAATTGGTGCATTGTAGCCTATTCGGGGCCGTTTTCGCGAGGGCTAGGCGTGACATTCCACCCCACACAGCTTAGAATAAAGCCCGCATGTGATAATCGTAGAAGAAACACGCGATGAAGATACGCCGTGATGCTTTGCGCTCGCTCGAAGCCCTGATTATGGGCATATTCTTCGTGCAGAGCGTGCGATACCTCTATGCCGCTTTGTTTGCCGACATTAGTAGTGCAGACTTAGTGCGGCGCGTGCCCGACCGCGAGGCCATCGCGGGCTTGCCTGGCGTGGTAGACCCCGCGACCGTGCAAGGCGAGCTTGTTCTGGTCGGCGCTATTTTCCTGGCGCCCTTGTTGGCCTATGGGCTGGCCTTCACCCGTTGGAGCCTGCCCCTGACGGTGGCAGTCGCCGTGGTGGCCCGCTACTTGACCCTCGAATTGCCCGATACCAGCGTCATATCTGAGGCGGTGGTTGTGGGCGCGACGCTGCTATATGTGACGCTGCTCATCATGCGCCGGGCCGGGTATGTGCCGACGATGCTCGTCACGGGCCTGGTGGGGGATCAACTCATCCGCGCCGCGAACAATACTTATGATCCGACCTTCGACCCGGCCTATAGTTTTACGATATTCGGTATACAAGCCGAAATCGAAGGCTTTTTGTTTGGCGTGGCCATTTTGGCGCTTATCCTGACGACCATCACCACGCTCATCGAGCGCGAAGAAGAGCGCATGCCGCACACCGAAAAACCCAAACGGGGCGTGCTCACACTCTGGAGCGGTCTCGCGTTGGGCGGTCTGCTCTTTCTGGAGTTTACCGTCCTGGGCTTGCCGAATGTCGTCGCGCGCTGGGCCGGGTTGGATTACACGCTGATGTTGCCCTTGCTGTTGTTGGCGACCAGTTTGCCCCTGGTGCCGGAAGTCCGCGCCCAAGCGGGCAATTTCCTCTCGACGTTTGATGGCGCCTATCGGGGCTGGCTGTGGGCCTTGTTGCTGGCCGTGTGCATCATTGTGGGCAAGCGTTTTGATGGCCTGCCAGCGGGCGTATTGTTGGTAGCCGGGCAATTTTTGGCCATTTTAACGCTCTGGTGGTTGGTGCGCCCGCCCGACCCCGAATCCCCGCCACGTATCAATCCGACGCCAGTTTTCTTGGTGCTGGGCCTGTTAGTCTTTTTCGTGCTCACGGTGGGCGATTATTTCACTTACGATTACGCCTTTGTGCGGCCTTTTGTCGCGCCCTTCGGCCTCGTTAGCGACATCCTCAGCGGGATGCAAGGGATGGGTATCGTATTGGCCTTGGTCGCGGTGGTGTTGTTGTGCCTGCCTATGATCTTGGAACGGCAAGCGATTCCCTGGCGGCAGGGGCGCGTTCTGGAAACCTTGCTGGTGTTGGCGCTCGTGCTGGGCTTCACGGTCAGCGCGACGCGCGCGGCAGTGCCAGAAACCGTCCGCCGCCCCCTGACGCCCGATTGTTTGCGCGTGTTGTCGCTCAACATCAACGGCGGCTATACCCAATTTTTCGCGCCGAATCTGGAACTCGTGGCGGATACCATCGCGCTTAGTGGCGCGGATGTGGCCCTATTGCAAGAAGTCGATACCGGGCGCTTAACCAGCGGCGGCGTTGACCAGGCGTTATGGCTGGCCAATCGCCTGAACATGCATGCTAGCTTCTTCCCGCTCAACGAAGACCTGCAAGGCTTGCTTGTGCTCAGTCGCCTAGACCCCAACCAAACCGAGGGCGCGCTACTCACCAGCGAGAATGCCGCCCAGGCGGGCGTGCAATACATCACTTATCGCTTGGACGACGGCGGCGATTTGCACGTTTATAACGTCTGGCTGAGTTTTCAGGTGGCGGATGTGCCACTCGAACAACAAGCGCAATTCGTCCAGCAAGAGGAGATTTATCGCCTGGTGGCGGCCAATCATTTCGCGCCAGATGCCGATCAATCCGACCGGGTGGTGCTGGGGGGCAGTTTCAAATATGGCGAGGAGAGTGTGCTGTATGATCGTTGGGCAGAGACGGTGCTCATTGACCCCTTCACGGGGCTGTTCGAAGAACGGCGCAATACCGTTTTCACGGTGGATAACGAACGCGCGCGCTGGGATTACATCTGGCTATCCAATCTGGTGCCCAGCGGCATCAGCATCGACCAACGCAACGCCGTGTCGGATTATCGGCCTTCGTTGGTGGCCGTGGGGCGCCAGACCGGGCAAGGCTGCCCGGTCACGGAGTAACTAGGGGGTGATGCGCAAGCGTTGCCCGGCGTGGATACTGTTCGGGTTGGCGATATTGTTGCGCTGCGCAAGCGTTAAGATGCCTGTGTTAAAGCGTATCGAGATGCGATACAGATTATCGCCAGGCGCCACGGTGTAGAATGTGCCGTCGAAGGTGCCAGCCGCGCGGGGTGCTGGGCCAGTATCAAATATGCCGCTAGTAGTCGTGACGGTAGAAGGCATTGGCGTTGGGGCGAAGGAGGCCGGATTTGCGGCTACGGGGGGTGTTTCGGGCGGCACAAAGCCCGGCTCAAAGGCTTGCCGAACGCGCACGCTGCCACTCGGCGCGATGAGCACCGCCAAGTAGCGGCGTTCGCCCAAATACGATAATTCTACGATGTTGCCGTTAGCCGCCACGATACGATCAATCAACCCGGTTGGCCCGTTGTCGCGCCGCCATCCGGGTGGTGTGCTGCCCAAGAACCGGCCCTGGCTATCGAATATTTCATAATAATCCAACGAAAAATCTGGTTGTAGCGCCACAATAAAGTCGTTTTCCGCCACCAGGCGCACAACGCCATTTTCATCTGGGATGCCCGCCGATGCCTCAAACGGCGCGGGAGGGGGGGGACCCGGGGGGACCGTTGGTGTCGGTGTCGGCGTCGGCGTTTGGGCGCTGGCGAAAGGCGCAACAGCCAGCAAAAGCGCGACGAGAGTCAGCATGAAAAGCGGTTTCATGATCGTTTTCTCCTAATTGTTGATCATCTCATCTCGCAGTGTAACCCGTCTTAGCCTTCTGCGGGTTTGAATTGCGTGCCTATATGGCTAGGAGATGGTTAGAATCTGTACAGCGCAGACCAAAGTACCGGCTCTGCAATTCATCAGGCCAAAGCGCCGCTAAACAAGCGTACTTTTTCCACCAGGGCGGGCAGAATTTCCAGCACATAGTCGATGTCCGCGTCGGTGGTGTGCATACCCACGCTCAGGCGCAGGCCACCCAAGGCCCAGTTCTCATCATAACCCAGGTGCATCAGTAATTCGCTAGGCCGGGGATTCCCGGTTTTGCATGCGCTGCCAGAGGACGCGCCGATCCCTTTGTTATCCAGGAACATGAGCAACTGGTTGCCGTCTACGCCTTTGAAAACGAAACTCGCATGGCTGGGCAGGCGATGCTCGCGGCTTCCGGTGAGTTGCGCGTCGGGCACGCGCGCCAGAATGCCGTCAATCAAGCGGTCGCGCAAGCGGGCCAGGTGCGCGGCCCGGGCTTCGCGGTCCGCATAAGCGAATTCGAGCGCTTTGGCCAAGCCGACAATCAGCGGCGTGTTCAGCGTCCCGGCGCGGCGTCCGGCCTCATGCGTGCCGCCCGTCTGGCTGGGCAATAACTCGGCCCCCTCGCGGATGTACAGCGCGCCAACGCCTTTTGGCCCGTAGAACTTATGCCCCGAAATCGAGAGCATATCGACATTCAGTTCATGGACATTCAGCGGCAGTTGTCCGGCGGCCTGCACAGCATCCGTGTGGAACAGTGCCCCGCGCGCGTGGGCCGCTTCGGCTAGCTCTGCGAGCGGCGAAATGCTGCCGATTTCGTTATTGGCGTACATGATGCTGGCGAGCGTCGTGTTGTCGCGCAAAACGGCGTTCAAGTGCTCCGGCAAGATGCGGCCATCTTGCGGCACTGGCACAAAGTCCACGTCGCAAGCATGCAAGGCGCCGAGTTGCTCGGCGGTGCGCCAAACCGCGCTATGCTCAACCCGGCTGGTGACGATATGCGGGCGTTCCCCGCGCGCTTGCGCCGCATAAGCAGCACCCCGCAGGGCCAGATTATCACTTTCCGAGCCGCACCCCGTGAACACGATTTCTTTGGGTTGGCAACCGAGGATGTCGGCGACCGTTTCGCGCGCGGTCTGGATGGCTTTTTCGCCAGCGCGCGCGAAATGATGCATCCCAGAAGGATTGCCATAGACCTCCCCGAAATAGGGCAGCATGGCCTCGATAACGCGCTCATCAACGGGGGTACTGGCGCTATAATCCAGATAAACGGCTCGTTTTTCGGTGGGCATGGTCAATCTCCTACTCATCATCACACAATCAATTCTTGGATAACTATAACACCAATGGGCAATCTCGCGTAACGCGCTTACAATCGGTTGAAATGGCCGCAAAGAGATGATGTGCAATGACCCAACCCGAGTATTTTCACGAAACGGTGCCCGGCACGCTCTGGCAACCCACCGAGGGTATGGCGGGTACGCCGCCTGGTGTAAGCCTCAGTTTACCAGGCGACGCGCCCCCTATGGCGGCGCGTGTGCTGCATACGGGCGAGATCATCGTGCGCTATGGGGTGGATATGCTCCATGAATACGCGGTTTTGATACCCGGCCTTTTTGAGTCTGAAACCGGGTATCAACTAACTGGGCGAGCCGCGTGGGATGTGATGTGGGCGCAGTTTCAGCTTTACCCGCGCGCCGAGATCATCGGCTTGCGCCACGATGGCCGCCCGGGTGACTATCTGGTACGCGAACTGGATTTTGCCGACCGTCCTCGCTTGTTGGCCTATACCGACCCAGAATCCAAGGTGGCGTTGGGGAGTATCCAGCGCGTGTATGGCCAATTGGCCGAGCCGCCGCAGCTATTCGCCCGCTATAGCGTGCTGCTATAGCTGCAAATCGGAACGCCCGGCGATGACTTTTTGCTGGTAATCCTGTACGTAGTCCATCAGGCGCTTGTTGAGCGCTTTCCACTCATCGCTTTGCAGCACGTCGCGCATGGATTGTAGATCGTCGGTGATGCCTTCCACCACAATCTGAGGACCATCGCCATACACCGAGAACCAGGCTTCGGTGGGCGTGATGCCCAGGCTGGTGATGCGCGGCGCGAATTCGCGCACCATAAATTCGAAATATTCCTGATCGTGAGCGGGCTTGATGTCCCAACTCAAGAGTAATTTGTACATCGTTAACCTTTGTATCCTAGCACGACGACCTGCGTTTGCTCGGGCAGTGACGAAGCCGAGACGCGCAAGGTTTCTTCTTCTGTCGGGTTGTTGACGCCCATCTCTAGCAGAAATTTTTCCACAGGTTCCAGGGGTAGCAAGCTGTGGGGCGTTTGGTAATGCATGGGGATGACGATAGCCGGTTCGATCATAGCGACGACTTCGGCAGCATCCGTGGCGCTGAGTGCTTCGCCCCCGCCCACCGGAATCATCAGCACATTGACCTGGCCCAGGTTATCGAGATCACTCTGAGAAGGCACATGCGCCAGATCGCCCAGGTGCACCACCGATAAATTCCCAAAATCGAAAGTATAGGCGACATTCATCCGGGCTTGGTCGCTTTTTTTATCCACCAGCGGAAAACCCATGATGAATACCCCGCCAATTTCGTACTCGCCCGGTCGCTCGATTGCCACGCTCCAATCGCGCACGCCCTCTAAATAGGCATGACCTGGCGTTTCATGGCTAATAGTCACGACATCCGCCTTGACGTTAAGCGGCGAGTAGCCGATGCTTTCGCTGTAAGGGTCGGTTACAATGGTGATTTTGCCGCGCTCGCTGAGCCGGAAACAGCTATGTCCGTACCATACAATGTCCATAAGGTGTCCTTGTGTCTTTAGGCACGATTATAGCGGAACCGCGCCGCGAGACAACCGTCCTTTCGGGTAGGCCAGTCCCCCCGTAAGGGCACAAATCGTATTATAATGGTCGTGTAATCTAGCAGGAGAACCCCCATGGCCCGGTCAGAAAAATCCAAGGCAGTCGAACCCTATCAACCCGATTATTCGCCCAGCGCGAGCCCGCCGTCCGCCGCTAGGGGCAATGAGGGTTGCTTAGGATGCCTGCAACGTGGGATGGTGCTGACCTTCCTAAGCGGGATCATCTTGGCGGTGTTGATTGTCAGCCTGTTTTTATTGGGGGTGTACCAAACTCAAAACACGGCCACGAGCATCTTTGACGCCGTCAGCAATATCTGCTTGGTCAATTGTGGCGACTCTGTGACCCAAATCAATACTGGGCCGCTGTTGCAGGCCATCGAACAACAAGGCTTTTTGGAAGGTGCCCGGGCCAACAATAACTTGCCCAACATCTACGCCTCCAATGAATGGCCGGGCTTGTTGCCGGGGCGGCGCTCTTTGCGCTATAACGCCTTTGTGACGGTGACGGCAGGTATCGACCTAGAAAATGTCAGCCCGCAAGACATTCGCACCGCTGGCAACACGGTGACGGTCGTATTGCCGCCCGCGCAGGTGCGCGATTGCATCTTGGATGAAGCGGCATCAAGCTATTTTGACCGACGTTGCTCGGCGATAGGCGTGGTGGATGTCGGTTGTGGGGGGTTAGAAGCCGAACTCCGCGCTCAAGCCCTGATCGCCAGCGCCACCGCCGACCATGATGTGCTGTTGGAGGATGCCTTCGCGAGTGGGGCGGAAGTCATCCAGAATTTACTGCTGGGTTTTGATGGTGTCGAGCAGGTGGTGATCCAACAAGCCCAAGTCGATACCTCGCGCTATTCGCCGGCGGGCACCTGTGTGAACCATCTACCGGAAGATCAACGCCCGCCCAC
>DAOTVD010000420.1:0-12546 GCA_034437075.1 Anaerolineae bacterium
ACGGATTAATGCCCGTACTCCGATTGTACCAGCCATAGCGCGCGCAGGCTTCCCAACACAAGTCAAACGCATCATCATACGGCCCATCTACCAGAATGACCTCCGCGCCATAGACCAACAATTGCGCAATTTTGGCTTGCGGCGCGCTGGCGGGCACGAAGATCACGGCTTGGATGCTACCCACCGCCGCACAAATCCCTGCCAGGGCCGCCGCTGCGTTCCCCGTGCTGGCCGTCGCGACCACTGGCGCGCCAATCGTCAGGGCCTGGTGTACGACCATCGCGCTGGCGCGGTCTTTGAACGAGCCCGTCGGGTTTTTGCCATCATCAATGATCGCGTAAGGATGACGTTCATTCGGTGGATAATAAGGCGTGCCACCCACTTGCAAGGGGATGGTCTGGGCAGGCGGGGGCATATCTTGAGCAATGGGTAAAAAGCGTTCTTCTTCCCAGACGTTAGCTTTGGGTTGCTGCGGGTTCTGGCGGCCTGGCCAAATGACTGAGGTATCGAGCACGACATCCAAGGTGCCCACCTGGCCACAGGCCGAGCAGATATAACGGGCCTCATCCAGGCCGATGACATCATTGCAGACGGTGCAACGATAGCCTTTGGCCTGGGGAATACGCGCGGCTAATGATTTATCGCCAACGTTATTTTGGGAAATATTTGGGATATCTTGGGCCATATTTCTATCCAGGTACGGTCAAAGTTCCAGAATGACCCTGCAAAGCATCGAACAAGTGCGGTGGGTCGGTGATGATGGCTTGCGGGCCACCATTTTCAACAAAGTTGATGACGGCTTGCATCTTGGGCTTCATGCTGCCCTCGGCAAAATGGCCTTCGTCCATATATTGCTTGGCCTCGCGCAGCGTAATTTCGTGCAGGTCTTTCTGCTGGGGCGTGTTGAAGTTCAGCGACACGCGCTCTACCCCTGTGGAAATCATGAAGATATCTGCGCCAACTTTTTGGGCCAACAAGCTACTGGCCAGGTCTTTATCCACCACCGCGCTAACGCCACGCAGTTCACCGCGCGCGTTACGCATCACCGGGATGCCGCCGCCGCCGCAGGCAACCACCACATAGCCCCGGCGCGACATTGTGCGGATGGCGCCGAGTTCCACTATATCCAACGGTTGAGGCGAGGGCACCACGCGGCGGTATCCCCGGCCCGCATCTTCCATGATCTGCCAGCCCTCCGCCTTAAATTGCTGCGCGCGCGCTTCGTCCATAAAGGCGCCGATGGGCTTGGTCGGGCGCTCGAAAGCCGGGTCATCGGCGCTGACGAGGGTCTGCGTAACCAAGGTCACAATCGTTTTGTTCAAGCGCAGCACGCGCAGCGAATTATCCAGCGCTTGTTGCAACATATACCCAATCGCACCCTGGGTATCGGCACCGATGAGGTCTAAGGGCGTTTCGTGCACTTCGTGGGCGGCCAATTCGTTGCGCCGCAAGATAAAACCCACTTGGGGGCCATTGCCATGGGTCAGGATGACATTCCACCCTGCCTGAATAATCTTGGCGACATGCTCGGTCGTCTGGCGCACGGCATCCCATTGGTTGGTCACCTGCGGATTATTCTTATCGACAATCAACGAATTGCCACCAACGGCAATCACGGCGGTACGGCTCACGGGCGCATTCATGCTGGGTATCTTTCTTGTATAAACTATACACGCCGAGCAGGGTATCTGCTCAGCGTGCAGCGCAAACATAGATTTAGGACATTGTCAGGGCCATGACGGCCTTTTGAACATGCAGCCGATTTTCGGCCTCATCATAGACGATGCTCTGCGGGCCATCCAACACGCTATCGGTCACTTCGATATTGCGGTCGGCGGGCAAGCAGTGCATATATACCGCATTCTCGTTGGCCATCCCCATACGCCGATCATCGGTGATCCAATCGGTATATTGCTTGCCAATCTTCGCGGATTCTTCATTATCTTCGGTGGTCAGTAGCGCGCCCCAACTCTTGGGGTAGACGATGTCCGCGCCATCGAAACCGGCGTCGAAATCATCCAACATTTCGAAGCTGCCGCCGTGCTTTTTCGTGTTATCTTTGGCTTGCTGCACGATGTCCGGCATGAGCTTATACTCCGGCGGATGGGTCAGACGGACATTCATACCGAAGCGCGTCATCAGCAAAATGAGGCTTTGTGGCACGCTGATCGGTTTCTGATAGCTGCTGGCATAGGCCCACGAGACGTTGATCGTTTTGCCCTTCAGCCCCTCGCGCCCGAATTTCTCTGTGATGGTCATCAGGTCGGCCAAAATCTGGAAAGGGTGATACACATCACACTGCATATTCAACACCGGAACCCGGCTGGCGGCGGCGACATCCCGGATGTAATCATTGCCGACGCCCCAATCACATTGGCGGATAGCGATGCCGTCGAAATAGCGCCCAAAGATTTCGCCAATTTCTTTGGCGGTGTCGCCGTGCGAGATTTGCGTCGTGGTGTGGTCGATGAACGCGGCATGCCCGCCGAGTTGGGCCATACCGGCCTCGAAGCTGCCGCGCGTGCGGGTGCTGGTGAAGAAAAACAACATCGCCAGCGCTTTATCCCGCAATAACGCCTGGGATTCGCCAAGTGCGCGCTTGCGCTTCAGATCATACGCGACCTCTAGCACAGTCTCAATTTCTTCTTTGGTCCATTCTTGGGTCGAGATCATATCCCGCCCGCGTAAGTGCGTTTGCATAGCTGTTTCCTCTGTTTTTGTGTTATGGATACTAAATGTTTAGTCGGGCAATAAACCCGGTAAGAGCGCATAAAAAGCCGTTGCTTCGACCACATCATCCAGGCGTACCTGGTCCAAAACCGTATGCGCGTGAATCTCATTACCAGGGCCATAGCCAATGGATGGAATCCCCGCCAGGCCGGACCAATACGTGCCATTGGTGGAAAAATCCCATTTACCGCCCTCGGTTTTTTCGCCCGTCAGCGCTTCGATGGCATCCAGCCCAGCTTGCACCAGGGGATGGTCATTCGGGTGCGCCCAGGCGGGGTAGATTTTATCGCGCGTCATGACAAAACCGTTATAGGCTTCCAGCGAGTCGCGCAAAATTTCCACGGTTACATCCTCCCGGTCGCCAATAAGGGCTTGAATCTGGGCTTTGCAACTTTCGGCGTCTTCGCCAAAGGTCATGCGCCGGTCAATGTACATCACGGCTTCGCCGGGTACGGCGTTAATGGAGGGCGTTTCGACGTGAATATCTGTGACAGTGATGCGCCCCTCGCCCAAAAATGGGTCGTTACCGAGTTGGGGCTGCATATCTTTAATAGCATCAATGATCGGCAGCAGTTTATAAATCGGATTATCGCCCAGGTAATTGCTGGCCGCGTGCGCGCTTTTGCCCTTGGCCACGACCTTCATCTCCACACGGCCCTTATGCCCGCGATAAACCTTCATGTTGGTCGGTTCGCCAATCACCACGAAGTCGGGGCGGATGCCTTCTTCTTCGACGAACACCTGCGGCGCGACACCATCATCCCATTCTTCGATATTGCCGAAAAAATAGGCGGTGAGGCCCTCTAGCAGGCCGAGCTCGTGGGCAAAGGCCAGGCCGTAGATCATGCCGGGGGTGCTATTTTTCTCGTCGCAGGCCCCCCGCGCAAAATACACGCCATCTTCTTCTTTGCCGGTAAAAGGGTCCCATTCCCATTCATCCGGGTCGCCAATGCCGACCGTATCCAGATGGCTATCGTAGACCAGTTTGCGCGGGCCATCGCCGATTTCGCCCACGACATTGCCTTGTTTGTCGTACCACACTTTGCGAAAGCCGAGCTTTTCCATCTCTTGAGCCGCCCGTTGGGCCACGGCTTCGATCTGGCTATCCATGCTGGGGATGGCACACAGTTCCTTAAAGAACGTCAGCATGGCGTCGCGGTGGGCCTCGATGCGTTGGCGTATATCGGGAATTTTCTGAATGGGGTCAGACATACTTGCTCCTGTATTGACCGATTGATGCGTGCGAGAAAACTAGGCTGACAGCCTTGTCAGCGCAAATACAAGAGGGCATTATAACGCAATGTAACCGCATATCATTGGGTGAATGTGACGATCTTTGCTTGTTGAATTAGGTTGTGGCGGACGAATCGTCTTGCTCGGCTAAGAATTCACGAATGCGTTCGGGAGTCGTCTGGCTGATTTCGGTGTAGGTGTCCGCAATATCATCTAAACGATTGGTTAGGTTCTCAATTCTGGCGCTATAGCGTTGCAAGCCATGGTTGGGGGCTGCCGTGGCAAAGCCCATCACCTTGGCGGGGATGTCGCCATGCATGGTCAGCCCCTCTTCGATGCGCCCGACGAGCCATTCGCGTGCTTGCTGGGCCGTGAGGGCACTCTCGCTATCTGCCGGATAGAGCGTCTGGATGCGGTCGGCATTCTGCAACTGGTCAACCAGTTCGGCGATGCGTTCGCCCAAGCGTTGCATTTGGTCGAGTAGCTCATCGGTGCGCGTGCCCGCGTGTAAATCTTTGCTCACCTGATAGGTCGCGCGCTCGGAGGCCAGCATGCGTTCGTAGTAGGTGTAGTAAGCCGGGGCGACATGGTCGCTGAGGATTTCCTTCACGCGGCGATGCCGCACTGTGACCGTCTCATCATTGTAGTAAACGTTGCGCAAGCGTCGCATGCGCAGTTCGACCGAGTCTCGCCCGAAACTCGCCTGGATACTCAGTAGAATATCTTCGATTAATTCTGCGATGAGGCGCGTAATGTGCGCCAGCATGTTGTTTGAGCGTGATGATTTCATAGATTCATCATATCTCAGGTGTAGCGCGGAATAAAGCGCCCTGCGCCCTTTTCACCCACAAATTTGCCATCCTGGACGACGACCCGCCCCCGACTGAAGACGGTTTGGGGCCAACCCTGGATGTCTAGCCCGTTATAGGGCGTCCAATCGCAGTTTTCGTGCAAGGTTTCCGCCGAGAGCGCCCGGCACGCGGCAGGGTCAAAAATCACGATGTCGGCATCGTACCCTGGCGCGAGTGTGCCCTTGGTCGCCAGATGATGCAAGCGCGCCGGGGTCGTGCAACACAAGTCCACCCAGCGATTGAGCGAAAAATGGCCACCCAGCACGCCATAGCTATATAGCGCCGCAAAACGCATTTCGATAGATGGCACGCCGCCCGGAACCTTGCTGAAATTTTGCGCGTAGCCGTGTTCTTTTTGGGCGTGCGTCCAGGGGCAATGATCGGTACTCACGAGTTGCAACTCATCCCGCGCGAGGGCTTCCCAAAGGTATAGGCGATCATGCTCGCCGCGCAAGGGTGGCGCGCAGATAGGATACGCTGCCGCAACGCCATCGGCCTCGAAGGCTTTATCGGTCAGAAAAAGATACTGCGGGCAAGTTTCACCATATACGGGTAACCCCCGCGCACGGGCTGCTGCAATGCGCTTTGTCGTCTCGATATTGCCTACATGAAAAATCAGCACAGGCACGCCGACATAGGTCGCCAGGTCGATGACGCGCCCCGCCGCTTCGCTTTCCATAATGGCCGGGCGGCTGCGCGGATGCCAGCGCGGGTGGGTATGGCCTTCGTCCAAGTGCCGCGCGATCAGGGCGGTGATGATCTCCCAATTTTCGGCATGTACCACGGGCAAGCCGTTCATATCGCGCACGGCTTCTAGCGCCCGCCATAGCCCGGCATCATCCAGGCGATAGCCATAGGCCATGTACAGTTTGTAGGTGCTGATGCCCGCTTCGGCCACCGCGCGGACTTCGTGTAAACGGTCGAGATGATGCGGGCCGATATTCATGTGAAAGGCATAATCAATGACTACTTGCGGATCGCCTTCCGCGCGGCGGCGCTCCAAGGCTTGTAGCATGGACTCCTCTGCTTCGGGATGCACAAAGGGGATGACGCAAGTCGTGCCCCCCAGGGCCGCCGCGCGCGTGCCTGTGAAGAAATCATCCGAGGAGACAAGCCCCCCGCCTAAGTCCAGGCTCAGATGCACATGAGTATCGACCGCGCCGGGCGTGACGAACTTATCCGTCGCGTCGATCACCTGCGCGCCCTCTAAATCGTGGCCGATAGCCGCGATGCGTTCGCCTCGGATGCCTAAATCTGCGTGATAAGTTGCCTCGGCAGTTACAATACTGCCATTTTTGATGACGATATCGTAATTCATGAGCCATCCTCCCCGGATTGATTTTCGGCGTCGTCGTTCACCTGGCTCTCGCGGTACCAATCGCGCAATGTGCTCAAGATCGGTTCTAGGGCTTCGTGCCACGCGACCCACAGAAAAATCGGCAAGCCAATGAAAATGACCACAAAATCGCTTAGTCGCTCTGTGGTGATGCCGATGTCTTGGCCCAATTGTAAATAGGCCATCACGATGAGAATCAGGCCAACGATAACCGCGTTAATCATCAAGATAACGGAAACAGGAATATGAAATTGGGGTTTATCTTGAGTATCAGCATCCTCTGTGCTATCCCGAAAAACGGCCCGCGATAAAACACCCGCCAAGATCATCAGCCCGGCGTACATGCCCAACACAAAAACCAGCAGCGTCAGATCACGTTCTTGCATCGGTAGATTAAGCGTCGTTGACGAGTTGCGCCGCCAGATGATTATGCCGTTCCACCAGGGGCATCACGTCCAGCGTGGTCAGTTGACCCTCGCGGACGACCATCCGCCCATTGATGACGCTATAATCCACCGGGCCGCTATGGCAGAACACGAGCGCGGCAACGGGATCGTGCAAGGCACCCGCAAAATGGGGACGATCCAAATTCACGGCGATGAAATCTGCCGCCATGCCCGGCGTCAATGCACCAATATCATCCCGTCCCAGCACGCGCGCGCTGCCCAAGGTGGCCAGTTCGAGCGCATCGCGAGCCGTCATCGCGGTGGGGTCGGGCTCGCCTTGGATGCGCGCCAATAACATCGCCGTTCGCGCTTCATTAAGCATATTGTTGCTGTCGTTGCTCGCGGAACCATCCACGCCCAGGCCCACGGGCACGCCATGATCCAACATCGCGCGAATGCGTGGAATCCCACTGGCCAGGCGCATGTTACTACACGGACAATGCGCGACCCCCGTGCCCGTACGCCCAAAACGCGCAATCGCCTCATCGGAGAGGTGCACACAATGCGCGTGCCAGACGTCCTCCCCCAGCCAGCCGACATCCTCGGCATAATCGCCTGGCTTTAAGCCGAATTGCTCCAGGCTATAGGCGACATCCGGCTGGGTTTCGGCCAGATGCGTATGCAAGCGTACACCGGGGTAGCTGCGCGCCAATGTTGCGGCCTCGCGCATTAGGTCTACGGAGACCGAAAACGGCGAACAGGGCGCGACCGTGATGCGCAGCATGGCATAGCGTTCGTTGTCGTGATATTGCTCGATGAGCCGCTGCGAGTCCTTCAGAATGAAGGCTTCGTCTTCGACTACGGAATCGGGCGGAAGCCCGCCCTGGCTTTCGCCAACGCTCATGCTACCTCGGCTAGCATGGAAACGTAGCCCCGTGGCCGCAATCGCTTCGATTTCATCGTCCAACGTGCAATCATTCGGGAATATATACAGGTGATCGCTGGCCGTGGTGCAGCCAAAGGTCATGAGTTCGGCGGCGCACACCTGCGCGCTTACGCGGATATGCTCGGCAGTTAAGCCCCCCCAAATCGGATACAGCCCCACCAACCAATCGAATAATTCCGCGTTTTGCACAGCGGGGACGGCGCGGGTAAGCGTTTGGTAAAAATGATGATGGGTGTTGATGAGACCCGGCAGAACGACATGCCGCCCCCCTAAATCGAGCATTTCATCGGCGGTTTCGGGCAAGGTAGCAGTCGGCCCGACTGCTTCGATGACGTTATCCCGCACGAATAGCCCACCATCGCGGATTTCGCGGCGGTCGGTGTCCATAGTCACGAGCGTATGGGCATGGCGGATCAGAAGCGTTCCCATGAGTGGTTCATCCGTAAACTAGACGAAAAAGGAGGGCGGGGCTAGCGGCGCGGTGCGCTCAATACTATTGATGACATCCCCCCAGCGCACACCTTGCCGCCCCACTTCGGCAGGTAAGGCATAATTGGGCAGATCGGCCAGCCAATCTACCGAGAAAATCCGCATGGCCTGGTATCCATCGCGCGGATGTTCGTAAACATCCACGCTGGGGTTGACCACGCTCCCTACCCAGCGGAAAAAGAGTTCGTCCAGGGGCCGCGTATAATCGCCCAGGGTAACGCCCCAGTTGGGCAGATTAATGCATCCGGCGGAAATGCGCGTGCGGAAGTTCTCTAGCGTGACCGTTTCTATCCAGCGTTGCCAGGGCGCGCCGTGGATAGCATAACCGTCAATGTGGAAAAATACCGTAAAGGGCACCCCGGGCGCCCAGGCTTGCATGCTACGCGACAACCATTTTGATGTAATGGGGTAGACGCCGCGCGGGGTGGCGAAATTGCTCAGGGCAATGGGTGTCTTGAAAACGACCCGGCCTCGTTCCAGGATGCTTAACCAGCGTTCTTGAATTTCGATGACGACCATTTTTTCCATGGGTTGGGTGCCCGGCTCGATAAAATGGTCGATGGTGCTGATGCTCGCGCTGTCAATCGGGTGCATGTCCGCGCGTTTGATGAACACGCGGTCGGCCAGGCGGGTGCGCACGTTGTCATTATGCGCATCCGGCACGAGTTCTAGCCATTCGGCGTTGACGGGCATAAAGCGGATAAGCGCGCCTTGCATCATCAGATGTACGCCAAAGCGCGACGCGCTAATCACCGGATTGCGCACGCGCGCGGGTTCATCTGGTGCGCTATACACCGGAATTGCGGCGTGGCTGATAAAGCCATAGTTATAGGTTTGGGTCGATAGCGTTGTCGTCTCTGGATAATACGTGCGCAGATAGTCCCGGTAGGCCGCATTCGCGGCTTGTACTTCGATAATCGTATCATTTGCGGCAGCGAGGGTAGCATCATGCTCGCCATCAATGACTTCCTGAACCAGTTCGAAGATACGCGGCACCATACCCTCTGCACTAACGGACAACATCACCACCAAATAGCGGGTTTCATCCGGCAATTCGATGACCCCGGCATCCGTAATCACGGCCCCAGCGATGCTCTGGTCGGCCCCCAGGGTGCCGTTTTTGCTGTAGGCGACCCCCCCATTAGCGAAGGCCAGCCGTTCAATATTCGCACGCCGATCACCATTGATCGTGCTTAGGAGCGTATCAGCCATGTCGCGTTGGGCTGGGTTAAATGTGTCCATATACCAGGCATAGACGAGCCCAATATCGCGCACAGTCATCAGATTAGCGTAGGGGTAAGGGTTATGGTCGATGTTGGCTTCGCGCCCGAAAAAACGCATGTCGGAATTATCGATGCCCTCTGGAATACCCATCGCCCAGTTGCTGATGCCCGATAGCTGAGAAATCCCGACCCGTGCGTGCAGCCAATCGTTGAGCGCTGCAATCGGATCATCCCGGCCTTCAGCCCGCGCGGTGTAGAGCATCACGCGGCCTGTGGCGGGGTTATCGCTCAGGACGATCATATTCCACAGATCGCGCAGGATTTGTACATGGTTCTGCCAGCGTGGCCGGTAATTTTCTGGAATCACATTGCCATCACGTTCCATCCAATAGCCGAGCGGCACACTCCCCCAAACCTCGGGCGAGACGACATCCACGAAATGCAATAGGGCCAGCGCTTTGAAGGTCGAGGCAGCGGGTAACGCTTGCTCGGGCCGCAAGGTGGCAATGAGGCGTCCTTGTGTCAGGTTATACAGCACAAAGCCAATGGTCTGATCGCCGATTTGAGCATCAAAATATTGGTTGAGCGGCGCAAGATAGGGTTGCTCAAACCATTCGACATACGCCGGCACGAAGGCCGAAACCGCCGCGCGCTGCCCTGCTGGCGCGATAGGCTGGCGCGGGGCTATCCCACTATGCAAGTTTTGAACGTCTGGCCACAACATACCGGCGGTTAACCAACCACTAAGCCCTAAAAAGTGACGTCGGGAAAATTCGGGGCGTTTAGAGTGTGATGCTGGCATAAGCTGCTTTTACCTTTACTGTATACCAATCTCGATCATGGGCCTGGCGCTGGTGTGCGGGCAAGATAAGTCCATTACAAGGCCATACGATGCCATATTATAGACTATCCTGCCAATTGGAAAAGCTCAATACGGCTCTAACATACCGACTTTAACAATCGAATCAATCATTGAAGTCGTCGTCATCATTGAAGTCGTCGTCATCATCGAAGTCGTCGTCATCATCGAAGTCGTCGTCATCATCGAAACCGTCATCATCACGAAAGCCGTCATCATCGCGAAAGCTACCATCGTCGTTGAAGCCATCATCGCGAAAGCTGCCATCGTCGTTGAAGTCATCATCGCGAAAGCTACCATCATCGTTGAAGTCATCATCGCGAAAGCTGCCATCGTCGTTGGGGATGAAGACGGGCTCATTGTTAAAGTCATCGAGTTCCGATTCGAAAATTGAATTGAACGCCTCATCAGAGAAATCAGAGAACTCGTCATCTTCTACGCCAAAAACATCCCTTAACAGAAACTCAGCTTCTTCATCGCTCAGGCTTTGTAGGTCAAAATCGCCCTGATGATTGTCTAGCAAAAAGTCAAAATAAGCATCTCGATCATCATCTGCAAATGTCGTATTGTCAAAGATAAATTCGTCATCCTCATCACCTAAAAAGATGTCCAGAAAGATGAGTTCTTCATCACGGAAGGTGCTGAAATCGACATCCTCGTTTGCATCGACAAAGCGCTGCGCTAACAAGGCATCAAATTCGTCATCGGAGAGATCAACCAGATTTTCGCGCGTGGCATAGTCGTCGATGATGTAAGCGTACAGCATATCAAATTCTTCATCAGAAAGCGCTTCAAAATCGACTTCATCATCGTAATAGGCTCGGATGAGTTCGACGTCTTCTTCGTTGAGTTGTTCGGGTAAATCATGCGGTTGGGGCATGATACCCAGCATGTTGGGCATACCCTGGGTATTTTCGGGGCGAATCGGCTGTGGTTCGCTCATCTGGCCAGTGGGGCGCATATCCTCATCCATGGGGAGCGTGCCCCATGTACCCGCTACAATCACCTGATTCTCACCGGATTCTGGGTCTGTAAAAACCGCACGGCCTTCGTAGGTTTGCACACGCATTTCTACGCCCGGTATTGCCTGGAAGTAGACTGTAGAGCCTACGCTCACGGCTACTTCATTCACCAGAAAGCGTACCGCGCCCACGCCTTCTGGTGTCTGAACCATCAAACCGCTTTCTGGCGCTTCGGCGCAGGGCGCATCTTGCGAGCCCGTGCGCAAGGTAAAGGCGCGCATGGGGCCAAAATATGGCGCGGTCGCCTCGCTTGGCTCGATGATGTTCAGCGTATTGAGGTCGCCGCCAAAATCCAGAAGTTCGGAGAAAATCCAGCCGGTGTTACCGTCGGCCAGGCGCACCCGCACCCACGAATTATCCGCTAGACGAAGCTCGGCAGTGACTTCTTCACCAACATTCAAAGAGGCAATCCGCGCGATGGTCGTATCCGGCGTTAGGCGCACGTTGATATTGGCATTGGCCATTGCCGGAATGCCTTCAATAGGCGGCCCGCCCTGGTCTACCACTTCGACATCCCCAAAAAGCAGCAACGTGACATTCTGCGGGCTCTGATTGGGCTGACTGGCTTGCAACTCCATACGCGCGATTCCCCATTCGCTGGTCGCCAAATTCAGCGCACTGAGCCGCAAGGCTTGCACATCCGAAACAGCTACCCGGTCGCCCAGGTCTTGGAAGACGAAATCTTGCGCATCGGGCTTAGGCTGAGCCTGAACTGGCGCGTTGCCATAGCACGTTTCATTCGTGTTCGTGGCATCGCACACCGTTTCGGTATTTTCAATCGCGGCGGTTACAAACGCAGGGCATGCTTCAGGCTCATCTTCTTGCTGAGCGGAAATAGACGGAACACCACCGATAATACCTATAACGGTGCCCAAAACGATAATGCTAAGCAGACGCTTCTTCATGATTTTATCCTGACTCCCGAGTCGATTCATCAAACGCTTCATCATGGTCTAACGGGCACAACGTGCGATAAGGCACGGATTCCGAGAAAAACTGCGCCCATTCGTCTTCGCTGAACGTCCGGTTGGCGATACGACACGCGCGCGCCAACCAGCTGTCGATAGTCGTGCGCGTTTGGGCCATTTGCCCATCCAGCGCCCCTGCAACGAAGGCACCATTCAGCGGATGGTAATCCACCGCCAGCACCCAATCATTAAACCCGGCAAACGGACGCCCTAAAAGCTCCCGCGAGGCGACATCCCACAAGAGCACGGCATTATCGGCCCCACCAGAGACCAACCGCGTGCCATCCGGGCTAAAAGCAACATCAAAAATCCAGTTGCTGTGGCCCGCCAGCGGCACTCCCAAGGCTTTGCCCGTGGACACAGCCCAAAACCGGATGGTTTGGTCGCGGCTAGCCGAGACAAGTTGCGCCCCATCAGGATGAAAAGCCACACTCGTGACTTCGCCCGCATGGGCAGCAGGTTCGTCTAGGCGTGCAGTTCCGCTTGCCAAGTCCCAGATGATC
>DAOTVD010000421.1:0-15412 GCA_034437075.1 Anaerolineae bacterium
CAGTAGCCCTGTAGATACCGAGTTCGCCGCGCTGATGACCCGCAACGCAGCGGTGGAAGTGCTCTATTTGCCCGATATGCCGGATGTCTCGCGCCTGGAACGCGCCCAGGAACCGTTTAACCCCTTTATCATCTCCGGCGGGGTGGGGGGGGTATTGGCCCTGCTGTGGGGTTTGTGGGCCTGGCGGGTGGCGGTCATCCGACGCGGCAAGCGGGTAATCGGCCAGATTACAAACGTCGAACTCTATCGCCCCGAAGACAACCAAGGGCTAGAGATCGAGATCAAGGCGACTTTTACCTCGCCGCGCAGCGGAGAAGCGCTGCCCGCGCAGGCGCTCGAATGGCGGGATGATCTGACGCCGGAAGACGCGCCCAGCATCGGCACGCCAATCATGCTATGGTACATGAACGATCGGCGTTACCGGATTTTGTAGCGCGCCAAAAGTTGCAGAGGAGTTTTTCATGTTGCGTATGTCTCGTGTGTTGTTCGCTTTTCTGGCGCTGATGTTGCTGCCCCTGGCGGCCCTAGCCCAAGAGGACCAAAGCGCAGACCCCGCCTTGCTGACCCTGCTGGCGTACGTGCCCCAGAGCGCAACCCAACCGTCTAATGACGAACGCGGCAATATCATCGAATTTAGCGACCTGGCCGCGCATAATGACCTTTTGGGCATGAATCTTATGGATGCGACTTTCGGCGCGCGTGTTATACCCACGGGCTATATTGACCGGACAGGCATCATCGGCAGCCAACAGTGGTTCGTTCAATACGAAAATATGGAGCCGCTGGTCGGCTTTACGCTGCCACAAGTGGGGCAAATGATGACTTGGGGCGTGCCGCCCTCAACCGCAACCGTCTACCGGGGCGAATTTGACGAAGACGCGATTTCTGAGGCGCTGCGCGCGCGGGATTTTGATGCAGAAGACCGCGAGGGCTTCACGTTTTTCTCACGCGGGGAAGATGGCGAAATTGACGTTTCGCAGCGCGAACCCGCCGACCCCTTCGGCGGTGATCTGGGGCGCTCGGCGCGCGTGGCCGTTTACGATGATCTGCTGGTGTACTCGCCTGTTAGCGCCCTGCTGCGCACGATCACCACTGCCCAGGCGAACGACGCCGCCCTGGCGGATGTCCCTGGCTGGGAAACCCTGGCCCGCGCGCTGTACGCCAAAGATAGCGACGTATTGCGCGCCTGGCTGTTCCCGCCCCTGACGACGCTCGACCTGGCCGTGCCCGCCACGACGGTCATCTCTGTTACGGGCGAGCCAGAGTCGCCCTTTTTAGACAGTGTAGACCTTAGCGGCTGGGGAGCATTGCCGCCGCCACGTATCGCCGCGCTTGCCGACCGCGAAGAAAATGGCGAACATGTGCACCTCATCGCAGCGGTGTATGCCGATGCCGCAACGGCGCAACTCGCCGCCGACGAACTCGCCGCGCGCTTGCCCACCTTTGAAACCGTGCCCGGAGATTTCGAGAGCGTTAACGTTCGGTTTGATGATCCGTTGGTGGTCGAGGGCGACGGCGCTTATGTGGCGGTTGCCGCGCTACGCTACCCCAGCCAGTATGGGGTTATAGATGAAGAAACCGATATGCCTGCCCGACCTGGGATCATCTTCCATCGCTGGATTCAGTCGGTCTTGCAGCGTACATTCATCATTCTAGCCACTGATACCGACTTGATAGAACTACCCGAAAGCGATTAACCTATGGCGCTCATCCTGATGCTGGCCAACGATACCGACCTGCTTAAATTGCCTGAAAGCAATTAATCGATGGCCTTGATTCTGCCCTTCGAGGGCAAAACGCCGCAAATCGACCCGACCGCGTATATTGCGCCCAATGCCACGCTCATCGGGGATGTAATCGTCGGGCCGTATGCCAATATTTGGTTCGGGGCGGTGCTGCGCGCAGACTGGAACGCGATTCGCATCGGCGCGCGCACCAGCGTTCAGGATAATTGCGTGTTGCACGTCAATAGCGACCGCGCGACCCTCTTGGCCGAAGATGTCATCGTGGGGCATGGGGCGGTGTTAGAAGGCTGCACCATCGCCGCTAAGACGCTCATCGGCATGGGCAGTATTGTGCTGAATGCCTCGCGCTTGGGTGAAGGGACAATCCTGGGCGCGGGCGCGTTGGTGAAAGAGGGCGCCGAATTTCCGCCGGGGGTGCTGCTGGCCGGGGTGCCGGCTGTCCATAAGCGCGCCCTCACCGAAGCGGACATCGCGCGCATTGTAGAAGGCGTCGAGCATTACCAAACGGTCATGGCGCGCTACGCGAATCAGCCATCAGGGGACGATGCACCGCCCGAATCGTGGCATAATCATTGAGCAAGCACAATCCAAAACTTGATAAGCCTCTCGGTAACGAATATTATAGAGAGGAAACTGACATACGGAGTAGTGAGTATGCCAACCTGGATGGTCGTGGAAGACGAGCCCGATATTTATGAAGTTTTGCTCGCGATGTTCGAGATTTGGGGCATCGAGGGCGTCGCGTTTGTGGATGGTGGCCAGGCTATCGCCTGGGTCGATGATGTCGACCAGGGGCGTGTGCCCGGCGAACTGCCCGAACTGGCGCTGATCGATATTCGCCTTCCCGAAGTCAGTGGCCCGGATGTTGGCAAACGCCTACGCCAGAGCCCCATTTTGCAAGATATGGCCATTGTCTTGATTACGGCCTATCGCCTTTCGCCGGATGACGAAAAAGAGGCCATCGCCACGGCGCAGGCCGACCACCTGATGTATAAGCCGCTGCCGGGTATGCCAGAACTGCGCAGCATCTTGGACGAAATCATCACCAACCCGAACCGCGCCAACAGCTAACGCGCTGCTTTACGCAACAGGTGCGCCGCCAACGCGACTTCCGTCCCGGCTAGGCCGGTGCTGATGAACAACGTGATGCTCTCGTCGCTGGGGCGCCCGGCCTGCCGACTAACCACTGCCGCCAGATCGTAGAGCGGCTTAGTTGTGCCGTCTGTGATAAGCCCAGCGGCGGATGCGCGCGCCTGTTCGGGGCTGTCCGTGGCGATAAAATCCGCGCGCGCCACCACCTCGGGGTCGGTTTCGCGCAGGGTCGCGCCTTTGGGGCCGACGGTCGTCACATGCGCGCCGGGTTTCAGCCATTCGCCTCGGATAACGGGCGTGGTGCTATTCGTCGCGCCGATGATAATATCGGCCCCGCGCACGGCCACTTCCGCGCTTTCGGCATCCACGAGCCGCAGCCGCTTGGGCAATAAATCGGCCATATCCGCCACGAACGCCGCGCGATGCTCCGGCGTGCGGCTATGCACGCGCACTTCATCAACCGCGATACGCGCGGCCAGCACATGCCGCAGTTGGGTATACGCCTGGCGCCCCGTGCCGATGAGCGCGACGCGCGTGGCCTCGAAGCGCGCCAGATGTTTGGCCGCGACACCGCCAATCGCGCCCGTGCGCATCGCACCCAGCAAGGGCCCCACGACAATCCCATCTAACGCGCCGCTTTGCACATCCCACACCGCCGTTAATTGGTCATTCTGCGCGAAGCCGCTCCCACGTAGGTAAGCCCGAAAGCCAATATGCGCACCGCCGCCGCCGGGCGTCAGGGTCAGGTGTTTCTCGCGCCCAAAGGGCAAATGCCAGCGCGGCGCGCCGGTGTAGTCCCCCTGGGCGCGCTGCATGAAAAAGGTTTCGAGCACAGCCAAGCTTTCGGTGGGGGCCAGTAAGCGCAATACATCGTCATCGTGCAAGATTTGCATGGTGTCCCTTTCTGCTGCGGCGCAGTATGCCCGCGCGCGGATAGTTCGGCAAGCGTGGGGTGGCGGTTGCCCAATCACCCTACGGTATAACGGGCCGCTCCCGTATAATGTGCGGTATGCGAATTCTTCAATCCATCTTTATGTTAGCACTAACGGTCGCTGTCGCCGGGGTTTTTCTGTTCCACACCAGCCCCGAAGACCAAGAAGTTGCGAACCTGCGCGCGACTGTTCGCGCCCAGGAAGCGACCCTCACGTTTTGGGAACGCCAGCCGACCGTGTTGCCCTCGCCCACGCCCGCCGGGGATGAGGCCGAAAACGCGCCAGCAGAGGGGTTTGTATCCGTACCCGGCAGCGATGTCTCCCCCACGCCGGGGATTCAATTCCCCACGCCGACGCCCATCCTGGCTACCTCAGCGCCTGCCGCCAACCCAGGCACGGTTGGCAATACGAGCACCGCCGCCAACCCCGTCACGAGTGGCAACGCGGACAGTACGCCCAATCCTGGCGGCACAACGAGCAACACTACCACTACCGGCGCGCGCATCACGCGCGTGGATGCGGCGAGCCAGGTCGATGGCGCTGGATGTGCCATCAGCCCCCAGAACAGCTTCGCGACCTTCGATACCATCTATGGGGTGGCGACCCTGGCCGAAATGGCGATTGGCGATACGCTAGCCGTGCGTTTTAATGGCCCCGACAATACGCTGATTTACGAAGAGTCGTTCACCGTGCAAATCGCTGGGGACTTTTGCCGCTGGTATGTCATCGAGCCGGATAGCGAAGGCTGGGCCGATGGTAGCTATACGATCAGCTATACCATCAACGGGACGCAAACGCGCTCAGCTAGCTATACGGTCGGCGGCGGCGGTGGCGGCGGTGCGGCGGCGGATGGGAATCCGCTGGCCCCACCCTTGGGCGGCGAAGACGACCAGATGAACGACGCGCCCTAGCCCCCGCCGCTTAAAATAGCCTGCATGAACACCTGCGGCACGCGCGTGGGGCGCGGGCTCTCGCCAGAGAGATCGACGAACGCCCCCACGGCATAATCCCGCGCGAGTAGTTCATCAGTCGCATCGTTATATATCTCGTGTATCCAGGCCCCGCGCACGCGCGCGCCTTCCACAACCCGGCTTTCGATGCGCACCCGGTCGCCCAGGCGCGCGGGCTTGAAGTATTCGATCTCGTGACCCGCCGCCAGGATGCCAAACGCTAATTCTTGCATCTGGCGCTCTAACGGCCACCCAGCCCGCGCACACGCTGCCTGATAGGCATAGTCGATCCAGTGTAGATAGTGCGCGTTGTTCACATGTTGGGCGATGTCCACCTCATGCAAGTGCACCATATGCGTCGTGGTGTAGCTGTGGCAATCTGCGATGGGTTGCGGCTTGCGGATGCGCACGTTCAAATCATCCAGCGTCTGATCCTCTGGCAGGTTGAAAGCCGCGCGAAAATCGCCCATGATGCGCGTCGGGCGTAGGGTGTCCAAGTTTACGAAAACCCAATCGGCCCGCGCGCGCACGATGGGCGCGTCGTCCCGCGTCCGGCGGATGTCAAATTCACGATGCGAGCGCACCCGCCGCAAATCCGAGATCCAGGTATGAATGGCCAATTCATCCCCATATTCGGCGGCTTGGATGTAGCGAACTGTCCATTTGCGCACGACCCAAATCCGGCGCTGGGCCATGTACCAATCCCAATCGTAGCCCGCCGCCGTGCTGGCCTGGGTGGCGGCTTCTTCCATGTAATGCACGTAATTCACGTTATTCACGTGGCCGAAGGCATCCAGTTCGTAAGTGCGCACCTTAAAACGCCAGGTATAGACGTTGGTCATCAGCTCTCTTTCCTCGTTGTTCGTGTTCGCATATTGTGCCATAACGCGCTATGCTAGGCGATGTGATATTTGTATAGCACTGGATGAGGAGCCCCATGGACGACAAACGCAATCAAGAAAGCCGCCATGATTATTTATCTTTCATAACCAATATTGTCATTCTAATTTTTGTCGTCGTAAACGGCGGGTTGCTAACCTATATGGCTTTTACGCTGTATCAGGCCCGCATGGATGCCATCCATGATGAGCGTTTCGATGAAGCACCGCCCAACGAGGCCATTTTACAACGCGCCGAAGACGCGGTGAATCAGGCCGACCAACTGCTGGGCTTTCTGGAAGGCGCGGCGGTGCTGATTGCGCTGGCGCTGGGGGCCGGGGCGCTGGTGGGCTACCGCAATACGCGCGAAATCCGCGCCGATTTGCGCCAAGAACAGGACGAACTGCGGAAGCGTAGTGAGGATATTCGCAAAGAACAAGAAAATAGGTCAGAAAGAATTGATAAATTATTAAACGAAGGCAACAAACTCTACGGAGAAATGCAGCAGTATCTACCACAACTGGAAAACGCGACGAATCTGGTTAGTGAAATCGAAAATATTCGCCGCCAAATTAACGACCAAGTGCAACAGGAGTTGCTCAAGGCCCAAAATAATGCCAATGCATTGATCCAAGCGACCCAACAACTCAACCTGAAAAACTATGAAGAAGCCTATATCTATACTTTGCGTGTTTTAGAGAATATGCCGAGTAACTCTCAAGCCCTCTATGTGGCAGGGTGGCTAGAAATGCAATATATTCCCGGCAAGTTAGAGTTAAGCATCGAACACTTGAATAAAGCGATCGAACAAGACAAAGATAATGCGACTTATCAGGCCGCGTTGGGTGTTGCCATGAAACGCGCCGGGCAAAATGCAGCCAAAGCGGGTGACCTGGACAAGCGTAACCATGATTATTGGGAAGCCGAACAACTCCTAAAATCCGCGCTAGACCGTAGCCCGAATCTGATCGACCTGAATCGCGAATCCTTCTGGGGGCCGCTGGGTGGCATCTACCGCGACCAAAACAAGCTTAAGAAAGCCATCACCGCTTATGAACGGGCCTTGGATGTTACACCGGGGTCGTCATATCCGTTGGGCAATCTCGCCACCTTGTACTTGCAACAAGCGACCAATCCTGAAAGCCAGATTACAATCGAAAAAGCAGTGATCGCCTACCGCCATACCCAAGAGTTATCCCGGATGGAACTCGCTTTCAACCCCAACGACTACTTTCTGATGATGGACGTGGCGATGTCGAGCACCATGCTGGGCCATGGTGACGATGAAGAGTCCGCCGAAAAACGCGAGGAGGCGATTCGATGGCTAAAATTCGCCTTGCAGCGTGATCCTACCGTTGCCATGTTGGGCCTTAGCCTGGAAAACGGCTGGAAACGCCTGCAAAAGTTCTGCCCTAAGGAATGGACAGACGTGCACGACGTCCTGCAAGAGGCTATTGAGATCGTAGAAGCCGCGTTTAATGATGCGCGTGCCGCCGATGAACGCGCCAAAGCAGAAGCCGAACAAAAGGCCCAAGACGAAGCGGGCGACGAAGACCCGCACCAACCCGCCGACGATTAACCCCCGTACAGGACGCCCAAGCAGGCCCGCACCCCGCGCACGATGTCATCCAGGGGCAAGCCGGGCGCGTCTGCTGCGGCATCAGCAGGCCGAATCCCCGGTACATGGATAAACCCCGCCGGGGTCGCGGGCGCGGTCAGCGTCAGGTAATGCTGCACCGCGAAAAAAACATGGTTACATACGAATGTGCCTGCATGGTTAGAAATTTCACCCGGCACCCCGGCGGCAATCAGCGCGGCGTGCATGTCTTCAATGGGCAGGGTCGCCCAATAGGCGGGCGGCGCAGCGGGGTCGATTTGGCTGCCGCGCGGCTGCGCTCCGTGGTTATCCGGGATGCGTGCATCATCCAGATTCAGCGCGACACGTTCTAGGCGCAACGCCGAACTTTTTTCCGCCACGCCCAAACAAACGACCGCCGCTGGTTGGTGCGTGTCAATCAGCCCCAGGACGCGCTCGGTGGCCGCCGAAAAGGCCGTCGGTAGCACCTCGGTGACCAACCCCGCTAGCCCGTCCAATGTTTCGAGGACACGCTGAGAGGCATTTTCGCTCAGGTCGCCAAAGGGGTCAAACGCAGTGATGAGAATCGTCATGCGGATACCAAACTTTCTCCACCATCGACAATAATGGCCTGGCCCGTGATGTAACGCGCGGCATCTGAACATAAAAACAAGATCACAGCGGCGACTTCCTCGGGCATTCCGGCGCGCCCTTGCGGAATGCGTTCGGGGTCGGGCGCGGCGTGTGCGTCGCCTTCGATATTAGCCGGGCAGACGGCATTCATGCGCACGCCCAAGGGCGCGAGCGCCACCGCCGCGCTGCGTGTATAACCCACCACGCCCGCCTTACTGGCCGCGTAGGCGGCGGCATCGGCGCGCGCCAGGGTATGCCCGGCGGTGCTGGCGACATTCACAATGCAGCCGCCACCTTCATCAGCCATCACGCGCCCGGCCAATTGGCTAACGAAAAACGTGCCATTCAGGTTGACATCCAGCACGCGGCGCCAGTCCCATTCATCCAGGCCCAAGAGCGGGCCGCGTTTTTCCACGCCCGCCGCGTTAATCACCAGATGGATCGGGCCATAAGCATCGCGCATAGCTTCGATCATCGGCCCGACCAACAACTTGTTCGAGACATCCGCTTGCCAGCCGAGCGCATCCCCGCCCCGCGCGCGGATGTGCTCGGCAATCGCCTCGGCGCGGTCGGGGTTCAAATCATTGGCAAAGACCCGCGCCCCGGCATCCGCCAACGCGACCGCCGCCGCCCAACCGATTCCCGCGCCGGCGCCCGTCACCAGCGCATTTTTGTCGTTTAGGTCTACTGTAAAGGTGCTCATGCATGATATTCTAGCAGGCCAAGAGAGCGCATAGCGAATAATGAGGGTTGTATGCAGGTTTTTCGCGCATTACGCGGCAGGCGATGGTGGGTTTGGGTGTTGATTTTGGTGCCGCTGGGCGTTTTGGCAACCTATGTGACCGTCGCGGCGGGCTGGTTCATCCTCACGAGTTATAGCGATGCGCAGACCAACAGCGTCGCGCCCATCCGGCGCTGGTTTGACGATGGCAGCCCCGCCGTACGCGCCGAGTTGACCACCGTCACCCAGCAGGAACCCTGCCCCGGTGCGCCGTTTATCCTGCCTTCGGATGGGTTTATCGGCCTGCTGTGGCGCGATCCCGCCGGGCCGTATCACGTGTTGAATCGCCACACCGGCGTGGATGTTTTCGGCGATGGTGCGGAAGGCGAAGTCCCGGTCTATGCCGTGTACGACGGCTGGCTGACGCGCCTGCCGGATTGGCTCGCCACGGTCATCATCCGGCACGACGACCCCCTGCAACCTGGTCGCACCATCTGGACGTACTACACCCATCTCGCCGCTGAAGACGGCACGGAATCGTTTGTTGACGATGCCTTTCCACCCGGTACAAGCGAAATGTTCGTAGAACAAGGAACATTGCTGGGCTATCAGGGTGAATATAACGGGGGAAGCTTTGAGGTTGGCTTGCACGTGCATTTTAGCATTGTCACCAGCGAAGCAGACGGCAGCTTCAAAAACGAAGCCGATTTGGCCAATACGCTCGATCCGTCGCCCTATTTCGGCATGCCCGTGAATATTGACGACCGCCCCGCCCGGCCTATAACGTGTACATCAGAAAGCTAGCCCCCATGACCCGTTCGAACCGCATCCTGTGGGCCGCCGCGTTGCTGCTCTTATTGCAGTTCGCGCTGCGCGCCTACCAGATCGACGCCCTGCCAGCCTACGGCGATGAAAGCCTGCACATTCGCCGCGCGGAGGTCGCCTGGCAATTCACCACCGACCCCACCGCGAGCTACCGGCCTGGCAAACTCTTGCTGTACTACTATATGGGCCTGTTCGAGACGACACGCACGGATTTTTTGCTCGTGGGGCGTCTGTCAGTCGCGCTGGCGACGTTGATGGGCGGGGCGGCGTTGTTCGCCCTAGGACGGCGTCTGTTCAATGCGCAGGCGGGGCTGCTGGCCCTCTTTTTATATGCCGTTACCCCCTTTACCCTCTTTTTCGACCGCATGGCCTTGGCCGATCCGCTGGCCATGGCGCTGATGTTGGTGGCCGTCTGGGCCTCCTTCAAATGGCTGGATCGGCCTGACCCGGCGCGCACAGCCCTGGCGACTGTCTTCTTGATTTTGGCTCCGGTTGCCAAGTTAACCGTCGGCTTGGTCGTGGCGGTGCCCGCGCTTCTCGTACTGCTTTTTCGGCGCGAAGTCTGGCGCGCGTATCTCCGGCCCGGCGTGATGCTATTTGGCGTGTTCGGCGCCGTGTGGGCCGTGCTCTTTAGCCCGGTTGTCATTGGCGAACTAAGCCCCCGGGACGAAGACCGCGTCGTGATCGTGGGCGATTATCTGCTAAACGTGCATGAAGAAGAACAGGGTTTTCTAGAAAATCTGCTGGATAGTGCCGCAACGGCATTTGAGCAAACCGCGATTTATATCTGGGCACCCGTGCTCTTGCTCTCCGGCTTGGGCTTGCTGTGGTTGCTGCGAATGCGCCCACGCGCGGGCTTGTTTCTGCTGGCGGCCTGGTTGCTGATGTGGGTGCCTGTGGTGGCGTTGGGGTCGTTCCCGCGCTCGCGCTACCTGGAAGTCAGTATGCCCTTTGTTTATCTGATGCTCGTCGGTGGCGCGTCCGATGCCCTAAGCCGCATCCGTGAGCCTGAACGGCGCGTCACATTTGCGCGGGCCTGGGTGGCGGGCCTCTTGCTCTATGGCCTGGCTTGGGGGGGGCCGTTTTTTTACCAGGCCGTCACCGAACCTGCCGATTTGCCCCTGCCAGAGGCGGATCGCTGGCGCTATGTCTCTGCCCATACCGCCGCATATGGGCAAATTGAGGCCGTAAATTATATGCAGGCCGAACTGCCCCGCGCGGAAGCCTCCGGCCAGGTGCAAGCCTGGGGGATGTTGGGCTCGTGCCATATGATCCGGCTCTATCTGGCTGAGCCCGGCCCCGTGGATTTCACCTGCACCAGCTTCGACTACACACGCCAATTTCCGCCCGCCGAATTAGCGGCCATCGAGGCGGACGCGGCGCGCTATGAAACGGGTGTTTATCTGCTGGTGGAGCGGGCCATGTTGTTTGAATTTGACCTGGAAGAAAATTTTGGCTTCGTGGCGCCCACCAACGCAGGTGAATTGGCCGTCACCTGGGAGCATGTGCGCGATTTCACCCGCCCGCATGATGGCGTGACCATCGAATTATGGCGCCTGACGCCCCCGCCGCCTGGCCAGGCGCGCTTCGCATTTCCGACCCACCCGCAGGAGCCCTAAGCCGTCATCCCACCGATTGGGCCAATATTTCCTGTCAAACCCCAATTTGATGGGCTCATCCTGCCCAGCCGGGGGCTATGCCTTGCCAGGCAGGGAGTGGGCCGCTAAGATCGACAGCAGCACAAGGACGATGTATAGGTAGATTATGAAACCCGATTCGTTTTATTTACTGAGCCTCGGCTGCTCCAAGAACAGCGTCGATTCCGAATCCATGGCGCAAGTGTTGCAAGCGGGCGGCTTTGTGGGGCTGGGCGATCCGCAGGGGGCCGAAGTGCTCATCGTGAACACCTGCGGTTTTATCAACGCCGCCAAAGATGAAAGCATCGCGGCCTTGCAAGAATTGGCCGCGCAGAAGACCCCGGACCAATATCTTATCGCGGCGGGGTGCCTCTCGCAGCGCTACGGCGATACGCTGGCCAAACATGTGCGCGGCCTGGATGGCATCATCGGCACGCGGCGCTGGATGGACATCCTCGACCTGGTGACCCGCTTGCGCGCGCGCAAACATCCCGAGCCGCTCTACCACCTGCCCACCGAAGCCGAAACGGTCGGCGCGGATGAAAAAGGCGCGTTGCGCATCGCGCGCCAGGGTGCTAGCGCGTACCTCAAAATCTCGGATGGTTGCCGCCGCCCTTGCGCGTTTTGCGCCATCCCGGCCATTAAGGGCACGCACGTCTCGCGCCCGGTCGAACGCATCGTGGCCGAAGCGCGCGCTTTGCGCGATGCGGGCGTGCAAGAGATCATCCTCATCGCGCAAGATAGCACCGATTACGGCCACGACATCGGCCTGAGAAACGGCCTGGCGCATCTGCTGCGCGAACTCGTCGCCGCCGTGCCGGATGTACCCTGGTTGCGCATTATGTATGCTTATCCGGGCTACGTGACCGATGAACTCATCGAGACGATGGCCACGCACGAGCAGATCGTGAATTACCTGGATATTCCGCTGCAACACGGCCACCGCGAAACGCTCAAGCGTATGCGCCGCCCGGCCAATATCGACTGGGTCTATAACACCCTGGGCAAGATGCGCGCCGCCATGCCCGATTTAACCATCCGTACCACGTTTATCGTGGGCTATCCTGGCGAAACGGATGAAGAATTCGCGGGCCTGATGCAATTCGTAGAAGATTTGCAGTTCGACCGCGTGGGCGCGTTCACTTACAGTTACGAACTGGGCACCCCCAGCGCCGAATTGCCCGGCAAGGTGCCGGATGAAGTCAAGGCCGCGCGGCGCGATGCCCTGATGGAAACCCAGCAGGCCATTAGCCTGGCGCGCAATCAAGCCCAGGTCGGGCGCGTGCTGGATGTGCTCATCGAGGGCTATGGCGAAGCCGAAGACGAGGACGGCCAGCCCACCGGGGAGATCATCTCTGTAGGGCGTTCGTACCGCGACGCACCGGAGATTGACGGCCTGGTCTTCATCGAGGGCGAGGTGCCGCAGGGCGAGATCGTCCCGGTGCGTATGACGGGCGCCCTGACCTACGACCTCATCGGCACGGTGGATTTGGCCGGGCCGCAGATCATCACGCCGGGGACGATCATCAACGCAAATGGCGACATCAGCGCGCCCTAACCATTGAGCGAGGCCAGTAATTGCTCGGCTAGGGCGTAGGCTTCCGCCTCGGTGGTGACCTCGCCCAAGGCGTTGGCTTCGCGCAAAGCGCCCAACAAATCCCCGAGCAGCGGGCCAGGCTCTAATTCGAAATACGCCATCAATTGCTCGCCATTCACCACCGGGGATGCCTCGCGGGCGGGCGCCCACCCGGCCAAAATACGCGCGACCCCTTGCAGATAATGCGTCCAGTCCGGCATTTTTAGGTATAGGCCACGCTCGGCCAGGTAATCGGCCAAGGTGAGCAAGAGCGCGCCCAGGCCGTGGTCATCATACGTATGCCAAAAATGATAAATCGTGCGCGGGTCGGGCAGGGGGCCGCCTTGTAGGCCCTGCAAAAATTCTGCGCCTTGCCAGACGCCGTTTAGATGCTGGGATTCTTCGCGGCTGAGCGCCAAATCGCGCGTTAGCGCCTTGGCCGAGGGGGCGACATCGCGCAGGGCCGCCGCCAGCAGCATGAGTTCGCGCCCGGTGCGGTCGTCTGGGTATGGGGTGCTCAGATACGCTTGCCAATCTCGCCGATAGCGATCCAGCAGATAGACAAACGTGCCGAATTCGGCATTGGCCGCGATATTATCATCCCGGCGCGGGCTGATAACCGCCATCAGGGTATTCAGCTTATCCAGGCGTTGGCTCAGGCTGCGCCAGGCGTCATCGGGCAGGGGGGCTAGGTCGGGCAAGGCGGCAGGCATCAGCCCCAGGTAGCGCAGCAAAGCCAGGCCGCTGACGGGTTTGGCGGTGTGCAAAATGCCGAACAGGGCATCGCGGCGGCGTTCGGCGGAGGACGCGCGCAACCCCTCGGCGGCGGCGGCGACATCCGCGCGGGTGGCGGGTTCCATCGTCAGGCCAAAATCTAGGCTCAGGCGCACGGCGCGCAACGCGCGGATGGGGTCTTGGGCGATGGATTGGGGGGTGCAGCACCGCAAGATACGGTCGAGCCAATCGCGCATACCGCCCAACGGATCGATAATTGCTTGCAGGTCGCTAGCCAGGGGCACGGCCATGGCGTTAATCGTAAAATCGCGGTCATATAAATCGGTGCGTAGGTCGGGGCCGCGCCAGGCGGCCACATCAACAGTGTAAGCCTGGCCATCCAGGCTCAGCAGCGCACGCCCGACCTCGCGCTCGGCATCCAGGGCGTAATAGTCCCCGCTGAAAGCATTCGCAATGCGGCGGGCGATGGGGCGTCCGTCTCCCGCCACGGCCATATCAATATCCTTGAAAGGCACATCCCGGAAGGCATCGCGCACTGTGCCGCCCACCAGATAAAGCTCTGGCGTATCGGCCAGTAGATTTTGCAAGTCGTAGATGATCTCGGCCCAGTACAGCGGGCGGTGGGGCGTTTGGGGTTGCACAGTCTGTCCTTTTGATCTGGTACATGATATGACAATTGTAACGCCAAGAAGGTCACAACGCGCGTTGACGCTGGCCCCGAAGCGTTTTATAGTAAAATCAACTTAACCTGAAAGGGCTCGTTTGTGCGCACAACTGCACTGAAAATAAGCAACGTACCCAACCAACGCCGTACGCCCTAACACGCTACCATCTGCCAGCGTGTTTTTTGTTGTTCAGGAGAAAACCATATGGACAATTCATATATCAATAAGATCGAAAAAGCCAAGATTTACGCCAGCGAGCCGGAGCGCATCACCTTTCATGAGTTCGTGGCCACTGTGCGCGGCGATAACGCCGCGCATACGGTAACGTTTAAGGATGGTGTCTTCGAAAGCGATGGTGAGTTCCACAAAAATCATGGTTACTCGGCCCATAGCATGGCCCTGGAACGGATTCTGAAAGGCATGATCCCTTCGCCCGCCGCAGGCGACGGGCACCCCGCCAGCGATTCGACATACATTAACAAGGTCGAAAAGGCTAAAATCTACGCCGCCGAGCGCGAGCGCATCACCTTTTTGTCCTTCCGGGCGACGGTGCGCGGCGACAATAGCGAGCATGAAGTGCGTTACGACAATGGCCAATGGGATAGCGACAGCAGCTATTTTAAGACCCACGGCTATTCCGCCCATACCATGACCCTGGAACGGGTGCTAGAAGGCATGATCCCTTCGCGCGCCCATTCGCCATCCGAAGATTAAGCCCGTGCCCCCACCGGGGGCGCTTTGTGTTTTATGACGTGTACTGCCCCGCCGCGCGCATTCGCTGGATTGGGGGGTACACGTTTTGTTTCGGCGCGCTGAACCGGGCTTGACGCCGCGCCGCCCCCGCCGCACAATTTAGGCGATACCGACCAGATAAGCCCAACGGAGGCCCACGACCCTATGAGCGTTCCGCAATGGTGGCAAGATGCCATCGGATACC
Organism: Anaerolineae bacterium; assembly: GCA_034437075.1. Classification (GTDB taxonomy): domain Bacteria; phylum Chloroflexota; class Anaerolineae; order Aggregatilineales; family J027; genus DAOTVD01. The sequence goes on from DAOTVD010000421.1 coordinate 14,904, forward strand.
AGATTTACCCGCGCTCGTTTGCCGACAGCAATGGCGACGGCATCGGCGATTTGCCCGGCGTTATCGACAAGCTCGATTATCTGCAATGGTTGGGCGTGGATGTGCTGTGGTTTTCGCCGTTTTATCCTTCGCCCCTGGTGGATGTCGGCTATGATGTCGCCGATTATCAAGATGTGGCGCCAGAATACGGCACGCTGGCGGATTTCGACCGGCTCATCACCGAAACCGAGCGGCGCGGGATGCGCGTCATCCTAGATTTAGTGCTGAACCATACCTCCGACCAGCACCCCTGGTTTTTAGCCTCGCGCAGTAGCCGGGACGCCCCCCAGCGCGATTGGTACATCTGGCACGACAGCGCGCCAGACGGCGGCCCGCCCAACGATTGGGAATCCGGCTTTGGTGGCTCGGCCTGGACGTATGACGAAACCACCGACCAATGGTACTATCATTTCTTCTTCGCCGAACAACCCGATTTGAACTGGCGCAACCCGCAAGTCAAGCAAGCCATC
>DAOTVD010000422.1:0-8634 GCA_034437075.1 Anaerolineae bacterium
ACCCCGTATCGTTGTCATGATCCGCAGTTCAGCGTGCTTGATCTCAAAGCACGCTTTCGCGCCCGGCGTTACCTCTCCGAAACAATTAATTTACTTCCGCACCCGCCCGATCCGCATTTAATTTCTCGCATTTGGCAGCGATTAGCGGCTTTGGGCGGCATACGAACTGTCGGCGACGACTCAAAAGCTGCCTAATTGGCGAAGGTATTGATACTGACGAATTACGTTCTTTGATGACCGAGAATTTCCAAATTTTGAACTCGGTTTAGTATAATGTCGCCGACCCAGTCGTTATGCGCCTCGGAAGATGCCAACAAGGCCCCTGTGGCTACATTAAAGACGTAAACGCCCTGGCTGCTGCTGTAGGCCAAGAGCGTATTATCCGGGCTGAAAGCAAGGTCTTGGGGTCTCGGAAACGCTTGAAAGGGTCAACAGGGCGAAGTCTACCTCACTTCACATTTTTTGCAACAAAACCCCAATTTTTCCCCCTCACCCCCTTAATCCCCCTCTCCCAAACGCCGCTTTGCGGCTGGTAGAGGGGGAAAACGACCCGAAACCGACACTTTTTGCCCCTCTCCCAAACGGGCTTTCAGCCCTGGGAGAGGGGTTGGGGTGAGGGCTGAGTAGTTACTGGCTCCCAAACTAACCCAGTATGCAATGCACCCAAAGAGCCAAAAAGTCTGCCGAGCCTCAATTGGATGCAATTGCCCTGGGGCCTGCCCCCTACGGCTTGACCGCTTTTTGATGCGATGCCCTGCGAGCCTAATCCAGCGACCAGGCCCATATATTATCGAAGCGACAACGGGCCGGGGTGGCGGTTTCGAGTACCATCATTAGCGAGACACCCCCCGCGCGGCGCTCGACAGGTGCGATACCCAAGCGCACATTATTCGCGAAAAGCGTCGCTTGCTCGCCTTCCACGATGACCAGCAACTGATTGGGCACATCCGCGCCCGTATATAACCATGGCGATGCCTGCGCCAGGGCGGGCGGGGCGAGCGTGTCCTCGGCCACCGTCAACAGATAGGCTTCGCCCGCTGTGTTCAGCATCGCCGCGCTGAAATCCCCGCTGGGGACGGTGCGAAAGGCGACCCCGCAGGCCGCGCCGTGTGCCTCCGCACGGATGCGCAGCGTAAAGGACAAGACGACATCGGCTACGCCCTCGCCCAGGCCCAACGGTAATGCGCTGAAGCCCGTGGCGCTGGTTTGTAGCACGGCGTCCGGCTGGCTGAACAACAATTCGCCGGGCCGCTCGCTCTGGACGAAGCCACGCGCGCGCAATTCCTCTACACGCGCCCGGGGCACCAAGCTATCCGTCTGGAGTTGATCGGCGGCTGGGGCGGGGGGCAGTGCATCGGCGGGCTGGGCGGCGATGCCGTAATAGGGCGCGCTGGCATACGGCGCGCTCAGGCTCAGCGCGGCTGTATTCGCGGGCAGCGCCACGACACGCAACGCGCCCGCGCTGCTAAAGAAGTTGAACCATTCCGGCAGATCGCCCGCGTCCAGGCTTAGGGCGCGTTCGCCATCAATGCGCAGCAGCAGCGTTCGCGAGGCCAGGATGATTTCATAGGCGCCGGGGGTCAGGGGTGTATCGACATCGGCCAGCACCGCTTCATAGACTGAAACAACTTCGGGAGCGAGGTCAGCGGCGTTCGGTTCGGCGGTGCTCTGGGTTTCTAAGGCCGTGGTGCGTTGCAGGGTCGCGCCGGTTGCGCCCAACACCAGCAGCCAACTCCCCACACCATTCCCTGCGCGAGATTGCATCTGCACGCCCAGGCGATCCCCCGCCGCGAAGTCTGCATCCACGCCCAAGCGCACGCGGATGGGCGCGCGGCGCGCGTCCAGGTTATCGGCTAGGGTATAGGCCTCGCCGGGGCGCAGGGTCACGCTCGGCGGGATGGGCAATGGCGCCAGCGCCAAGCTATGGTTATCGCCCAGGGCCAGCAGGCGCACCTGCCCCACACCCGCCCCGCGCCGCGTGACGACCAAGGTATAGGTGCCGTCGGCGGGCGCGCGCCAACCTTCGATGCGCGCGGTGGGGCTGCGGTCGATTTGGTCATCGTTGGCGGCGAGTTCGTCCCCCTGCGGCCCCAGGATGCGCAAGACGGGGTCTAGCCCCGCCACCAAAGGTGCCGCGCTGAACGACCAGGTTGCCCCGGCCTCGGCCCGAAAGCGGAATTCTGCCGCCGGGGTCGTGTCATCCAGCCGCAGGATGGTTTGGGTATAGGGGAGGAGGTCGTTAGCGGCGGGTTGCGCGCCCACGAGGGCCGCCAGGGCCAGCCAACAGCCGCAGATGAGCATCGCGTAGCGCCGGATCATAGGTTGTACTCGGCCCGAATATGCCGCAAATGGCCGATGGCGTCGTCGATGAGCGCTTGATTGGCGGCTTGCATGTGCCAGGTGCTAGCGCCGCTGGGGTGTGGCAAGGGCACGATATGCACGCCGCCGACCGTTTTGGTCGTGCCGATGATGGCCTTCAAGGGCTGTTTGACGTTGTAATAGAGCCCGATGGCCAGCTTACCCACGGGGATAATCAATTTTAGATCGAGCAGGGCCAATTCGGCGGCGCGCCACTCGGCGCAGAGGTCTTGTTCTTCGCGGGTGGGCACCCGGTCGCCGCGCCCGCTGGCGTGCTTGCCGGGGTAACAGCGCGTCACGCTGGCCATATAATGCCGCGCGCGAAAATCGTCCTCGGCCCAGCCGGCCTGGGCCAGCCATTTGAATAAGCGCGTGCCAGAGGTGAAATTGAATGGGCGCTGATGGGTCATTTCGGTATAGCCGGGCGCCTGGCCGATAATCATGGCTTGGGCGGTGGCGGGGCCGGAGAATATCGGCGGTTCGCCCACCGGATAGCCCGCCTCCGCGCAGCGCCGACAGGCCCGGATGCGCTCTTGCAAGGCCGCTAATGTCGCGTGTTGTGGCATAGGGTCTTTCGATCTCATCCAATTGTCAGGATGCGCCTTATTGTAACCCAGCGCGGATTGATACGTCAGCCCTGCGCCCCCTGCCGAATCCATAGGAGGCCCACGCCCAAGCACGGTATAATGTAATTAGCGGAGCCACACAAGGATGGGATGTCATGACTGTAACCGAGATTGTACGGCACACGTTGCGGACTTTGGCCGAAGACTTGCAGGATGAACTGATTCTCGTCGGTGTTTCAGGCGGGGTTGATTCGCTGGTCTTGCTGACCACATTAGAAGCCCTGATGGACGAATTCGGCTATGATCTGCACGTCGCCAGCTATGACCACGGCCTGCGCGGCGAAGAAAGCCGCGCCGATGCGGATTTTGTGCGTCAGATCGCCCAAGCACGCGGCTTGCCCGTCACGCTCGGCGCGGAGGATGTCGCGGGGTTGGCGCGCGCTCAAAAGCTGAATCTGGAAGAAGCCGCCCGCCAGGCGCGCTATACCTTTTTGCTAGAAACCGCCATCAGCGAAGGCGCCGGCATTATCGCCGTGGGGCATCACCGCGATGACCAGATCGAAACCGTGCTGATGCATCTCATTCGCGGCACGGGCCTCAGCGGCCTGCGGGGTATGGAACCTTTCGCGCCGCTTTCGCCAGCCCATTTGCGCAATGATGTGTCTGACCGTTTGCTGGATGACTTGGAAATGGAAGATGTCTATCTCTTGCGGCCTTTGCTGGGGGTGCCGCGTGCGCAGATCGAAGCCCACGCCGCCGAGATGGGCATCTTGGCCCGCGAAGACCCCACCAACGCCGATACGCGCTATTTTCGTAATCAACTGCGCCACGAAATGATTCCCCTTATCAAAGAGTTGAATCCCCACGGCCCCGCCGCTATCGCGCGCTTGGCCGAGATCGTGCGCGGCGACTTGGAAATCATCCATGAGGCCGTGGTGAGCACCGTGGCGCGCATCGTGGATTGGGGCGAAACACCCGGCGGGGAGGTCGCGTTCATCGACCGCCACGAATTTAAGCGCCTCTCCCTCGGTATGCAGCGGCAGGTCTTGCGTCATATCGTGTTTGATCTGGTGCCGGATTTACGCGATTTAGCTCATAAACAAGTGGATGAAGCCATCGAGATGATCGAAAGCGGCGGCACAGGGCAGCGGCTCAGCCTGCCGGGCGATACCGTCTTATGGATCGGGTATGATGATTGCACGCTCTCGGCAGGTGGCGAAATGCCGTTTCCGCGCCACATCCCGCATATGGACCCCCGGCGCGTGGTGCCGCTGAACATCACCAGCGAACACGAGATCGACCCCGGCGTGCGTTTTTATTCCTATTGGGTGGTGGAAGGCCGCTCGCTGGAAGTCCTACGCGATGATCTGCTCGAAGCCACGCTGAGCATCCCCGCCGATGCCGAATTGACCCTGCGCACCCGCCGCCCCGGCGACCGCTTTTGTCCGCTGGGGATGCATGGCCGCACCCAGAAGCTCTCCGACACGATGACCAACCTCAAGATTCCGCGCCCCTTGCGCGACCGTGTGCCGCTGTTGTTGGTGAATGACGAAATCGCGTGGTTTGTGGCGCCCACCGCCCAGGGCTTACGCGGGCGCATCAGCCAGCAGTACGCCGTTTCTGCCGAGAGCCATTCGGTGTTGCGCGTCCGCTGGGAGCTATCGCCGTAGCCAACGCCGGGCGCGTAGCCCAACATTATAAGCCGTATACGCCAGCGGGGTATAACCCGCGTACCAGGCGCCGACCGTGCGCCGCACAGCGCCGCCCCAACCCCGTTTGAAACGATACACCCCCCACAGCCCATCCGAGCGCGTTTCGAACTCGTCTTCCAGCGTTGCGGGGGCGGCATCCGGCACACCGACCATGTCATACGTCCGGCAGCCGTGCGCCAAGGCCCATTGCACCCCGGCCCATTGCACGCCGAAGGCCGCGCGTTTCTCGCGCTGAGCATCCCGCGAGGCACCGTAAAGATACCACGCACCCGTCCCGCATTTGAAGACGAACACGCCCGCCAGGTCTTCGCCTTCCGCGCTGGCCAGGAGCAGCGCCGCAGCGCCGCTCGGCACAAAAAGCTCATAGGCTTTTTCGTAATATTCCGGCGCGTGGACGCCAAATGCTTGACGGTCGCCTGTGGCGCCCAGCATGGCGTTAAAGCTGGCGAGGTCGGCGCGCGTGGCCTCGCGGATCGTTACCCCGGCTTTTTCGGCTTTGCGGATGTTGCGGCGCGTGCCCTGGTTCATGCGCTTGAGGATCGCGGCTTCGTCGTCCAGGGTCAGCAAGATGGTATTCGGGGGCTGGATGGTGTGCGGCGAAGGGCTTAAGCCCGCCGCGCGCAGGGTCGCCTGCGGCACATCGAAGCCCGGTTCAAAGAGGGTGAAGCCCGCGCCGTGCGCTTGGGCGGCGCGGTGCAAGGCGTCCATCAGCACGTCAATATGTTCAGCTTGCGCCCAATCCACGACCGGGCCAAAGGGCACATAAGCCAGTTTGCCCAGCGGCCAGCGCCGCAGCAACATCTGCGCGCCCGCGACTAGCGCGCCAGTGTTCAGGTCTTCTAATGCCACCCGGGCGGGTTGCCAGCCGAACGCGGCCTTGAGTTCCCCCCAAGCGGATATTTGCAGCAAGTGCCCGCGCGGATGAGCCGCCACGAAGGCATCCCAACGCGCGGCTTGTGGCTCGATGACTTGTAAGCTTGTGCGCGTCATGCTAAGTCAGATGCCTGGGCCGCCAATGGTGTGACGATATGCGAATCAGTCATGGCCTCAGTATAAGGCTTTTCCAAGTATTTAACTATGCCGCTTGCTTTTGTCGAAAAGGATACCGGCTTGATTTTACCCCCCTCTAGCTCCCCCCGAATTCGGGGGGAGAACTTACTCGTGCGCATAATAGCCCCTCCCTGAATTCGGGGAGGGGCTGGGGAGGGGTAATTATTTTTCTGGAAAAGCCTAACCTTAAGCGTCATCCGGCGCCAAGCGCCCGCGTATGGGCCAGCGCTACGGTTGCGCGAAACCCCGATTTCCTGCACAATCACAACATGACACACGAGGCAGAATATCACGCTCTGGAATTTCCGGCCTTTGCAGAGGCCGACCAACGCGCCCGCGCGCGTGAATTTCTGGCGCATATGCGCACCCGGCGCAGCGTGCGCGACTTCTCGGCGCGGCCCGTACCCGATGCGCTGGTCGAAGACGCCATCGCCACAGCCCACAGCGCCCCCTCTGGCGCCAACCAACAGCCCTGGACGTTTTGCGTCGTCAGCGACCCGGGCTATAAGCGCCGCATCCGCGAGGCCGCCGAAGCCGAAGAACGCGAAAGTTACGCGCGCCGCATGAGCGACGAATGGCGCGCCGCGCTGGCGCACCTGGGCACCGATTGGCCTAAACCCCATCTGGAAGACGCGCCCTATTTAATTATCGTCTTCGCGCAGACCTACGGCATTAATCCCGACGGGAGCAAGCGCAAACACTATTACGTTAACGAGTCCGTCGGCATCGCGGTCGGGATGCTCATTGCGGCTTTGCACATGGCCGGGCTGGCCACGCTGACCCACACCCCCAGCCCGATGGGCTTTCTGGCCGAACTTCTGGAGCGCCCCCCCAACGAACGCGCTTATGTGGTGCTGCCTGTGGGCTACCCCGCCGAGGACGCGCAGGTGCCGCGCATCCACAAAAAGCCCCTGGATGAAGTCTTGGTGCGCTACTAGCGTTGGAATAGCGAAGGATCATCTATGGCTGACTTCGAACGGGCCAAAGCCTATGCCCTGAAACATCTCTCGGAAGAACTCGACCCCCGGCTGACCTATCATTCGCTGTGGCACACCCAGCATGATGTCGTGCCCGCTGCCGCGCGGCTGGCCACCGCCGAAACCCTGGACGACGAAACGCGCTATCTGCTGCTGACCGCTGCCTGGTATCACGACATCGGGTTTTTGGTGCAGCGCGACGACCACGAAGACGCCGGAGCAGCCATCGCGCTGGATGTCTTGCCGCGCTTCGGCTATACGGCGGCGCAAATCGACCAGGTCGCCGGGATGATTATGGCCACCAAGTTACCCCAATCCCCGCATACGCCCCTAGAAGAAATGATGGCCGACGCCGACCTGGATTCTATCGGACGCCCGCAGGACTTTCTGCTGACGAGTGGCGCATTGCGCAATGAACTTGCGGCCTTCGGCACCGAAATTCCCATCATCGAATGGTATCGTCGCCAGCAGAATTTTTTGCAAGTGCATAGCTATTGGCGCGCAAGTGCCCACGCCTTGCGCGACGACGGCAAGCAACAGATTATCACGATGTTGGGGCGGCTCATCGCCGAGCTAGAAGCCGCTGGCTAACGCCGCGCGATGGTCTCCGCCGGGTGATCGGTCGTGATGGCGTCGATGCCCCAAGCCAGCAAACGCTCGGCAGCTTCGAAGTCGTTGACCGTCCAGGCCGTGGCGGCGACGCCCCGCGCGTGCAAGGCCGCGATAGTTTCGGCATCGTACAGCGCGAACAAGCCGTTGATCGTCGGGAAAGTATGTTCGCCCGCGCCAGGGATGCGCGTATACCACAGTTCCGAAATCGGGATTTCCGGCGCGACCGCATAAAAGCGCTGCAACGCGGCATGGTCAAACGAACGCACCTGAACCCGCCCGGCCAAGCCCGCCGCGCGCAAAGTCTTCGCGACCGCGTCTTCAATATCTGGCGCTTTGAGTTCCACAAATGCTAGCAGATCGTTACTCGCCAGCCATGCGCACACGTCTTCCAAAGTGGGGACAGGCTCGCCCACGAAGGCCGGGCCGAACCACGCGCCCGCATCCGCCGTTTTGAGGTCGGCTAGGTTGACTTTGCGCACCGCCCCGCGAATATCGGTTGTGCGCGCCAGATCATCGTCATGGATGACCACCAGCGCGCCATCGGCGGTTTGGTGCACATCAAACTCGATGCCATCGGCGCCGTGCTCTAGGGCCAGGCGAAAGGCGGCCAGGGTATTTTCGGGCGCGTCCGCCGAGGCACCCCGGTGGGCGATCACTAGCGGGCGACGATCCAGGCCGGGCATGGGGGGATAGCTCATGGTCATTGTTCCTGTATAACCGTGCGATAGACATCCAGAATCCGCGCGGCGATACCTGGCCACGCGAAGCGCTGCGCGGCGATTTGCGCGCCGGTTCGTAAGCGCGCCCGCGCGGCAGGGTCAGCATACAGGCTGTGCAGGGCCTCCGCCAGGGCGGCGGGGTCTTCGGGCGGCACAGTCAGCAGATGCTCGTTGGGGATGATTTCGGGCAGGTCGTCGGGATGAGTTGGGGCGGTGGTCACAATCGCGCAGCCATACGCCAAGCCGGCTTGCAGAGACGTTCGTTGCGCGGCGGCACCATCCCGAAAAGGCACAGCCAGCGCATCCAGGGCGGCGAAATAGCGCGGCAGGTCGGCCTCCGCCGCGAAGCCTGTCCAGATGGGGGTAATCCCCAAGCGGGCGGCGTGCGCGTCGATTTCGGCCCCATAGGCCGCGTTGCTGGGGTCGCTGGCGCCGACCCGCTCGCCGATCATCACGAGGCGCGCGGAGATACCCGCCCCGCACAAGCGCGCGACCGCCTCTAAAAGCGTATCCACGCCTTTGCTGTGGTTCACGAAGCCAAAATGCCCCACCACAAAATCATCAGCGGCCAGGCCCAGCGCATCCCGCGCGGCGTTTGCCTCTGGCGGCGGGCCGTCCGGCGGGGTAATGGTCGCGCCCA
>DAOTVD010000423.1:0-5403 GCA_034437075.1 Anaerolineae bacterium
TATCATCGGTTTTGCGGATTGGATACCCAGTGATTATGATACGCTCGTGAATGCGCTCATTATCATTGTGGCGCTCGCAGGCCCTGGGCTTATCCAATTTGTGCGCAATCTGCTAGCCTCGATTCCCCCTCTCATACGCCGTGCACGCCCAACCAACCCTGTGGGAGATAGTCTATGAGCGACCAACCACTTACCGAAAAAGCGAACTCACCCCTAGACCAGATGGCGGACGTGGTGAAGCAGATTAACCCCACTGCGCTAGCCTTCGTCCTGGCCATCATCCTTTTCTTGATCGGGGGCGTGCTCAACCCGGATTTTCTGAACATCGACCAAGCCATCAACATCGTGCGGCTGGCGGCCTTTCTAGGCATCATTGCGGCAGGGCAAACGCTGGTGATCATCAGCGGTGGCGAGGGCATCGACTTATCGGCGGGGGTGGTGGTCACGCTGGGTACGGTGGTCATGTTCCAGGTATCCGACGGCCAAAACAGTATGATTATCCCCGGTTTGCTGGCCACACTCGCGGCTGGGGCGGTGGTCGGTTTTCTGAACGGATTCGGCATCGTGCTCCTGCGCATTCCCCCGCTGGTGATGACGTTGGCGATGGCGGGCGTCGTGCAGGGTGCGATTCAAATCTACACCGAGGGATTGCCCCAGGGCGGCACGCCGCCCCTACTGACCGAAATGTTCGCCGAGCCCTTGCTCTGGAAAATACCCGGCGTTTTGATCTTCTGGATTATTTTCGGCCTGGGCATGTGGATTCTGTTGACGCGCACGCTCTATGGCAAGCAGCTTTTCGCTATCGGCACCAACCGCGCGACCGCGAAGCTCTCCGGCTTGTGGGTGAAGCCGCTTGTTTGGTTAACCTTCACCCTCAGCGGGATGCTTTCGGCCTTTGGTGGGTTTATGCTGTTGTCGTTCGATCAGCAACCCTCGCTGAATACGCAAGCTAGCGCGGATTTGCTGTTCCGCTCTATTGCGGCGGTGGTTATCGGTGGCACGGTGTTGGCGGGTGGACGTGGCGGCTATTGGGGCACCATGGCCGGGGCGTTGCTGCTGCAAGTGATCGTCAGCTTGCTGCGGGCACAACAACTCGCCCAAGCCTATCAACTCATCATCTTGGGCGCAACGCTTGTCGCGCTCACCTCCTTATATGGCCGCGAAGGCCGCTTAAGACAATAATATCATTGAAAGGATTTTAAGCATGCATAAAATAACGCTGCTCGGAACGGGCCTAATCGGAATGTTTTACACGATGACGCTACATGGCAACCGGAGCCAGGATCGTGTCACACATATCTACTCGCGCACGGCAGAGCGCGCCCAAGGATTTGCCGCCGAATGGGACATTCCTAATTGGTCGACAAATCTGGAAGATGCCATCAACGACCCCGAAACAGATGTAGTCGTGATTGGTTTGCCAAATAATCAGCACGAAGAAGCCATCAGGCTGGCTGCGCAGGCGGGCAAAGCGGTGCTGTGCACAAAACCCCTGGCCCGCACGGGCGCAGAAGCCAAACGCTGTTTGGATGCTGTAGAAAAAGCGGGCGTTTTTCATGGCTATCTGGAAGACCTGGTGTATACGCCCAAGACCCTGAAGGCGCTGAAATCGGTGCGCAATGGTGCCCTCGGTAAGGTACTCTGGGCCCGCTCGCGCGAAACGCATCCGGGGCCGCATAGCGATTGGTTTTGGGACAAGGAAATTTCTGGCGGTGGTGCCATTATTGACCTGGGCTGTCACTGCATCGAGATCGCGCGCAATTTCATCGGTAAAGATGTCAAACCCGTGGAAGTGATGTGCTGGGCCGATACGCAGGTCCACCCCATCGACGCGGAAGATAGTGCTGTGGGGCTAGTGCGCTATGCCAATGGCGCAGTGGGTCAGTTTGAGGTCGCCTGGACGTTTAGAGGCGGCATGGATTTACGCGACGAAGTGTCTGGCACAGAAGGCACCATCTGGCTGAATCACTGGTTGCGCACGGGCTTCGAGATGTTCACTTCGGTGGGCGAAGGGGGCTATGTGGCCGAGAAGGCCGAAAGCGATACGGGCTGGCTCTTCCCCGTCGGCGATGAAGTTGGCTCGTTGGGCTACGACGAGATGTTCTTGGATATGCTGAATGCTATCGACGAGGGCCGCCAACCGATGGAAGACTTCTTTGATGGGTATGTGGTCAATGCCATCATGGATGCCGCGTATAAGTCTATGGAAACTAAGCAGTGGGAACCCGTTCAGTTAGATGAGTGGCGCGGGTCAGAAGAAACGACCGCAGGCATTCAGATGAAAGACTTTGACGAGAATCACTTCCTCATCAAAGAGGAAGTCATGCCGGATGGACGCAAGAAGCTGATCCTCAAAGAGAAGGCCGGCGGCAAGGTCGTTCAACAAATCGTCTAAAACAGCGCCTGCGTGTCCAGAATTAAATATATTTAGTACAATACCTTAACACGGCAGACCGTCGTGTTAAGGTACATATAGAGAGTGACTAGCATGACAGATAACGAAAAAAGTCGCTTACTGCGGCAATTGGCCGAATACGACACGATCTTTTCGACCATGCCCGTGATGCTGTGGTATAAGGATGACAAAAACACCACCATACGTATCAATGACGCTGCCGCTGCCTTCGAGGGCGTAGACCGTTCGCTGGTGGAGGGCAAATCGGGCTATGATGTTTACCCCCGCGAACAAGCCGAAGCCTTCTATCAAGATGATCTCGAAGTCTTGAAAAGCGGCAAGCCTAAACTGAATATCATCGAGCAACATGTGACGCCCGCCGGGGATATTATGTGGGTGCATACCAACAAAGTTCCCATCCACGATGAAAAGGGCCATGTGGTGGGCGTCATCGCCATAGCGGTGGATGTTACAGAGCGTGAGCGCGCGCGGGCCGAACTGGAAGCGAAAAATCAGCAATTAGAGCGCGTGCACGAGTTCATCCAAGCGACGTTCGACCACATTGAGGAGTCGGCAGGCCACGGCGCAGACCGCAACGAAATCCTCGCATATATCGTCACAGCCCGCGCCGAGTTAGAAAAGCTTCGCGGTTAGCCCATCAACTCGCGCCGCACAATCTGCGTTCCCGCGACCATGGCCGCGAGCTTGGCCCGCGCCGCCCAACGCGCCGTTTGGCTGAAGCCGCAATCCGGCGTGATGGTGAGTTTTTCGGGCGGTACGTGTTGCAGCGTCAAACGGAGCCGCTCGGCCACATCTTCGGGCGTTTCGATATAGTAATTCTTGACATCAATCAAACCCGCCGCCACTTCTTTATCGTCTTGCGCGAGCTCACCCAGCAGGTGGATTTCTGCCATTTCACGATTCGCGAACTCCAGCGCATATTGATCGGTTTGCATATCCAGAATATGAGGAAACAAGGGCTGAAATGTGCGTTTGGCCACCGGACGCCCCAGATAGTTACCAAAGCATAGATGAATACTGACTTTGGCCGCTACACCTTCTACGGTGCGGTTGAACAACTTCACGAAGGCTTCAGGCGTGCGGCTATGTACAGCATACGAGGGTTCATCCAGTTGCACCCATTCTACCCCTGCCGAAACAAGCCGCTTTAGCTCGGCATTCACCAGGTCGGACAGCGCATAGGCAACATCCATGCGATCTTCGTAGAGCGTGCCCGGTTCAATACGCCCCGATAAGGTGAATGGCCCTGGTATGGGCATCTTGATGGGGGTTTGCGTGCGTTGTTTCAGGTATTCGTATTCGGGTAATAACCCTAACCCTTCCGGCGAGCCTAATGCGTCAACCGCCACGTATTTTTCGCGCTGGTCGTGCCCACCGACGCCTGTTTTACGGGCCTGTTCTTTGGGGACAATACCGGTCATATGGCTGTAAAATTCCGCCGTAAAAAACCCTTCTCGCCGCATTTCGCCATCGGTGATGAGGTCTACGCCAGCATCTTCCTGATCGCGAATGGCGGTATCCACCGCATCATTTTCAGCTTCTTGCAAATCTTGTTCGCCGACTTCGCCCCGCTGGGCGGCTTCGAGCATCAGATGTAGCCAACTGGGTTTGGCATAGGAGCCAATCACACTGGTTGGCAACAGGGGTAAGGTGTGCATGGTTTATCCTTTGGTATAAATGTACTTTTGGGCAGTTTGCAATACCTGGTAGGCCTGCTCGGCCTCCCGGGCTTTCACGATGAAGTCCTTTACATCCACTGTATTGAACGTGAACATATCATAGTGATGGGGCACCAAAAGGCGCGCGTTGACCGTTTGCGCCAGTTGGATAGCGTCGTCCATGTCCATATTCGGCGGCACATTCAGCGCGGCGCGGCGCTCGTCGGTGCCGTTGATGGGCAAAAACACGCTGTCCAGATCATAGGCGCTCAGGCGTTGGGACAATCCCTCATAGACCACCGTATCGCCGCTATGGTAAATGGTTAAGCCGTCAATCTGAAAAATGAAGCCCAAAAACGAATAGCCCCGGGCCTCGTCATAGTCTAGGCCAGGGTGGGCCGACGGGATGACATGCACCGTCAGAGCACCTAGCGTCAGGGTTTCATCGCCTCGGGTGGGTATCAAGCGCGCTTCATCCAGGCCCATTTCAACCGCGTGTTGCACTAAGGCTTTCGGCAAGACGAGCTTCGCGCTGGGGGATGCTTCAAAAAGATCGGGCATAGTGCCGGGGTCAAGATGGTCGGAGTGTTTATGGCTAGAGAACACAAGCCCAACCTCGCGCAATTCGTGCCCCCGAATGGGCGCTTCGGTCATGCGGATATGGGGCTTGGGCGTATTCGCATATTTGTGCGTCAGATGCTCGGACAGATACAGATCGACGTACCAGGTCATGGAAGCTGTTTTGAATGCATAGCCGCTTTGTCCCAACCACCAATAGGCCATTTGCCCAGGGTCTAATTGCGTGGTGGCGATATCATCTAACAGGGCTTGGCTGCGCTGAGCGGGTTGTATCAAGCCGTCAACCATTGCGCTACTCCTAATACTTTTTGTGGCGGGTCAGGATTTCAACACCATCGGACGTGATGAGCAAACCATCTTCATGCCGTATGCTCAACTGTCCGGGGATGTAGATACCCGGCTCTAGCATCACGACCATCCCGGCTTGCAAAATCGTATGATTATAGGGCACGATGCGTGGTTCTTCGTGCACACTAACGCCCACGCCATGCCCCGTGTGATGAGGATACACCGGATAGCCCGCCTTTTCGATAAAGTGCCGCACTTTAGCATCCACCTCACTCGCAATGGCGCCTGGACGGATTAACGAAATGGCATAGTCCAGGGCATCCCCCACCACGGTTAATGCTGCTTGCTGTTCGGGCGTGGGGTCGCCGCTGGCGAAATAACTCGCGCAGCTATCGCTCCAATAGCCCTGGTAGGCCGTGCTGAGGTCTACGGTCACCGTATCCCCTGCCTGGATGGTATGAG
>DAOTVD010000424.1:0-4608 GCA_034437075.1 Anaerolineae bacterium
AACTCATCTTCGTTTTGCAACAGGTACAAGCGCAGGAAGACGGCCTCGGCGGGGTTCAAATCGCCGGGCGAGAGCAGAAGCGCGACCCCCGCCAACACGCCACACAGCAAACATGCGCCCAAGATCAATGGAATGGCGATATTGCGCAATAAAACGAGCACTTGTTCCAGATACATGGCCTATTCCTCAGGGGCCAGTGCGACCCTGCACAATCAACACCCCCTCATTGACGATGATTTGCTCGACACGATAGCTCCCGCTGATGCGGTTCAATTCCGTATCGATGGCTCGTTGTAATTCGGTAGCAATTTGCTGGCGCACGCTCGCCGGGACGGCCAAGCCACTGACGCGCACAGCATCGACATTCACATCCACGCGCCCATCGGGCAGGATGATGTGCGACACATCCACCTGAGTCGGCAGGCCCGCCAGGCCAAAAGCATTCAATTCGCCGTAGAGCGTCCCGCGCCCACCCCGAAAACTCGCTTGCATATTATCCAGCGGAATATCGGCGCCGGTTTCTTCTTCCGCGTTTAGGTTCAGCCAACTCGACGCCTCGGCTTCGGTCACCTGTACGTTAAACGTGCCGCCCTGGCGCGCGGTGTTCTCTGCCTGGCGAATCGTTAGCTCAAAGGATTCCGCCTGGGCGGGTTGGGGTGTAAAATCCGCTATTGGCGGGGTCGGCGCATTGGCTGTGACGTAAACATAAAGCATCCCACAGAAAACCAGCGTGAAGGCTAACGAGAGCACCGCACCCGCTAAGCCGCCGGATAAGCACCCGCACGCCGCGCCCCGCCGAGGACGGCCCGCAGGATCGAAATCGGTATACATCAGAGACGATACCCAAAGCGTTGCAGCGCGGCGAGGTCTTTGCGCCAATTCGCCCAGACCTTCACCCGCACATCCAGGTAGACGCGCGTGCCCAAAAACATTTCGATATCCGTCCGCGCTGCTGCCGCGATGCGCTTGAGCATCTCGCCGCCTTTGCCGATGATGATCCCTTTTTGGCCATCCCGCTCGCAGAAGACCGTCGCATGAATATAAGTCAGATTGGCGTTGCGCGCTTTGAACTCATCCACCTCTACGGCGATGCTATGGGGCACCTCTTGCCGCGTGAGCAGCAGCACCTTCTCGCGGATGGTTTCGGCGGCGATGCTGCGCAAGGGCATATCACTCACTTGGTCGGCGGGATAGTAGCGCGGGCCTGCGGGCAAACGCTCCAAGATCATATCCAGCAATTCGGCCACGTTGTAGCCATCTGTGGCGGTGGTGGTCAGGCGCTCGGCATCCGGCAAAAGCGTCTCGTAGGTTTCGAAGATCGCCGCGAAGCGCGCAGGGTCTTTGGCTAGGTCAACTTTGTTCATGACCAAGATCACTTTATCGGCCATGCTTTCCAAAAACGCGATGATCTGCCGATCACCCGCGTTCGGGGGACGGTTGGCCGCCACAACAAACAAGATCAGGTCGGCGTCGTGCAAGGCCGCGCGCGCGACCTCCACCATAAATTCGCCAAGTTCATCCACGGGCTGATGAATACCGGGCGTGTCGATGAAAATCACCTGCGCGCCGGGCCGATTCAGGATACCGAGTTGTTGTAAGCGCGTGGTCTGCGGCTTGGGGCTAACGATGGCGATTTTCTCGCCCATCATTTGGTTGATGAGCGTACTCTTGCCGACGTTCGGCTGGCCTACAACCGCTACATAGCCGGACTTAAACCCCGAGGGCGTGTCGTCTTCGGGCAAGGCATCCGGCGCCAGGGCGCGCCCGGCTTCGTCGTCTGGGGTGGTGCCCAGCGCGGCGGCGAGCATCTGCTCGAAGTCTTCATCCAGCGTATCGGGTCGCTTATCGTCCGACATGGACGCTTAAACCTCCGCCGGCATAGCCGCGCCAGACACACGCGCATCTTTATCCGCACCGGGTAAGCGCTCGTCTTTCAAGAGTCCCTCAGCGGCCAGCACCCGCTCGAAGGCCGTAATCGAGACTTCTAACATATCCAGATCAGGTTTGTTGGTGGTCAGGCGTTGCAGCATCAAATTGGGCTTGATCAGGATTTTGACGATGGGATTCTCGACATTTTTGGCCGTCCAGCGCAACCACTCGTAAGCAATGCCCGCCACAATCGGGATGGTAATCAGCCGCGCGGGGATGAGCAGCAGCAGGTTATTGTCAAAACGGCCAATCAGCGTATTCAGGATGATACTGATGATGATGACATTCAGCAAAAAGGCCGTTCCGCAGCGCGGATGTTCAATCGGGAACTGCTGCGCGGTTTCGGGCGTCAGTTCCGCGCCTGCCTCATACGCATTAATCACCTTATGCTCGGCACCGTGGTACTGAAACAAGCGTTGCACATCTGGCAATTGCGCGATGAGGACAATATACCCGACAAACAGCACGAGCTTAACGCCTTCTTCTACCAAGTTCGTGCCCGCATCCCCCAGGCCCAGGAACGTCCCGATGCCGCTAGAGGTCGCGGTTGGGAGCAAAAAGAACAGCCCGATGCCCAAGGCCAGCGACAAAACGACCATCCCGGTGGCCGCAACCCCGGTGAAGACATCGCCCTGGCTTTCGGCAGGCTTGAAGCCCGTCACGGCCAGTTCGCGGTCTTTGATGGTCGCGATGGGCTTGGCGTCTAAGTCCGGCTTGGGCAGCACTTTCACATTCCGCACATGGCCAATGTGCAAGCGCACTGCGCTGGCCGCGCTTTCGTGCGGTTCGGCTTTGTTTAGCTGGGGCACGGAATCCAGATCGCCTTCGACATGCATCAGCGCGGGATTGTGCATCACCCAAGCGGTACTGCCGTTGTAGTCCACCCGATAATAGGTATCTTCAATGAGGGCCACATCCGCGCTCCACAGCAGCGCGCGCGTGCCCAGGCCCAAGGCATCCCACAGGCCGACCAGCCCGCGTATAAAAGGCGTTTTGGCGATCCAGCCCCGGTAGAGCGTGCCGCTGATGGGCGTTTCGCGGACGTGGATTTCGCCATTGGGCGCGCGCACGGCAATCGCGGCGGCTTGCGAGCCGCGCATCATCACGCCCTCGATGACGGCTTGGCCGCCATACGAAAATTGTTTCGGTTGCTTCTCACTCATGTGACGTCCTTAGACCAGACTCGGTTTAGGAGGATTATAGTCTACCATAGATAGGCTGCCGAATGCGGACGTTATTCCGCCGCTTCTTCGTCTGCGAACATGCTATCCACAAAGCGTTCGGGCTCGAAGAAGATCAAATCTTCGATTTTCTCGCCCAGGCCAACATAGTGAATCGGCAGACCGAGTTCATCCTGGATGGCGAACAACATGCCGCCTTTGGCCGAGCTATCTAGCTTGGTGATAATCAACCCGGTGACGTTCGCGGCCTCGGTGAATTTTTTAGCTTGCACCAGGGCATTTTGCCCGGTGGTGCCATCCAGCACCAGCAGCGTCTCGTGTGGGGCATCGGGGATTTGCTTAGCGATGACGTTGCGGATTTTCTCCAACTCTTTCATGAGGTTGTAGTTGGAATGCAAGCGCCCGGCGGTGTCTACGATGAGCACTTCGGCTTCGCGCGCGCGGGCCGCTTCCACGGCATCGTACACCACCGCGCCGGGGTCGCTATTTTCGCGCCCGGCCACCACATGCACGCCCGCACGTTCGCCCCAAATCTTGAGTTGATCGACCGCTGCCGCGCGAAACGTATCGCCCGCTGCGATGATGACATGGCGGTTGTTCAGGCGCATACGGCGCGCCAGCTTGCCGATGCTGGTCGTTTTGCCCGAGCCATTCACGCCGATGATGAGCACCACCGACAGCGGGCGTCCGCTGATGTTCAGCGGCGTTGGGACCGTCAGGCAGGCGGTCAGTTCATCCTTCAGGGCTTCATATAGCTGAGTGGTGCGCGTCAGGCCCTCGCGTTTTTCGCGCGCTTGCAGGCGTTCGATGATGCGCGTCGTCGTCGCGAATCCTATATCAGCTTGTAACATCAAGGCTTCCAGGTCTTCGTAAGACTCGTCGTCAATTTCCGTATTGCCCATCACTTGCATGATACGACCTGTGAAGGCTTGCCGGGTTTTGGCTAACCCACGTATAAATGACACGCTATTGTCCTTATCTCTCGTTAATGGCGCCAATGAAAAGTATAGCGAGCAGCGGTATAATGTGACAAGCATTGATACAATATGGCGCAATGATAGAACATCACCATGGGGCCTCATGATAATTTGTTCGAATTGTGGGACTGAAAATCCCGCCACAGAAATTTACTGTTTTGCATGTGGCACCTTGCTCGATCTGGAGATCACCGAGGGCAATACCAACATGCTAGAGGCCGAAGCGACCGGCGAAATCGACCCCAAGCGCCGCTGGGGCACAGCCCGCTTCGATGATGAAAACGTGCTGTTGCTCACCCCTCGGGATGATCCAGCCAACCCGTTGCGCATTCATTTGCACAATGATATGACCCTGGGCCGCCGCCACAAAGATTTTATACCCGACATCGACCTAAGCCCATTCAATGCTTATGACCATGGCGTCTCGCGCCAACATGCGGTCTTGCGCCGCCAGAACGACACGGTCATCATTGTGGATTTGAATAGCGCCAATAATACGTTTTTGAACGGCCAGCGCCTGG
>DAOTVD010000425.1:0-3755 GCA_034437075.1 Anaerolineae bacterium
TTCAAATTCCTATTTCAGCAACAGATTATGTGGTTATCGCGCAGGATGCTAGTACAGCGGCAAGATTGTTTGCGCATAGCGATTTTATAGCCACGCCGGGGTGGTATATTTTCAACGCGGAACATATGACGCAAAAGCAGATCGCGGCCTTGGCCGAACATGTTAGTGCAGCGTGCGTGGTGTTTCTGGCATTCGATAACTCATCGGCTGGGCAGGCGTCCGCGCAGACGTGGCGCGGGGCTATGACTGAAGAATGGGATAACGCTGAGGCTGGTTTGCTGGTCGATTTGTCCCCGCCAGAGGGCATGACCAGTTTAGATGATATGACCAAGCAGAAAGACGCCATCGACGAGCATATTATCAGCGCGTGGGATGCGGCGTCTAATGAGCATTCAGCAGATGAGAAGTTCGATACGAGTTCTGAGGATGTGACAGCATGACATCCTCAGAACTCGATTGGCGCCGCCGCATTGCCGAGCGGCAGCGGGATAGCCTGGCGGTCTTGAATTCGGAGCGCGCGCGCCAAAAACTAGACGCCATACGGGCCGAGCGCCCTACCCTGTTCGCCTTGCCCCCGGTCAAATTTCGCCATATACTAATGCCCAGATCAACAGGGAAGCCCACGACCCATGCCCGAACATATCGACGTTTTTCTTAGCTCAACCTCGCGCGACTTGGCCGATTACCGCGCCGCCGTGGCCAAGGTCATCGCGGATATGAACCTTTTCACCATCGGCATGGAGAACTTCCAGCCGACCGAAGATAATCCCGTGCAGGTCTGTTACGACCAGGTGCAAGACGCCGAACTTTTCGTGGGCATCTACGCCTATCGTTATGGCTACATCCCAGCGGCGGGCATGGCCTACACGGGCGGCGCGACCGATGGCGCGACCGGCATCACGCACATGGAATACCAATGGGCACTGGCCAAACGCATCCCGATTATGCTCTTTGTGGTGGATGACAAACTCGATTGGGATGGCCCACGCGACGACGACCTAAACAAGCTTGACGACTTCAAAGCGCAGATCATGCGCGACCACGTGGTCGGCTTTTTCACCACGCCGGATAACCTCGCCGCCAAGGCTGCGACCGCGCTGCACGCCGCGCTGAAACGCAAATTCCCGCGCGAGACGCCCGGCTGGAACCGCCCCGCCACGCCGACCCCATCGCCCTATTTTGCCGGACGCGCCGCCGAGATCAACGCCATTCAGCGCATGCTCGACCACCCCGGCGCGCGCGTGGTGGTGCAAGGCATGGGCGGCTATGGCAAAACCGCCCTGGCCAAATACATGGCCGACCGCCTGGGCCGTGACTATCCCGGCGGAACGCTGTGGGCGGAACTCGGCCCCAACCTGACCGACCCCGGCGCGGTGCGTAGCCAAGTTTACGAGCGCTGGAAACACGCCACCCCCGAAGGCGCGAGCGCCCAGCCCGCCGACCTGACGCCCGATAATATGCGCGCTTGGCTGAGCCGCGCACCGGGGCGCATGCTGGCCGTTATCGACGATGTGTGGCACGGCGAAGCGCTCCGGCCCTTGCTGGACGTGCTGCCGCCGAATACCGACGTGATCATCACCACGCGCGACGCGGGAGTATACCCCATGGGCCAACGTTTTGAACTGACGCACCTGACCCCGCCGGACGCGCTGCGCATGCTGAAGCTGCATCTGAGCCTAGAAAGTGACGACGCCCACGATGCCGACTTGGCGACCATCGCGGAATTGCTCGGCTACCACGCGCTGGCGCTGGACATCACCGCCGCCAAGCTGAGCAGCACATCCGCCCATGATGCCGCCAAGCTGATTCGCCGCTTAGAAAAGCACCGCGCCGGGGATAACCCTTTCAAAGAATTGAAGTTGGGCAGCGTCCGCGACGACAACCTAGAAGCCGCCCTCGCCCTGAGCTACGAACCGCTGAGCGAGACGCAACAAGCGCATTTTCGGCTGCTGGGCGCGGTGCCGCATGGCCTGGACTTCGCGCGGCGGATGGCGCTGGCGGTGTGGGGCGTAGACCCCGACGACGAAGATGCGGTGGAAGACGCCGAAGATGCGCTGGATGCCCTGGCGCGGGTGGGGCTGGCCGGGCGTGCGCGCAACGGGCGCTACGCGCTGCACAATTTGCTGACCGACTACGCCCGCGCCCTGATGCGCCGCGCCGAAGAAGACGAAGAAGCCCCCGCCCGCGCCCGCTACGAAGCCGAAGTGATCCGCATCACCAAGCAGATGGATAGTATTGAGCGCGGCGGCATCCCGCTGGAACGCTGGGATGCGGAAATTGGACCGGATTACCCGCATGTCGAACAATACGGCGATGATCTGGTGGCGGCCTTCGCGGCATGGTGGGAAGACGGACACCTCAACCCCCTCCGCCCCTTCGGGGCACCTGCTACGGGGAC
The DNA here is from genome assembly GCA_034437075.1 of Anaerolineae bacterium. GTDB lineage: Bacteria > Chloroflexota > Anaerolineae > Aggregatilineales > J027 > DAOTVD01. The sequence continues at coordinate 2,399 of DAOTVD010000425.1, forward strand.
AGCCAAGCTGTCTACTGCCGAAGGGAACTTCGGCACCCTCAAGGCACCGCATCCAGGGGAGGAACAAAAAAGTCCTCCCAGCGAATTCGGGGGGAGCGGAGAGGGGGGTAATCTCTCCCCCACCGCAGGGACGCCATACATGGCGTCTGGGGGGGGTAACATAGACTGGGCCGCCCTGCCCGGCACCGTCCCCGCCCTGAAGACCCTCGCCGCGCCCGACGCGCCCGCCCCCACCGATGCCGACGCCATCCGCGAGACGCTAAGCAAAGCACTGGATTTTGTCTTCCGTAGTGGCGGCGGAAATTATGTGCATTTTCGCCAAATTGACGAACGCGGGCTGGATTGGCTGCGCCTGGGTTTGCTCGGCGCGCGCGTCTTGGAAGACCAACGCGGCGCGAGCTATTGCCTGAATCAGATCGCGCTGTGGCTGGACAATCGCGGCCATAAATACCCCGCCCTGGCCTACTACGAAGCAAAATTGCCGATTAATCGCTCCACAGGCGACCAGACAAGCGAGGCGACGACGCTCAACAATATCGGCGCGGTCTATCTCTCATTGGGCGACAAACAAAAGGCCCTGGCCTACTTCGAACAAGCCCTGCCCATCCAACGCGCGGTGGGGGATCGCTCCGGCGAGGCGACGACGCTCAACAATATCGGCGCGGTCTATGGCTCATTAGGCGATAACGCCCAGGCCCTGGCCTACTACGAACAAGCCCTGCCCATCCAACGCGCGGTGGGGGATCGCTCCGGCGAGGCGGTCACTTTATTCAACATGAGTTTTCTGGTTAATGATATATCACAGGCTATCGACATGGTACAACAAGCGCATGACTTATGGATCGCCATTAGGTCGCCCCATGCCCAACAACATGCTGCACCCCGCCTGGCCCAACTCAAAGCCCAGCGCGACGGGGGCGGCTAAACACGGGGCCGCCCTCACCCTTCTTCATCCGTCTTTTCATTAACTTCTTCGCGCAAGCTATAGCCATTGCCAAACGAGAAGATGAGCGGATTGTCCAGCAATTGTTGGCCCTGCGGCGTGGTCTGGTAGAAGTTGAATTGCGTGTTGCCTGTCGATGGTCACGAACACATCGAAATCATCTTGCATCAACTTCAGCAGTTCGCCGTTCTTTTTGCTAGACTAGCCCATCTCTTGCACGGTGGAAACATCATGCTCGGCAAATTCGGGTTTGAGCTTTTTGGGTAGACATTCGTCAATGAGAATCTTCATATGGATGGGCTACGGCTTGTTTTTGGGCAAGCTTCAAAAATGCGAGTACCTGTTCGCGGGTTACGGACGGAAAATCTTCTAGAAATGCGTCTATCGTTTCACCTGTCGTCAGGTAATCCATCA
>DAOTVD010000426.1:0-4326 GCA_034437075.1 Anaerolineae bacterium
GTACATCGCCCCTTTTTCGTTGGGGCTCGCGGCGTTGTTGCTGCCTTTGGGCGTGGTGACATCCCCCCGTAGGCTATTTGTTATCGGGCGCACGGCGGGGGCTGGCGCTCTTTTATTATCGTTGATCTGCGCTGTTCTGGTCTGGGATCGCGGCTCGCTGGTGAGCCCCGTTGTGGGGGTCGAGGCTATGGGCTTGGTCGCGCGCCTGGATGCGCTGAGTGTGTTTATCTTCTGGCTGGTGAGCTTTCTGGGCGTGTTGCTCATCCAGTTCAGCTACAACTATTTAGATGGCGACGACCGTCAGGCGCTCTTTCTGAGCCGTTTATATTTGACCATTGGCGCGGTGTTGTTTTTCGTGGTGGCGGGCAACTTATGGCAACTCGTGCTAGGATGGGTGGCCACGAGCCTGACGTTGCATCTATTGTTGGTGTTCTACCGCGAACGCCCGCGCGCTATCCGCGCAGCGCGCAAGAAATTCATCGTCGCGCGGGCGGGGGATGCCTGTTTAATTGGGGCGGCGGTTCTCATCGCTGGGGCGTTTGAAACCACCGACCTGGGCGCGATAGGCGCGGCGGCTAGCGACGCGCTAGAGGCAGGTTCCGCGCCCGCTGGGGTGGGCGTTGCGGCGGTGCTGGTCGTGTTAGCCGCTATTTTGAAATCCGCGATGTTTCCTTTCCATGGCTGGCTGCTAGAAGTGATGGAAACGCCGACGCCCGTATCCGCCTTGCTCCATGCCGGGTTGCTCAATGCGGGGACGTTTCTGGTCGTGCGTTTTGGCGAATTGGTGTTTATTTCGCCCGTGGCGCTGGCCTTGCTGATTCTCGTGGGCGGCGGCACGGCCTTATTCGCGTCCTCGGCGATGGTGACGCAAAGTAGCGTGAAAGTCTCGCTGGCGTATTCCAGCGCGGCGCACATGGGCTTCATGCTGATGCTGTGTGGTTTCGGCGCGCACAGTGTCGCGATTATGCATCTGGTGGCCCATTCGTTTTATAAGGCCCATGCGTTTTTGTCCTCCGGCAGCATCGTCGAATATGTGCAGAATACGGGTTCGCAAAAGCTAAACAGCGTGCCCAGCGTGCCGATGCTCTTGGCCAATCTGGCGACGGGGTTGTTGATCTTCATTTTTATTGGCGGCGTGGTGCTAGGCATCGACTTGACCAAGCGCCCTGGCGAAACCGCGCTGGGTGTCATCTTCGCCATTGCGGTCACGTACTTGCTGCTCAAAGGCACCACCGGTAGCGCGCCCTGGTTGGTGATTGCGCGCACAGCCCTTTTGGCTGCGTTGGTCACCGGGGCATTCTTCGCGCTAGAATTGGCGGGCGCGGCGCTTTTGGGGGATATTGTGGCTGTTTTCCCGCCGCCCGAGCCCGTCACCCTGGCCGTGATGGTCGTGGCGGTGGTCGCGTTTGGTTTAGTCACGCTGCTGAGCGCCGTCTTGCCCGCCTGGGCCAAAACGCCGGGGGGCCGCGCGTTGTACGTTCACCTGAAAAACGGTTTTTACGCCAATACCCTATTTGACCGCCTGATTAACCGCCCTGTGCGCTCTTAAAACCGGAGGATATTTGCTATGACTATCGAAGCACCTGTACAAGCTGAAACAGTCGTTGCGCCCGCGCAGGGTGTGCGCGCAGTCGTTGAGGGGGCCACGCGCCGTATCGCGCCCCTGTGGCCGTTGCGCAGTTTTGTCGCCGTGAATCCGTATCTGGGCTTTACTGAGCAGACTTTTGAGCAGACCGCGCACGTGCTCGCCCGCCGCGCTGGGGCGCGAATGAGTGCGCCGCGCGCATTTTACGCGGAGGCCATCGGGGCAGGGCGCGTCACCGACGCGGATTTGCAGGCGGCGTTAGCGGAAGCCGAACACGTGCCCGGCGCACCGGATAGCGTCGCCGCGCTTAAAGCCTTCGTGGCTCAGCCGGATACCGTTTTCGAAACCTTGCCCACCGTGGCGGAGGCCGCACAAGATGTCTCCGGCGTCGATTGGCCCGAAACCGTCGTGGAGTTGATGTCGCGCTGGGCCTCGGCGCATTTCGACCAAGGCCAAGCCTATTGGCCGTCCCCGTGGCGCTATCTGGCCCCATATGCCGCCTGGCGCGCCGAAGCGGCCATCGACCGCACGCCAGAAGTCAGCGGCCTGGCGGGCTTTCGCGAAATGGTCGCCGCGTTGCCAGATGACCCGCACACGGCCATCGAAGACGCCTTAAGCGAACTCGCGCTGCCCGCCGATGGCCTGGACGCTTATCTGCACTGCCTGCTCATGAGCATCAATGGCTGGGCCAGCTTCGCGCGCTATCACCTGTGGCAAGCAGAACTCTATGGCAATGAAGACACGACCTTGCGCGATCTACTCGCGATCCGGCTTGTGTGGGAGGTCGCGCTGCTACGGCAGGTGGCCGGCACCCAAGCGGCCTGGGCCCGCGCCAAAGGCGTCTATGCGGAATCCGACGCTGGGCATACCGCCAGCCTGGCTGGGGAATTGATATTACAACGCGCTTTCGAACAGGCTTACCAGCGCGGTCTTATCGCGCAGATGGGCGCGTCCGCATCGCATACACCCGCCGAACGTAAGCGCGCTCAGGCTGCTTTTTGCATTGACGTCCGTTCGGAGGTCTTCCGCCGTGCGCTGGAAAGTGTTGATAACAAGATCGAAACGATAGGTTTCGCGGGCTTTTTCGGTTTCCCGATTGAATACATCCGGCTGGGGGAAACACATGGCGGGGCGCAGTGCCCCGTGCTCTTGACCCCGCAATTCGTCATTCCCGAATCGGTGGACGGTGCCACGCCGGATGAAGTGGCTGCCATACGGGCCACACGCTGGATGCGCCAACGCATTGCTAAAGCCTGGCGCATGTTCAAATTCGGGGCGGTGTCGTGCTTTGGTTTTGTCGGCCCGGTAGGGATGGCTTATATCAAAAATCTGCTAGAAGACACCTTCGGCTGGGGGCGTCCCGTGCCACATCCCGCCAAATACGGCCTGGACGATGCGACCTACGCGCGCCTCGCGCCCAGCTTGGAGCCCGGCGAATACGCGGGGCGATCGCTGGGTATGGCGCCACAGCAACGCTTGGATGTCGCCGAGGGCGTTTTGCGCGCGATGTCCTTAACGGACAACTTCGCGCGGGTTGTCTTGCTGGTGGGGCATGGCTCTACGACCGTCAATAACCCTTACGCTACGGGCCTGGATTGCGGCGCATGTGGCGGGCATACGGGCGAAGCCAATGCGCGGGTTGGCGCACGGGTGCTGAATGATCCTTACGTGCGGACGGGCCTGGCCGAACGCGGTATCGTCGTTCCTGAAGACACGATTTTTGTCGCGGCTCAGCATGACACCACCACCGACACGGTGACACTGTTCGACAAAAACGCGCTTCCGGCCAGCCATGCGGACGACATCGCGCAGATTGAAGCGAGTTTGGCGGGGGCCGGGCGCCTGGCACGGGCCGAACGCGCGCCGTTGCTGCATATCACGCCCCAGGATGACATCGACCGGGCCGTGCAGGCGCGCAGCAAAGATTGGTCGCAGGTGCGGCCCGAATGGGGCCTGGCGGGCTGTGCTGCCTTCATTGTGGCCCCGCGTGAACGCACCGCGCAGATCAGCTTGGGCGGGCGCGCGTTCTTGCATTCCTATAATTGGCGCCAGGATGCCGACTTCGGCGTGCTGGAACTCATCATGACCGCGCCGATGGTCGTCGCGAGTTGGATCAACCTGCAATATTATGGTTCCACGGTCGATAATCGCGTTTTTGGCAGTGGCAATAAGGTCTTGCATAACGTCGTCGGGACGCTCGGCGTGCTGGAAGGCAACGGCGGCGACTTGCGGACAGGCTTACCCTGGCAATCGGTGCATGACGGCGCAAAGTATATCCATGAACCTTTGCGCCTGAATGTGATGATCGAAGCGCCAACCGAGGCCATAACCGACATCATCGCCAAGCATGACGCCGTGCGCCAACTGGTTGATAACCGTTGGCTGTATCTTTTTGCGCTGGATGACAACGGCGCGGTAGCGCATCAATATGCAGGCGGCCTCACCTGGACGCCGTGTAAATAGCATTTTTTCGTCTGGCGCGGTTTAGTCTTTTCGAGAAGAATAATGACCCCTCCCCAAATTCAGGGAGAGGTTACTATGCGCGCGAGTAAGTATTCCTCCCAAATTCGTGGGGATGGCTTAGGGGGTCGGCGGAGCCGACTGAACCCCGCACAGCGGTGCCCGCGCCAAGAGGGGGTAAAATCAAGAGTGTACCCATTTCGGCAATAGCAATCGGCATAAGGCTTTTCCAGAAAAATAATTACCCCTCCCCAGCCCCTCCCCGAATTCAGGGAGGGGCT
>DAOTVD010000427.1:0-83703 GCA_034437075.1 Anaerolineae bacterium
CAGGTATACCCGATCAGCGATTTGTTCTTCTTCGCCATCCTGCCCCATCATGAGCATCAGCAATGGCGGTGCGTTTGGGGGGCGTAAGGTCGCTATATGTTCCAGGCTTTGCTCGATAGTCTCGTAATCTTTGTAAGGGTTGGGTTTAGCCCCTACTCTGACCGCTGCAAAAAGCAATATATGTGCATCTTCTGGTAAGTGTAATGTTTGGCGTGCTTGTGCCTGATCTTTGGGGCGAAATATCGTTTGGTTAATGCCGTAGGGTATAACGCGAATATCGTGCACAGCATGGCGCAAATTAGATTGTTCTACCGCATTTTTCAGCCATTGGGCTGGGGTTGATATATATAAACGGCTCGCGCGATAGATATCGGCTTTGCGTTCCCAATTATACGCGCTGGCATCTCGTTTGATACGAGGATAGAGTTCCAAGTCGGGGCATTTACCGCAACCAGTCTTCCAGCGCGCGCATCCCACACCATGGGCGCAATGCCCCGTTAGTAGCCACATATCATGCATGGTGATGATCGTAGGAATTTGCCAGCTAATGTGTTTTAGAACCCGCAAATCAAAATAGCCACCGTGTAAATTGTGTGCATGCAGTACGTCGGGCCTCAATTGCTGTATATGGGCGTATGTATCAGGAAAATGAAAATCTTCGACGCCGCGTTCACGGTCAAAGGTACGTTGTGGTTCGGCGATTTCTTGCAATGCGCGGCTTACTCGCCAAGCCCCTTTGACTTTGCCATGCCAGGGTTCGAGTGCTTGTGCCGTTGTGTATAGCGTATTTGTCCAGGGGCCTTGCTGATCTCTGGCGTGAGTTAGGGTGTGGATTGACGGATCGTCACTAAATTTTTGCCCGACTAGCAGATGCGCATCGTATCCTTGTGCCAGATAGCTTTTATGCAAATACCATGCAATGCGTTCCGCACCGCCCTTAAGGTCCCGTGTGCTTACCTGTACAATACGCATGGCAAAAGATTATATCAGGTTTTCACGTATGCCCAGTTCTCCGGCGGTAAGCGTTATCATGGCTGTCTACAACGGTGAACCCTATTTGGCCCAGGCCATAGATAGCATCCTGGAACAAGAGTTCAGTGATTTTGAGTTTATCGTGATTGATGATGCTTCCACGGACGCAACAGACCAAATTTTGCAGCACTACGCGGCCTTGGATGAGCGTTTATTATTGCTGCATAATGATAAAAATCTTGGCTTAACCAAATCCCTTAACAATGGGCTACAACAGGCCACAGGTCGATACATTGCGCGGCAAGATACCGATGATGTCTCTTTGCCAGGGCGCTTGGCCGAGCAAGTTGCTTACCTGGATGCTCATCCCGATGTTGTGCTCGTAACGGGTGAGTATCAACATATTGATGAATATGGGCATATTGTGGGGCATGTGCGGCGGTCTGCTCCAACTGTGGTGATCGATTGGCAATTGCAGTTTTATAATGTTTTAGGTGCGCATACCCAGGTTATGTTTCGTCGGGATGATGTATTAGCCTTGGGTTGCTATGACGAGGCTTTTCGATATAGCCAAGATTATGATTTGTGGGTGCGCTTACGGCAACGGGGCAAGCTTTGCATTTTGCCCTATACATGGGCGCATGTTCGGCGTCATACTGCCAATCTTTCGGTTTTACATGGCCATGCCCAGGATGATTTAAGCCTAGAGGTTTCGCAACGGGTTTTAGCTGCTCAGATGGGATATGTTGTTGAAACGCAAACCATTGTTCATTTACGCGCGTTATGGGTAGAACCCTTTCCTGCTTTCGAGCAAGCTATGCCATTGCAACGGGTTATTAGGAAATTGTGGCGGGTGTTCGTAGACCGCCACGTATTATCACAGACGGATATTCGCTTTGTACGCCAACATCTTGCTGGTCGGTGGCTGGCCTGGGCCCGCTCGGTAAGCGTGCGGCGCTACCCACGAATGAAATTGCAACTATGGGGCTATGCATTTGGATGGTCACCAAGGCTATCTTTTCAGGAAATAGCGCATCTTTTGCGTTCTTTGTGTTCTCATGGGGGGCAGCATGCCGCGCGTTAGTGTTGTCCTGAGCACTTATAACAATGCACCATATCTTGCGTCGGCCATTGACAGTTTGCTATCCCAAACCTATAGCGACCTAGAACTCATCGTTATTGACGATGCGTCTACGGATGATACCCCACAAATCCTTGAGCAATTCCGCGACCCGCGCTTGGTACGCTTGCATAATGAACATAATCTTGGTTTAACGCGCTCACTTAATCTTGGTTTGAAGATTGCGCAAGGCGAATTTATTGCTCGCATGGATGGTGATGATATGGCTGTCCCGGCGTCGCGCATTGCTGACCAAGTTGCGTTTATGGATAGGTATCCAGAGATTGGTTTTCTTAGCGGGGATATGGTGTCTATTGATGCACAAGGGCAATTACACCATAACGGGGCGCGCTTCTATGGCTATCCAGCGACACATGGTTATCTCGCTTGGCATTTATTATGGGGCAATCCCATTTCACATATTACCGTTTTGATGCGTCAGAGCGTGTTGCATACTCACCAGCTTGCGTATGATCCGGCTTATAACATGGCTGAAGATTATGATATGTGGGCCCGGCTAGCGCATGTCACACGGCTAGAACGGGCGGAAACAGTTTGGGCCAAGCGGCGCATTTTGTCCACCAGCATTTCCCATCAGTATACCTCCCAGCAATACCCCTTGATGTATGCGATTTCTCAACGTGAAATCACCCAACTTTTGGGCATGGCTCCCGCTCAAGATGCTTTGCTGACGCTGTTTGATATGATCCATAGACCAGCGAATGCGCACCATGCCTACGTCGCTGCATGTGATGTGCTGCTGGAAATTTATCAGGTCTATCGTGAGCGGTCGTTAACTGTGGTGGAACAAGAGCGAGTACGCGGTGATGTAGTAAAATATTTGCTGCGCTTATCCCACCGCGCACGTGGACATGGTTATCGAGAAGCGATATATCCCCTGCTGTGTTTAAGGCGAGTATCATCTAAGGAATTTTTTTCGCGCAATGCATTTCGGTATGCAGTCCAAGCGTTTTACACACAACCCTTGTTACGTTAACTTTAGTTGGGTATTTGTAGTCGGGTAGCCTTCTCTTGGACAATCTAAGTATTCTTCTCATTGAGGATAATCAGGCCGACGCGCGGCTTATACAAGAATTATTGCGCGAAGATTCTCTGGTTGACTTTCATATTCAAGTGGCCCCACGGCTCGCCGATGGTTTGGAATACCTCGCGCAGACCGATATTGATCTGGTTCTGCTTGATCTCTCTTTGCCCGATAGTCACGGTTTAGAAACAGTTGAACAGCTTGTTGAGGTCGTTCAAGCGATTCCCATTGTGGTCTTGACGGGTCTTGCGCATGAGGAGCAAGGTATCTGGGCGGTTAATCTGGGGGCTCAGGATTATCTGTTAAAAGGGTCAGTTGATAGTGTGGCCCTTGTGCGCACGATTCGCTATGCCATACAGCGCAAGCAAACAGAGCTAGCAAAGTTTGAGACGGAAGCTTTGCGCTTAGAACTGGACAAAGAAAAACAGATTAGCCGCCTAAAAGAGAGCTTTCTAGAAACGGTTTCGCATCAGTTTCGCACACCTTTGACCAGTATCATTTCATCTGCTGAATTAATCGAGATGAAAGCCGATCAACTCACATCTAAACAACAAGATCATATTCAAAAAATCATTCGCGCGTCTCAGCAGATGAATGAGATGCTCAATAATGTCACGGCCTTTAGTCTAATGATTTCTGGACAATGGCAGGTGTCGCCTCAATTGCTCGATATTGTGAGTTTTTGTAACGAGAAAATAGCCTACTTTCGGCAACAAGCGCCCCAACACCGGCTTAATCTAACGGTTAAAACAGATTGCCAGGTATTGTATTTAGAAGGCGATTTGATTGCGCACATTCTCAACAATTTGCTTTCCAATGCTGTGTTCTACACTCCTCCAGGCACCTTGATTGAGTTAAGCCTGGTGTGTCGGGCGGATGGTGTTCAATTAGTTGTCAGTGATGATGGCCCTGGTATTTCCGTTGAACAACAAGAAGATATTTTCAAGTTGTTGCATCGTGCAAATTTAGGAGAACTGAGCCCTGGGATGGGGTTGGGGCTGAACATCGTGCGCACGGCCACAGAGCTTCATCAAGGCCATGTTGAATTGGAAAGTGTACCGGGCCAGGGCACGGTGGTTACAGTGTGGCTAGCGGCTCTATCGTCCTCGAACTTGAGTTAGCCACGCTAAAATTTTTTCAGCTTGCCCAGCGTTTAACAAATAGCTCATTGCCCATAGCGTTTGGCGAAGTATGCGGCCCTGGGAATGGGTTTGCCAAGCTTGGCGCAAGGTCTGCCGGGCACGGGCCCGCTGATTTTGGCGCCAGAAGTGCATACCCAAATGATGGTATCGTCCTGCAATATGTTCCTCAATGTCGATATGGGCGGGTAATGCCAAATCTCGTAAACCTTGATAAGCCACTAGCCGCGATTGCAGCATCAAGGTTTGGTCTTTGGACATGCTGTTTTCGCTGTGACGGTACCAAGCCAACGTTTCAGGCAATGCCAAGAAGTTGACACCCTCCGCTGCCAACTTGATCCAGAAATGCCAATCTTCTACACCCTGCATCCCTGGTGTAAAACCGTTTACGCGACGCACGTACTCAGATTTGACTAGCGCACACGGGACTTTGAAAAGCGTTGACGTGTTATTGATTAAAGTGCTTAACAGATCATCCGTGAGCGCTAAGTTGGGTTTGAGATGGTCCAAATTGCGCGCCAAATCCGCAGACCGAATCTCGTAATCGGTATAGACCAGCCCTATAGTGGGATGTTCACGAAAGGTTTGTACGCACAAAGCCAGTTTTTCTGGCAGCAATATATCGTCGGCATCCAGAAACTGTATATATGTTCCTTGAGCATGAGCGATACCGGTATTACGGGCACCCGCCAGGCCCTTATTCTCTTGATTGATGCAAATGACGCCAGAGTAATCTCTGGCGATGTCTGGGGTGTTGTCCGTTGAGCCATCATTGACCACCAGAATTTCATAATGGGGATATGTTTGGGCCAGGCAACTTTCGATAGCCTGGGGCAAATATTGCGCGGCGTTATACGCCGGGATGATGATACTCACCAACGGGGTATCATGGTTTAAGTGCATGTGCGATGATCTCCACCGGATGTTGGGCGGGTAAACCAGCCTCGTGAATTTGCACCCGGCATGAGGTTCCAGGGGCGGCGATTTGGGCGTTTGGATGAGCGCGAATCGTCGGGAGAAGTCGATTTTCGGCAATCTTTTGTGATAGTGCCGGATGCTCGTACCCAAAACTGCCCGCCATGCCACAACACCCACTATCAATTTCGCGGACCCTAGCTTCGGGGATTTGTTCCAATAGCGCGCGTGCTCTGTCTGTGCCCCATAGCGCTTTTTGATGACAATGACCATGCAACAGAATCTCGCCAGCTGGGTTGTGCCAACCGGGTTGTTTTGCCTGAATTTGATCCAATAGCCAGCTTTCCGCGCTGATACAACGCTTTGCGATTTGTTGCGCCCGTTCTTGTAAAGCGGGCTCAACAAGCGTGAGATAATCATCCGTAAATGCAGATTGGCAACTGGGCTCCAGAAAGATTAACGGGGTTGGGTCGTGTGCATCTAATCCCTGAATATTGCTGTGTGCCATACGCTTGGCTTGATCCAACAAACCTTTGGAGATAGCCGGACGTCCACAGCAACCCTCACCTGGTAGGCGCAATATACCCATCTCTAAACCGAGCGTATCCGCGCAGTGCAGCAAGGCTTGGCCTATTGCGGGATGGTTATATTCTGTCCAGGTATCGACTACCAGCCAGGCATCCGGTGTAATGTGTTGTTTTTTACTACGAGGGACCAGCTGCGTAAAACGTTGCTGGGCGATGCGGGGTAAGGGGCGTTCATATGGCAAACCTACCCACCCTGCCGCGCGTAAACCTATCGGACTACGCATTATCGCGTTCAAGACCCCTGGCATAAGGCTCCCCAGAGCGTTTATACGGTGTATATTCGCGACCAAACGACTATTGAGGGGGATACCGTGTGTATCGTGGTAAATCGCCTGAAATTCGGCTTTCATGCGGGCGACATCCACAGATGACGGACATTCCACTTTGCAGGCTTTACACGCCAGGCATAGATCATATACACCATGTAATGCCCTATCGCCCAGATTATCTGGCAAATGCCCGCTGAGCGCTAAACGCAGCGCATTGGCCCGGCCCCGGGTCGCGTGGGCTTCGTCTCGCGTCGCCATATAGGATGGACACATTGTCCCCGAATCTTCCTTGCGGCAGACGCCCGCGCCGTTGCACATTTCTGCCGCTCCCGCTAATCCCCCATCGGCTGACCAATCGAAGCGCGTATGATGTGGGATGATTCGATAAGCGGGTGTATAGCGTAAAAATTGTTCGTCATCTAGGCGAGGTGTATCGACAATCTTGCCTGGATTCATCCGGTTGTGAGGATCGAAAGCGTGTTTGATCTCTCGAAAAGCACTCATTAGATGGGTGCCAAAGAGCTTTTCTGTAAACTCGCCGCGCGCGATGCCCTGGCCGTGCTCGCCAGTAATCGTCCCGGCGTATTTGATGGCTGCCTGGGTTGCGGCCTCGGCGATTTGGCGATATTGTTCACGCCCGATAGTGGTTTTCAGATCGATAAGCGGACGAATATGCAAGCATCCGGCGCTGGCATGAGCGTAGATAGCATAAGTTGTCCCTGCGTCGCCCACAATTTGATGGATGTCGTCAACATAATTCGCCAGTTGCTCGACCGGCACGGCGGCGTCTTCGATAAAGGCTGTGGGCTTATCTTCGCGCCGTTCGCTCATCAAAAGCCCTAGCCCTGCTTTACGCACTTTCCAGACATTATGTTGTTCGGCTGGGCTAATGGCCTGGGTCACGACCCCGTAATGTTTCTCGCGGCGCAATAAGCGCAAGAGCGTATCGACTTTAGCTTTTAAGTCCGCCTCCGTTTCCCCGTAAAATTCTACGATGAGGATGGCTGCCGGATCGCCATTCACAAAGGTCAAATGCTTGGCGTATTCGGGTTGCAAGCGCGTCTTGTCCATCAAGAACTTGTCGAGCAACTCTATGGCGGATGGCCCAATGTCCAGAATGCGCGGTGTGGCTTCTAATGCGGCGCGCAGGGTGTCGAAGTGCACCAACGCAAGGCGGCGTTTCTGGGCGCTTTGCGCGGGCACGAGCGCAAGCTCAGCGGCGGTAATCGTCGCTAAAGTGCCTTCCGAGCCCGCCAATAGCCAGTTCAAATTGACATTCGCGGGGTCGATTTTATCCAGCGCATAGCCGGCCACGGTGCGAAATGTCTTAGGGTAACGGGTTTGTATTTCGATGGCATGAGCGCGTCTAAGCGCGGCGACCTGGTCGCGTATCGCTTGCAAATCTGGGTCTGCTGCATCCAGCCAAACTTTTTTCCCCGAGGCTAAAACAACCTCCAAACGGCGTATATGATCCGCTGTTAAGCCATATAAAATGCTGTGGGCACCGGTCGCGTTGTTGCCAATACAGCCACCAATTGTGGCTCGGTCGGCGCTAGCTGGATCAGGACCGAACATCAAATCCAGCCCGGCTAGTTGACGATTGAGCCCGCCGAGCAAGCAACCCGGTTCTACGGTGACGCTTTGTTGCTCGGCATGAATGGCGCGAATGCGGCGCATATGTCGGCTAAAATCCATCACGATAGCCGGGCCAACCGTCTGACCGGCCAGGCTGCTCCCCCCGCCACGCGGTAGGATCGGCACAGCATGCTGGTTGGCGATTTCGTGCACGGCGACCACATCATCGGCATCATGCGGGAACACCACGCCAATGGGCATAATTTGATAATTGCTGGCATCAGTGCTGTAAAGCAAGCGCGTCATATAATCAAACGCGACCTGCTCGGGCTGCAAGGTCTGGCTTAGCACATGGCTAAGTGTTTGGTGTTGTTCAATAGCAGGTGAGTGTTGTTGGTTACTCGTCGTCATGGGGTTTAGGTTCGCTCTGATCCTGTAGTTTGGATTCCATCGCGCCGATTTGTCGTTCGAGCTTAGCGCGTTCCTCCAATAGCTCTAGCATGCGTTTTTCGCTTTTGTTAAGTTGTTCCTCTAGCATTTCGGCGCGCACTTCATGGCGCAAGCTCCCTTGCCGGATTTGGGTCATTTCTTCCTTCAAGCGCTCATTTTCTTCTATCGCCTGGCTAAGTTGCTCCTCCAAATGACTAATGCGCGCCACAAAATTTTTCTCACGCTCGGTAACCGCAATTGTATCCGGCATTTGGCGAGAGGGGGGCATACCACGCTCGCCATTGTCCAGCGAATTATGAATGTCCTGGTAGGTATAGCCTTCGTTTTTGAGGGTCGCAACCAAGGCGAAGACCGCCATATCATCTTCGTTAAAGATGCGCTTTTGCCGATGGCCTGGATTAGCGCGAGGAGATAGGTGCCGTTCGAATTCGCTGCACCAGATACGCACGGTTTCCAGCGAAATATCATAAATTGCGGCAACTTCGGCGGTGCTGTAGGGGCCATACTGCTTATCAATCATTGTATTTTATCCTGCTGAACGGGCCTATTGTGCTAAATCTGCCAAGCTAGAGCAACCTTGACCAACCTAGTTTTACCTTGGTCTAGTATTGTACTACTTTGGTTTCACTTTGGCTAAAAAAACACCTAATCTTCCAACCTTGTTCCAACCTTGGTTGTTACCTTGGCCAAGGTTGGAAGATTTATCCAAGGTTGGTACAAGGTTGGTACAAGGTTGGTTGTTTTTGCCAAGGTTGTAGGGTAAGATTGGCGTATGCCATATGCCAATGGCATATAATGCCACTCAAAAATGGCCATTTCGGCAACCAAGGTGCTTCCAACCTTGTTTTCACTTTGGTTCACGAATCGGCTAATTAGGTTGGATAATGCGTGATGACAAACTTTTCGATCTCTAGCAGCAAAAAACGATACCGCAAATTGTTTCCTTTTCAACTCGATTTGAACAAACCCGAGGAACATGAAATCGCGGAAGTGATTGTCTATTTGAAGCAAGAACGATCATTTTCTAAAACTGTTCGGGAAGGAATTCGCCTGATATGGGACTTGCGAAAAGGTCGTACAGACGTCTTGCGCGAGTTATTCCCCTGGGTATTGGAACAACAAGACGAAGATGAAAAACACGCTCTCAAGGCCCCTACTGCGGAGGTTATGCTGGGCGCAGAAGACATTTTTCAAAAGCATTTTCAGCGTTTAGAAAGCCTCATTACTGAGCAGAGTAGCCTATCCACTGGTGAGCCACGACGCCCACGCGGGCCATCTCTGAAACCCGTGGATGACATAGAAATTGACGTCAAACAAGCAACCAATAGCGAAGATAACAAGTCTGCTTGGAACCTGATGATTGCTTCCGCGCTGCAAGTGCATGGGCATTGTAATGGTTTACCGCCCGAACTGATTGAGTATGGTTTACGTACAGGGCGTATCCCGCCCGGTAAAGTTGACCCGCCCAAACCCAAAGGGCCCAAAAAGCTAGCCGGGGCGGATGTGATCTTCACACCGCCACCAACTGAAGATGATGATTTTGATTAAGTGCTCTAGCGCGCTATTGGGTAATTTGCAGCCCGCGTGGCGTCAATACATATTCAATACGGCCCAAGATATAGTCAATGAGCACTGCTAGCAATGCCGCTGGAATAGCGCCAAGCAACACCCATGGATCAATGGCCCGCAACAATCCATTCGCGATAGGCTCGCCCAACCCACCCGCGATCACGTAAGCACCGAGTGCTGCCGTCCCTACATTGATAACCATGGTGGTTCGCACACCCGCCATAATGATACTACTCGCGATAGGAATTTCGATCTGTATCAAAATCTGCAAGGGGGTCATGCCCATACCCCGCGCCGCATCAATCATCGCCGGGGGCACACCTTCCAAGCCCGCAATCGTATTACGCACTGTTGGCAAGAGACCATACAGAATCAGCGCGATGATAGCTGGTGTAAAGCCCAGGCCGATAATCGGCGCCATGACAGCTACCACAGCTAATGTAGGAATGGTTTGGCCTAGATTAACGATATTCGTGATCAAAGGCAGGAATTCGCGATAGGCTTCGCGCGTGACGAAAATGCCAATCGCGAGCCCCAAAGGCACTGTGATTAGCGACGAGACAATAACCAGTTCTAAATGTTCCGCTGCAAACGCGATCACACTTTCGGCAGGGTACAGAAGCTCGATATCGCCTTCATCCGCCACCGCAGTTGGGAATAACTCTGCCAACAAGGCGTCCCAGAATATCTCATGGCCAAAGAAAGACCAGAATATCAAGAAAACGCCGACCACGCGCACCATGGGCCGGATGAGCTTATCATTCGAGTCGCGCAACATGTATGCCAGAACCAGTTCAATGACCACAAAAGCGAGCGTCAACCAGTAAAGCGCAATACCCGTATCATGTGTGCCGATGTCGATCACGCGGCTAGCGTCGGTGCCCAGGCTGGTTACCCATAGCGTAGGGCCAAGGCTAACCGCCGTATTTACCCGCGCATAGGTCGTTAAATTCACGGGTAACTGGTCGGTTATCGGAATTTCAGCGGGCACGTCATCGCCTATTTCAGCGGTTTCAGCCGCCGGATTCGGGATGGTGGGGATGTCGCCGCCTTCGATATTGAAATTGATCGTCAGCTCGCTCAGAAGCGGGTCTTCAGCATTTTCTCCAACTTCGTGAAAGTAAATGCAAACTGCACGGTTTTCATCCTGTTCACCGCTGGTCAATACCCCAGGTTCGTCCCCTCCCCAACCCGGCTCGGGGTTAGGAATAGCGCGTGTAGGGAGGTCACTGAGCCAACATGCCGCATCCAGCGGAATATCGCCTCGGAATTCGTCCGAAACGGCAAAATCCGAGAGGGTGCGCGGTGAACGATTCTCAATGAGGATACGCACCCATAACCCGCCGCCATCTTCCAGGATTTTTGCGCAGTTGTTGGGGTCAAAATAGCGCTGTTGCGAACGCGCACGGTCGTTTTCCTCACCTACGCAAGCGACATAAGTCACCTCGACTTCGCCTTGTGGTTGGTCTGGGGTTAGGTCTAAGGTCTGGCTGCGCTCATCGGGGGGTGAGAATTCAGTCGTGCGTTCTAAGATTTGTTCAGCATCTTGGGGTACCAAACTTTGGGTATCCATGATGAATAAAACCGCTGTGGCGATGATCCAACCCAAGATGGGTAACGAGACGAAGCGTGTTAAGTTATCCATAGGCTATTCGGCTTCCCGCGTATGCTCTTTAGACTGGGATAGTTCTTTATCACCGCTATAGAATGCCAGGTCTTGCAGGGCATCCAGGCGAATACTGCCCACCAGACGGCCTTTGTTATCGACAACGGGCGTCACCCGGAACCCACGCGCCACCATGGCGCTGAGTGCTTCGCGGGCGGTGGCCTTTTGGCGCACGGCAATATCCGTAAAGGGTGCTTCGGTCATGGCATCTAATAACGATGTATTATTTGATGCGGTATCCCGGTTGATCCAACCGCGCAGAATATGATCTTCTCGATCTACCACGAATGCCGAATGAACCCCATAGTCATCCATGGTGCGGATCGCATCATCAATACTTTGGTCGATATAAACATGCGGTGATGACGTTTCCATAATGTCTTGAATGCTGATGAGCCCCAGGCTTTTGAGTTGCCGGTCAGCGCCGACAAAGTCGCGCACAAAGCGATCTTTCGGATATTCCAGCAACGTCTCGGGGGTATCGAACTGCACGAGCTGCCCATCGCGCATGATCGCGATCCGGTCGCCCATTTTGATCGCCTCATCAATGTCATGCGTCACAAAGATGATGGTTTTGCTGATCTCTTTCTGAATCTGCAAAAATTCTTCTTGCAGCACTTCGCGCGTGATCGGGTCTACTGCGCCGAAGGGCTCGTCCATCAGCATAAGGGGCGGGTCGGCGCCCATAGCGCGCGCCACACCTACACGCTGTTGTTGACCGCCCGAAAGCTGCCGAGGGAATTTGTCGCGGTTAATGTCCGGGTCTAGGCCCACCAGTTCGAGCAGTTCATCCACCCGGCGCCGGATGCGATTCTCATCCCACTTGAGCAAATGCGGCACAATCGCAATGTTTTGGGCGACGGTCATATGCGGCAATAGCCCGATCTGCTGAATGGCATATCCGATGTTGCGCCGTAATTCTTCGGGGGGTAAATCCGTATTGCTGACGCCATCAATCAGGATTTCGCCTTCGCTAACCGAAATCAGGCGGTTGACCATGCGCATGCTGGTTGTCTTGCCGCAACCGGAAGGGCCAATCAGCACGCATACCTCACCCTCTGGGATGTTTAGATTTAATCTGTTGACCGCGCGAAACCCGTTAGGGTAAATCTTCGAAACGTTCTTGAACTCGATCATATCCGTTCCTCTAGTTATTTATGTCTGCTGTTGGCGGATGCCGGGCGAGGTGATCGTATTTTCAAAGATACGAATACCAATATCGAGCGCGAAGGCCAACAAGATCGCCGGAATGGTACCCAGCAGGATTTTATCTAAAGAAATGTTATTGATGCCATCCAGCACATAGTCGCCCAGGCCACCACCGCCAACCACCGTCGCGATTGTGGCGATACCCACCAACGCGATAGCCGCGTTACGAATGCCCGCAATAATCACCGGAAACGCCAGGGGTAATTCAATACGGAAGAAAATTTGCCAGGGTGTCATGCCCATCCCCCGGCCCGAGTCTATAATAGCCGGGTCAACATTGTTCAAGCCTGCGTAGGTATTCCGCACCAAGGGGAGCAGCGAATAGAGCGTGAGGGCGACCAGAGAAGGCGTTACGCCAATACCGCGAATACCAATCGCGCTGAGTTCCCATTCACTGATGCTCGTGTTAGGCAGAAACTCATCCGCCGAAAGCACCATGGCATAGCCCAAGGCTAGAAATCCAACGATGGTTAAGCCATACCGTGCCCAAACCAGATAACGCCGGTATTGTTCGCGCAGTTGGATATTTCGGCCTAAGACCAAAAGCCCAAGTGCTGCGGCAATGGCCAGTACGAAAAGCTGCAACGGGGTGCTATATTCGCCGCTGGTGAGGGCATTGAAGATCACGCGGAACAAGAAACTGACCAGCATCAGCGCCGATAGTGAAATGGGTACAGCCGCAATAGCGGCAACGATAACCGTAATGACAGGCTCCAAAAAGCTCGGTAGCCGCTTAACCAAAAAGAAGAAAACGGCCAAGGCGACGCCGGCTAGCACGACGGTCCCCAGAACAAAGACCAGCACATCGACCATCAATTCGTTACCCAAGTTGGAGAGTGGCACCAACAGCAACCCGAACAACGCCAAGCTGGGAATGGTTTGGATGATACCGACGGCATATAAAATCACCGGGGCAATTCGTTCATCACGTGAGGCCCACAAGCCAAGCCCAATCCCTATGATGAGCCCCACGGTCAATGATACGATGACATACGTCAGATGCCGCAAAGTATCGATATCCAGGTTATCGCCTGTAATCTGATATTCCACCATCACAGAATAAACATCCAACTGACCACTCGTGACCAGCCAGATCATCACCACCACACCGCCCCAACTGGCGACATTCTGCAAAAAGCCCGAAACGCCCACTTGCCGGAGGTCATTTAACCCGCCGAACAGAACGATATATCCGCCAAAGATGCCCATCGCGATAGCCGATACTGGTTGTACTCGCGCGCCACGGGCCTCAACGCCCAAGATTTCTTCTCGATTGTCCAAAAGTGTTTGGGCGGCTTCGGTGGGTAACCACAACGTCAAGATCATAATCAAGTTACCCAACAGCACCAGCAGCCAACCGCGTTTGATCTGCTCTTGCTGTAAAGCCACTGCAAACGGAATAATCGTCAAAATGAACAGAAAGCTATAACGCGCATCCCCTTCGAGTTCCAGCAGGTTAAAGGCTTCTCCGAGGGGGGAAATCGCCGTTTGTTTCAGCACCAACAACGGCAGGAAGAAAAAACCTGCGGCGGCAACCAGACTCCCTAAAGCTGCAATTCGATTATAAATGGTTCTTACTCCCCAGCTTGGCAGTTCTTCACTGCTCGAAAGTTCACTTCAAAAATTAATTATGTAGGGTTTTCAAAAACAGGTCTGTAATAATTTTTTCATGAAAAAGAAGGAGCCCCCCGCAGGGGCACTCCTCCATGAGGTTTGAGGAAACGAATTACTCGCCGATAAAGCCGTTTTCCATCAGGTACATGCGCGCTAGGTCTTCAACACTGGCAGGGTTACCATCCGGGTCAACGCCTTCACCCGCGTAGGAATTCCAAGTTTGCAGCGTTTCGACATCGAATGTCGCAAAGATCGGGTTGATGATGTCTACAATCTGGGGATTCGCGCGCAGGACTTCGCCACGGAAGACGGCGGTGGGCTGGTAGACCGGCTGCGCACCACGCGAGTCATCGAAGACAACCAGGTTGAAGGTGGACAGCGTACCATCGGTACCATAAGCCACAGCCAGGTCGAACTGATCGCTCTGGGCCACCAATTGCTGATGGGCCTGGCCAGTCACGGCACCCGGCAGCGAGTCGATATTGTCACGCGGGATTTCGAAACCATAGGTTTCTTCGAAGGTCACCAGACCATCTTCGCGAGTGGTGAATTCTTCGTTGGAGATCATCCGAACTTCGTTACCTTCGTTGATGTAAGTAGCCAAATCATCGAAGGTTTGCAGGCCACGTTCTTCGGCCCAGTCGGCACGCGCCGCGATGGTGTAGGTGTTGTTCGCGGGGGCCGGGCGCAGCCAGATCAGGTCATTGTAGGTGGCGTCCAGAGAAGCGGCCACTGCGTAAGCTTCATACGCATCGCTAGCGGCTTCTTGCGGAACATTAATCCCCAGGTTGGGCAAGCTTTGAATAATTGCAGTGGCGGTGTAGTTAGGGTATACGTCAATTTCGCCCGATTCGAGCGCGCCACGCGCAATCGCCGTACCACCGAGGTCTATTTCATCCACAACTTCGAAACCATTTTCCTGCAACGCTACCAGAATGATGTAGCCCAGGAAACGTTGTTCGGTAAAGTCTTTCGAACCAACGACAATCGCATCATCGCCTTGCGCGAAGGCCATGCTCGCTGAGCTAGCCAGCATCATCAGTACAACTAAAACAATCCCGAAACGCTTAAGGTGTTTCATCTATGCATTCTCCCTTATTGTATGAATTTACGCATGCAGTCTGCCGGCAGGCCTGGTCACATCGGATAACGTGTCTATCTCACCACCCACGCCGCAATATGCCGTCTCGTTACTTGACAGCAAAATAGGCGAGAATGGGCTGTTTAGGTTGTGAGATCTATCAGTATTGCGGGATGGCCAATGTGCTGGTTCAGGCCCTGACCAATATAAGTTGGGCCGGTGAGAGACATAACCGACAATCTATTGTAAGTTTGTCTCCGCAATCAAATATATACATTGTGTAGGGTAAAAAGCAAGCTGTCGTTTGTTAAAAAGTGGACAATCTATCTTTTCTAATATAAAATTTATATTTTTGACAATAAAGTAAGATTTAATACACAATGTATGATTTAACGAATATGTCCTAACCGTGAGACCTCACATGAACTTTTATGGACTCTTTTTGACCATCATGAGTTTTATTGATTGGCTCTATGCTGGTTTTTTTTTGCCTAATGCCAAGATCAAGTATAATGGATGAGGGTTTTTTGTAACTCTAACCTTAAAGCATCATGAAAAGAGTGTAGTCTATGGCTGTGCTCCTCATCCGCATAAGTTATATCTTCCTAATACGGAGGGAAAAGTGAATAAACGTAGCATCATTCTGGTTGTGTTGGTATTTGCCCTGACCACAGTTGTGGCCTTAGTTGGGCCTGCTGGCGCTCAAGATACCCCTACTTTGTTGGTTTGGACTGACGAAGTCAGTGCGCCTATCCTCGAAGACATTGCTGCGCCTTTTGAAGAAGAGTATGGTGTCGATCTGCAAATTGTCGAGTTGGGCTTTGGGGATATTCGCCCGCAGTTTGTCTCTAGCGCGCCCACTGGCGAAGGCCCCGATATGTTCATCGGTGCGCATGACTGGATCGGTGAATTGGTGGTCAACGGGTTGATTGCCCCGGTAAACCTGGGTGATCAGGCCGAAAACTTCGATCAGAATGCCCTGGATGCTTTCACCTTTGACGGTGAACTGTACGGTGTTCCCTATGCGATTGAAAATGTTGGCCTGTTCTATAACACCGAACTGGTCGAAACCCCGCCTGCAACCTGGCAAGAAGTCCGCGACGTGTCCCAGGAAATTATCGACAGTGGCGAAGCCGAATATGGTTTCATCATTGACCAGGGTAACGGCTTTATCTTCTACCCGATCCAAACCGCTTTCGGCGGGTACATTTTCGGTGAAGACGACGATGGTAACCTGAATCCCGAAGACATCGGCATTGACAGCGAAGGCTCGATTGAAGCCCTGGCTTGGTTAGAAGGCATGGTTGAAGATGGTTTGATCCCGGCTGGTCTGGGGGGTGGCGATGTCGATTCGCTGTTCATCAATGGCGAAGCCGCGATGATCATCACCGGCCCATGGAACATCCCCACCTTCGTTCAAGAGGAAGTACCCTTCGCCATTGCGCCCATTCCGGGTGAAGTAGAAGGCGAACCTGGCGCGCCGTTCTTGGGTGTGCGTGGTTGGATGGTGAACCAGTTCAGCGAAAATGCGTTGCTGGCCCAAGCCTTCCTCACCGACTTTGTGGCGACCGAAGAATATCAGCAGGCCATCTATGAAGCCGAAGGCCGCCCGCCGGTGTTCAACTCCGTTTCCGAGATAGTCGAAGATGAATTCGTGCAGCAGATTCTGGTCGCAGGTCAAACAGGCCGCGCCATGCCCGCTATCCCTGAAATGGGCGATGTGTGGGGCTTCTGGGGCGATGCCATCACCCTGACCATGCAAGGCGAACGCAGCGCGGAAGAAGCCTTCAGCGAAGCCGCTGACAGCATCCGTGCTTCGATCTCTGGCGAATAAGCGCTGATTACAGGCTAATGCTAGCCTGTCAACAATTCTGTAAATAGAGAACAGGGTCGATGGGGCATAAGCCATCGGCTCTGTTTTTTTCTACGGTTTCAAAACATAAACGAGGTGATTTATGGCCCAACGTACTATACCCTCTAATCCGCCATCACCCAGTATGGCGAACCAAATAAGCAACTTTATAAATGGCCCGCTTTTTACGGTAGCCTTTCGCTTGATCGCGCTAGCCCTCATTGATGTTTTTGCCATTTGGTTTATTTTTGAACTCTTAGGCAACGATGCCTTTATCCTGGCGTTGTTCGTGGGGGTCGTCACGATCGGTATTAACGCTATATTCCTGATGCCAACCTTATATGCGTATCGATGGTTTGCGCCGGGCTTAACCCTGATGATCATCGTCATCATCTATCCCACGATTTTTACTGTCTATGCCGCGTTTACCAACTATCGTACCGGAAACTTTCTGACCCAAGCCCAGGCTCAGCAAGTCTTTGAAGCGCGCACCTACTTGCCCGAAGACGCGCCCACATATAGTTGGACAGCCTTTCGGGCTACCGATAATCCGGATAATTACGCCCTATGGCTTATCCCCGATAGTGATGATGCCGAGGCGCGCGACCCATTTCTAGCGCTCGAAAATTCGATTGTCCCCGGTGATGAAGTTGATCTGGGCGATAATACGCTTGATGAAGATGGCGTCCCAACGGGCATTGTTGGCTACGAACGCTTATCACGCGGCCAAGCCATCCCCATTTTGGATTCTGTCCTGAATCAGATCGAATTTGGTGATCCTGAGAACGTCGTCAAGCTCAGCCCCACCCGGCCCCTTGATCAAGCCGGGATTTTCCGGGATCGGTATATCTTTAACGATGACGGCACATTGATAGATAATGCGACTGGCGTGGTCTACACCGCCGAAACCGGGACGTTCACCAGCCGCGAAGGCGAAGAACTGCGCCCTGGCTACTATGTGTACGTGGGCGCGGAAAACTTCGAGCGCTTGCTGACATCCGAGCGAATTCGGGGCCCATTCGCCCAGGTCTTTTTGTGGACAATTACCTTTGCCTTTCTCAGCGTACTGTTGACCTTCTGGTTCGGGTTGTTCCTGGCCGTGGTGCTAAATGCGGACTTTATGCCCGGGCGGGCTGTCTGGCGGACTTTGCTGCTGGTGCCGTATGCCATCCCCGCCTTTGTGACCGTGCTCATCTGGAAAGGGTTGCTCAATGAGCAGTTAGGCGTCGTGAATGATGTCATGCGCGATGTATTTGCTTGGGCGCCGCCCTGGTTCTCGGACCCCACCTGGGCCAAAATTGGTATTATGGTCATTCAGCTATGGCTAGGTTTTCCCTACATGATGCTAATCTGTAGTGGGGCCCTGCAATCTATCCCGCGTGATATTTATGCCGCAGCCGAAGTGGATGGCGCAAGCGTCTTTCAGAAATTCCGTTTTCTGACGCTGCCCTTGTTGCTGGTCGCCGTTGGCCCCTTGTTGATTGCCTCGTTCGCGTTTAACTTCAATAACTTTACAATCATCGAACTGTATAATCGGGGCGAGCCCGTAATTAACCTGGATACACCTGCTGGGCATACCGACATCCTCATCACCTACATGTACGATATCGCCTTCGGTGGGGGGGGTAACCAAGACTACGCGCTGGCTTCCGCTGTGACCCTTGTCATCTTTTTGATGGTCGCCATCATCACGATTTTCAATTTCCGCTTTACGCGCGGCTGGGAGGAGATTTCAGAAAATGTTTAGCGCACTCATGACCGTTTTGTCTGAACCACACCGGCGCCAACAAGCCATTGAATATGTCGTGCGGATGACTATCCTGGGGTTGGTGCTGATATTCTGCTTTTTGCCGATTGTGTGGGTGTTTTCCGCATCCATCAACGAAACAGGCACATTGAACACCCAACAACTCATCCCTAACAATGTAGGGCTAGCCAACTACGAAGCTTTGTTGGATAGCGATATACACCCTTTTGATTTATGGCTGCGTAACTCGATCATCGCCGCCACCATAACGTCGCTTCTCTCCGTGCTCATCAGTGCGATGGGCGCTTATGCCTTCTCGCGCTTTCGGTTCCGGGGGCGCCGCAACCTGATGTTGTTGGTCTTTCTGGTGCAAGTTTTCCCCAGTTCGTTGACCATCGTCGCGACGTTTTTGCTGATCCAAGAAATTGGTACGCATATCCCATCTTTCGACCTGAACACCTACGGGGGCTTGATTCTGGTCTATCTGGGCGGGGCCTTGGGCATCAATACCTGGCTTATGAAAGGCTTTCTGGACTCCGTCCCGCGCGATCTGGATGAATCAGCGCGCATTGACGGTGCCTCCGATTGGCTAATCTTCTGGCGCATTATCTTTCCGCTTATTCGTCCGGTTTTGGCCGTCGTCGGCATTCTGACCTTTATCGGGGTCTATGGCGATGTGATCATTTCACTCACGCTATTGAAAGATAACAACATGCAAACGCTGGCTATCGGCCTGAATAACCTAGTGAGTTCGGACTTTGACCAGGAATGGGGCGTGTTCTCGGCGGGAGCTTTGCTGGGGGCGATTCCCATCGTAATTGTCGTTCTGACCTTCCAACGCTTCTTGGTCAGTGGATTGACTGAAGGTGCCGTAAAAGGCTAATGCGGCGTTTGGTTTCCGAGAAGTTTTGGCTGTGCTTCGACCGCGCCACATAGGGCGCTTAGCTGAGCACAGCCCATTCTGGGCCGTATTTATCAAAGTGCGCCGTAAAGCCCCTCGCTTTATCTATGGGGATATAAGGCGCACTTTGGTAAGAGGCGTGCGTTATTGTGTCACCAATGACTAATCTGCATGGCGGGCTTAACTTGACAAGCGCTGATGAGTGTTCGTCTATTGTTGTAGATGAGACTTCCTCACGTCAACCATGGACTCCTCCGGTATACTGTATACCGGATTATGAACCGCTGAAGGGCAATTTGAAATGAAAGTCCTGGTTACTGGTGCCAGTGGGTTTGTAGGGCGCCATCTTGTCGAACATTTGGCACAAGATACCACCTTGGAAATTGTCGGCACGAGCACGGATGAGGTGCGTCTGGCACCCCGCATCAAAGATCGACCGATAGACTGGTATCAGCTGGATATACGTGACGAAGCCAGCGTAATTGATTTGCTTGGCCAGATACAACCCAAGCTGATTTTTCATTTGGCGGGCCAAGCCTTTGTACCGCTTTCTTTGGAACACCCCTGGGAAACCTTGCAAATTAACGTGCAAGGCCAATTAAACCTGATTAAGGGTCTTGTGGCCCATGGGCTCGATGCACGGCTCTTGGCGGTGAGTTCCGCCCATGTCTACGGCAAGATCGACCCCGCAGATAATCCAATCACCGAACAACAGCCCTTTCGTCCCGATACACCTTATGCAGTGAGCAAAATCGCTCAGGACATGCTCGCTTTACAGTATTACCTCTCCCATGGATTACAGATTGTGCGGGCCCGCGCGTTTAATCATATTGGCCCGGGGCAGAATACACGCTTCGCGTTGCCCAACTTTGCCCGCCAAATCGCGGCTATTGAACAAGGACAACAAGAGCCGATCATTTCTGTGGGTGACCTAAAACCACGGCGCGACTTTACCGATGTGCGCGATGTTGTACGTGCCTATGCGTTATTGCTCCAACATGGGCAATCCGGCGAAGCATATAACGTGTGCCGAGGCAGAAGCTACGCCATAGGCGACCTACTCGATAAATTATGTGCGCTCAGTTCAGCCGACATTCGTATTCAGCAAGACCCAAGCCGCTTACGCTCGCTTGATGTATCCGAAATTATCGGAGATAATCGCAAGCTTCGCCAAGATACCGGCTGGCAACCAACCATCAGTATCGAACGAAGCTTGCGCGATATCCTCCAACAGGCACGCCAAGCACAAGAAAGTGACTTTGCATAATGACGAAAATCGCATTGATTACAGGTATCACGGGCCAGGACGGATCGCACCTGGCCGAACATTTACTAGAGCAAGGCTACCGGGTATATGGCTTGGTACGTCGTACCAGTACGATGAACTTTGGGCGTATCGCTCATATTCAAGATGATTTAGAGCTTATCGCAGGCGATATGACCGACCAAACATCGCTTCAAGAAGCGTTGCAAGTGTCGCAACCCGATGAAATCTATAATCTGGCGGCGCAATCATTTGTGGGGACATCCTGGTCGCAGCCCACGCTAACGGGCAATGTCACCGCACTAGGCGTTACACGCCTATTGGATGCCTTGCGGCATGTTAAAGCTGATGCCAAATTCTACCAAGCGGGCAGCAGCGAGATGTTTGGCAAAGTACAAGCCGTGCCCCAGAAAGAAGATACACCCTTTTATCCGCGTAGCCCCTACGGTGTCGCGAAAGTTTATGGCCATTGGCTGACCGTCAATTATCGGGAAAGCTACGACTTATTCGCTTGCAATGGCATTTTGTTCAACCACGAAGGCCCCCGGCGGGGCATTGAATTCGTAACGCGCAAGATTACCTACAACGCCGCTCGCATCAAGCTCGGCCTTACGGATAAGCTGCACTTGGGCAACCCGGATGCGCGCCGCGACTGGGGCTACGCGGGCGACTATGTGCGCGCCATGCATTTGATGCTCCAACAAGACGACCCCGACGATTATGTGATTGCAACGGGCGAAACCCATAGCGTGCGCGAGTTTGTGCAGGCGGCTTTTGACTGTGTGGGGCTGGATGTCGAAGAACATGTCGTTTTTAACGACCCGCGCTATACCCGCCCGGCAGAAGTTGATTTACTTGTGGGGGATGCCAGCAAAGCCGGGCAAACCTTAGGTTGGGAACCAACCATCACCTTTCAACAACTCGTTGAGATGATGGTTGAAGCCGATATTACGTTACTTAAAGAATTGCATAGTCTATAACCCTAGGCAGGGTTATTCTGCTGCTGCTGCATCATCGCAAAACGTAAACCACCCACGGCATTCATATCAACCGGGTGCACTTTTTTGGTCATAGCATGCTTTTTGGGGTTCAAGATTTTGCCGCCCTTGTTCGGGTTTCTGGGGTCGAAGGTGCCATAAATATCCAAGAGTTTATCTTGCACCAGCACGGCCCCACCCCCCACCAGAATGACGAGCTTAATCCCGCGAAAGCCGTTAAAGACACCATCACAAATATTGTTGGCGATCCAATCCGCGTAACGCTCGCGATGATTATCAATCGCCGATTCTAAATTGACTTCCATACCCGCCACGCGCAAATTATAGTCACCCTCGTTGGAACCCCGGCGCAAGATGGTATCCATGTCATCAACAGTCAAGACCTTGAAGTCATCGTGACGTTTATGCAACATGCGCAAAAGCGGCTCGCGCATATGCGTGTTGACGCCTGCTTGCTCCCAAGTCGCGGTTTCTAAGCTTTCTGGGTTGAACGTCCCATCCGTGACCTTGAGGGCATCCAGCGTAAATGCGCCCACATCCAAGATAACCACTTCACCCGCCAGCAAATCCGTATCGACGAGCTTGCCTTGGTCATCCACCACAAAACAAATCGCCGCGCCTAAGCCTTCGGGCCAAACGGTAATGCGCTCGTAATGCCATTCACGCGGTTTACGATCACCTTTAAGCTGAATTTCGACACGGCCATTATCTTCCATAAATCGCTGTTCGATCTGTTCTTTGGCCGTTACGAACAAGCCAGGTGGGGCAAAGAGGGTCAGATCGACGCTACCTTTTTTGACCCCGAGATTAGCAATCGCATTTGCGACCAAAAATTGGTGAAACTCATCCCCATAGCGATTAGCGCCCATATGGTGTTCTAAGCCGCGCCGGGTCACACGAATGACATCATCACCTGTGATGTAACGATTGCCGTACCAATCGACGTATTTGTATTGCATTTCGAAATCTTCGCCCAGCCCCAGGCTATCCCCTGTCGCTATGGCGCGCACAGACGGTTCGTAATAACGTTTATATCCGCCGTTGTTCTTAGCCATGACAACATTCGTGCCTGCGTTACCGGCATCTGCTGAGACAATGTAGTCTGCCATCCGATATGTTCCTTTACATCATCATGTTTGCCTGACGAAAAGCGATGTCCCGATGGGTTGTTGACCCACAAGCTTATTCCGGAGCGGTGCCGTGTTGGCTAAAAGTGTATCACATCCCCCCGCCAAACTGAAATATTGCGCCGCGTCAGTCATCAGAGTAGGCTTTTAGCATAGGTGCTTTTCAGGATGAGAAAGGACATCTCTTGCAAAAACGTGAACGCCTCAAAAAAACCTTGGCTGGCGAGGCGGTAGACCGTCCGCCCGTCGCGTTGTGGCGCCATTGGCCTGGGGACGATCAAAACCCGGCAGACCTGGCAGCCGCGACCCTACATTTTCAAGAACAATGGGATTGGGATTTTATCAAAGCTTCGCCCGCGAGTAGCTATAGTGTGCGCGGCTATGGCGTGGAAGATATTTGGGTGGGCGATATTGAAGGCACGCGCGATTATGTGCGATATGTTATCCACGAGCCCGCCGATTGGCATCATTTAGCCCAGCTTGACCCTACCACGGGCGCATTAGGCCACTATCGTGACGCCTTGCGCCTTATTCGCCAGGGCGCAGGCGAGGATGTCCCAATTTTAGCGACCATTTTTAGCCCGCTCGCCCAAGCTAAAAATATCATCGGGCGGGACGAACTGGTGCGCCATGTCCATCAGTATCCCCAGGCGGTGCATGCGGGGCTAAAAATCATCACCGACAATACCCGCGCTTATCTGGCCGCCCTGCAAGATGTCGCGCTGGATGGCATTTTCTACGCGGTACAACATGCCACGTATACCCTTTTCAGCGAGACCACCTATCGAGAATTTGGCTTGGCTTACGATTTGCAACTTTTGGAGGCTCTGCCCGAGAGTTGGTGGTTTAACATGCTACACCTACACGGACAAGCCCCCATGTTTAAGCTAGCAGCGGAATATCCAGTACAGGCGATCAACTGGCATGACCGCGAAACATCCCCCGATTTACGCACGGCTGCCGATCAATTTACCGGCGCGTTATGCGGGGGTCTGGGGCATTTCGAGGCCGTGCATAATGGCACGCCCGATGAAGTCACGCATCAGGCCCAGGATGCCATCCGGCAAATGGATGGTCGGCGCTTTATCCTTTCGACGGGATGCGTGATGATGACCACCACACCCCAGGCCAATATTCGCGCTGTTCGGCAAGCTGTCGAGCCCTAATGCCGCCAACTAAATATCTTGGTCGCCAGCTGAACTGGCGTCGTCTGGGTCAAAATCGTCTTCATCATCGCGCAAATGATTTTTCAGCGCTTGATGGGTCTTTTTGATCGCTTCTCGCACAATGAGCGAATCTGGATTAATGGCCAGCGCTCTTTCATAGTAATCTAGAGCTTGCCATAATTGGTTGTTCAAACGCGCGCTGTGTCCGGCATTGACCAGAATTTCATAGCAACGGATCTCGTAAACATGTTGGAGATTGACGATCCAATCACTATAGAAATCTTTCAAAAAACGGTCTTTATATAATGCGGCGGCACGTTCGCCCTGCTCCTGGGGCTGAAAATGCTGTAAAGGTAATACTTGCATTTCTTGGTAGTAAAGATCAAATAGCTGGGTATCGGCCTCAATATCAACGGCTTCGTTGATTTGGTAGTAGCCATCCTCATGAATGATCGTTTTATGGCCAACAGCACGGCGCGCCCGCGCTATTGTGGTGCTCAAATTATCCCTGGCATGTTTAGGGCTGGTGTAATCCGGCCAGAAAAGATGAATAAGGTCATCTTTACTTTGGGGGCCTTTGTAGTACAGACAGAAAAAGATCTCCCGCGCCTGGTTCGACTCCCATTTTTCGATAAGTATCCCATCCCGATAGACGATCCCCTCCCCGAAAGCCTCAATACGGATACGCACCGGAAGGTCTATCTCGGGTAAGATTTCAGGTGAAATACAGCTTAGAGGCAAATTGGCCTGGCTTAGACCTCGCAGCTTTTCTTCCATACGATGGTCTGCCCAAAACAGCTTCTCACGCAACATGGCGTTAAGTTCGGGAACATTCAGCATTTCGGCCAACAGGGGCTGTAGATGTTTATCGATAATTTGGGATTCAACTGACGACAACATCTTTACGAAGTGGCGTAGATGGTTTTGGTCTTGGCGACGTGCGGCGCTGCTTAAACCAAGCGTTATCATCTGCATCCATTCTGGATATTGTTTTTCGTTTAGAAAATGTGCCATACACGTTTGTAAGACACCATCAGCTTGCTCGTCCCAATGTTCATCGAGTTCGCAGGCCGCCCAAACCCCCCATGCTAAACAGTTCTCTGATACATCCTCTGCCCAAGCCAACTGATCGGTTAGCAACATTCTCGCGAATTGATAATCTTTTTTCCAACGCGCCAGCCAGGCGTAATTAACCTGAGACATATGCAGAAGCGTTTCTTCGGAATTTGGGTCGTCCTGGTCGTCCTGTTGCGCTTCGGCACAGTAAAGCGCCTGTTCATAATGCTTCTTGGCGGCTTCCCAATGCCCACAGTCGCGCAACAAATCACCCATTGTCCAATGCAAATACCCTTCGGCGCGGCTGTGTTTATGTTTTTGGGCTAAGTCTAGCCCCTCACTGGCCAGGTTATAAGCCGATATATACCGATAATGCATATGGTAGTGATAGGCCAGATTATTTAACAAAAGCGCAAACGCGGATGTATCACGATCTTTGCCCCGTAATCCCCGGGCCTTTTGCAAGCAGGCCTCTGCTTTTTCAAGATCATCTATTTTCTGATAAATCACCATCAGATCGAGTAACAAGACAGAGAGTGCATATGGGTCTCCGTGAGCTTCGTATGCTTCGAGCGCTTGCTCCAAGTTGGACTGGGCTTTTTCAAGCTCCCCAAGCCTTAAATAAGACCGGCCAATAATCCGTAGTGCTTTGCCGTATGTATTATTTTTTTGCTCCGTTTCGGGTAAGCACCGCTGGGCGATTTCTAAACTGGTCTGCACATCGTTCGTCTGTAATGCAATCATGGCAAAATGTAAATCTACCCGCATCACGCCCAGCTCATTCTGGCGGGCCGCATACCCCTTTTTTGCGGCATCTAGGCTCTGGCGGGCATTGTCATAATCCAGCCTATCAATGTATATCGCGCCACATAACCGCTGTAACTCGGGCACATTTTCAGCATACGGCTGTAAGAGCTCTTGCCAACGCAGCAGAATTTCCGTATCGCCTCGGTTGTAGTACATCACAACGGCATTCTCGACCAGATTAAACGCTTCTTCTAGGTGCTGCCCTTGTACGTAATGAAAAAGTGCCCGGTCTAAATTTCCGCGTTCGTCATACCAGATGGCCGCGCGTTGATGAACCTCCTTAAAGATTTGGGAATGCTCGGTGTGTAGCTTTTTGTATAGAAAACGGCGCAAACGCCTAGGGATTATAAAACCGGCCTTGGCTCGCTTAAGAAAACCCTGCGTTGAAAAAGAAGCCCACATATCTTGATCTTGGGGCGAAAGTCCCATGATATGTGCCCATATTTCGGGCGAAATCTCCTGCAAGATGGACGCGCGCAATAAATAGGTTTGTGTGGTGTATGGCATCGCCTTGAGCAAACAATCAGCTAGGCGGTTAAAGGCCTGTTCAATGTCGATTGAACCAGCTAGGGCGGCTTTGATGGCCGTGCTATCCCGCACAGATAATGCTAAGTGAATGCCTAACGGCCACCCATCCAAGCGTTCGTACAGCCAATCAATAAAGGTGGCCGTGTGGTCATTGGCTTGCATGGCGTCCGCCAGAGCATGCACTTCCGACAATGTGAATTTTATATCCTCTGACCCAAAGCCGATGACCTTACCCTGGGCAGCCAGATGATCATAAGGGATAAAATCCAGGGTCGTTTGGCTGATCAACACAAGATGCAGATTACAAGGTCGATTATTGATGAAAGTTTCGAAGCGCTCAATCGCTTCGGGAAAGGCATACAATAAATGGACATCATCAATAAACAGGGTCACATGGGGGAGGGGGTCAAAACATTCTGGTAAATCTTCAATTTTGTAGGCGCCCGATTTCGAAGTGGCTGTGGCAATACAATAGTCACGCAAAGCTGTCATGATTTCTAAATCAAAGATATTGGCATCGCGCGTCTGCGCAGAAAGTTGAACCCATACGACCGGGGTTTGAAGTTGTGCAGCCCATTGTTCGCAAAGGATCGTTTTGCCATAGCCCGAAGGTGCCCTAATGAGCGTGACGGGCATCTGCTGGGACTTGGTGAGTCTGTCGAGTTGCTCTTTACGAATAAGGTACTGGGTTTGAGCAGCCATCATGCTTTTTTAACCTCCAATGAGCGCAGATAATTAAAGAGATATACCGTTTTTTTTAGCCTAACTCAACAGAAATGAGACTTAGACACAAAACCTGACACAAAATGGACACAAAATGGACAGCAGAACTTATCCACAAATACCCGAGCACTGCATCAGATCAAGAGGCAACATCAAAAAACGAGCCTGCGGGGCTCGTTTCTAGCGCGTTGTGATGATCGTCGTTTCGGGCGACTAGAGAATTTGTGAAAGGAAAAGCTTGGTGCGGTCGTGCTGCGGGTTATTAAAGAATTCTTCGGGGGGCGCAACTTCAACCACGCTGCCAGCATCCATAAAAATGACCCGCTGGGCAACTTCGCGCGCAAAACCCATTTCATGAGTTACTACGGCCATCGTCATGCCTTCGTAAGCTAATTCTAGCATGGCATCCAGCACTTCTTTAATCATTTCTGGGTCCAGAGCAGAAGTCGGCTCATCAAACAGCATGATTTTGGGGTCCATGGCCAGCGCGCGCGCAATCGCGACACGTTGCTGCTGGCCGCCAGAGAGCTGGCCTGGGTACTTATGCGCCTGGTCTTGGATGCCAACCCGCTCAAGCAAGCTCATGGCTTTTTCTTCGGACTCGTGGCGCGGGCGGTGGCGCACATAGCGTTGAGCTAACGTGACATTTTGCAGCACGGTGATATGCGGAAACAGGTTAAATTGTTGGAAAACCATGCCCACCTCGCGCCGAATCTCCGCGATATTGCGCGTATCGTTAGATAGTTCGATGCCATCCACGATGATTTCACCATCCTGGTGTTCCTCCAGGCGGTTGATACAGCGAATTAAGGTCGATTTACCAGACCCGGACGGGCCGCAGATAACCACCACTTCGCGTTCGCGAATGGTCAGGTTGATGTCGCGTAATACATGGAAATCGCCAAACCACTTATTTAAGTTCCGCAACTCAATGATGGTATCCCCCACCTGAGTTTGTGATTTGTGATCCGTTTTTTCGGCTTTGACTGTGTCTGTCATTGGTTTTGTTCCTTCATCGTTCTATTTATAGTTTATCCGTTCTTACGGCCCCAGCGCCACTCCGTTCCAGGTTCCGGCTGGCTGCTGCCATCAAGTACGAGAATATGAAGTACAAGATAGCAATATACAAATAACCTTCACGTTGAAAGCCGGTGTAACCAGTGGCGGTATCCGACAAAATACGCCGCATAGCGCCCGTAATCTCGAAGATGCCCACCAAAGCTACCAACGACGTATCTTTGAAGATACTCACAAACTGGCCCATAATCGCAGGGATAACCGCGCGTAGCGCCTGGGGCAAGACGATAAGCAAGGTGGTCTGAAAGCTGGTTAGCCCCAGCGCGCGCGCGGCTTCGAGTTGTCCTTTAGGGATAATCTGCAAGCCACCGCGAATAACTTCGGCCAGATAGGCGCCTGTGAACAGCGTCAGAACAACTGCCATGCGCACGACTGCCGCTGTATCTTGCAAGCCGTCCACCATAAACAGCACAATATAGCGCCCCGCAAATAACAACGTAATCAGCGGTACACCGCGAATGGTTTCGATGAAAATGGTACACAAGAATTTGATGACCGGCAGTTCACTCTGGCGACCTAAGGCTAAGGCAATGCCAATGGGAAAAGAACCAATGATCGCTACAACGGTGAGCGCTAAGGTCAAAAAGAGACCGCCGAAGTCCGTTGTATCAATTTCAGGTAGTGTGTCGTTGCCTTCTATGCCCACCGATATGACATATTGAATCGGGATAGACACTGCCCATAAGAGCAACAAACCCCGTGTCATCCACTTGCGCGGCAAACGGTACTTACCTGATTGACCCAAAAAGTAGCCAATCAGCCCCACAACCAAGCTGATGAAATAGAACTGACGGGTTGCCAACAGGTAAGGCCCCAGTTGCAGGCTGAAATACTGGGGTAGCGTACGTTCACCGGAAAAGCGCATATCCGTACGGTTGGCCTCGGTGGCACAATTAGAGCATTCAAGCTCAGGCGGTAGGCCATAGGTGGCTTGGCGGCGTTCAATTGACCAGTTGGTATTGTAATATACCTCCAAGTCTTCAACGCGCAGCAAAGCAACGCCTGCCGTGTTGAATTCCTCATTTTCTTCTTCCACCATCGTGAAGGTATACCAACCCGAATCAGGTGCTTCCCAGGTGAAACTTTCTGATTCTTGGTTACCTTCTGTAAAGGGCGTTTCGTAGATGACCTCCCCTTGTGCATCCCAAACTTGCACCTGCAAACTCATATCATATGCAGTGGAGTCAATTTGCCCGCGATCTACGCCACGAGCCGCTGCGGCTATCGCGTCCCAAGATGTGTTGGTAAGCTGATTATCATCCGCGATATACCCGCCGATGTTTTCTAGGCCGAATTCGTCCGGCTCGATCAACGGATCAATCGTAAATGTGATTTCCTGGCCTTCTTCGGCAATGAAATTCACCTGGCGATTGATGTATCCCGGCTCGGTATAGTAGGCAATTGGCGGCTCTGGTACGGCTTGGGTCAGCAAAGGAATAATGATCATTGCGGCCCCAATCAGCCCCATTGCCGCAAATATCCAGCGCTGAATGCGGCCCCAAAAGCCAACGGATAACATCACGAGGAAGACGATAATGAAAGCCGATAGCTCTATGCGCCACATTTCTTCCTTAGGATATTCCGGCCCAGCGCCAATATTGGTCAGATTCAGAAAGACCACTTCCCATTGCGCCGAAAAAATCGCCCAGTTCAGAAAGTCGTACAAAAAGATCAGGATAAAAGCCAACGTAATCAATGTACTGATCGCGTTGGGCACATTATTGAATAGATTCTTGCGTAGCCAGCCTATCAGCCCAATTTCAGAAATAGGCGGGCGGCGCCCTTCGGGTGGCCGTTCGGGCCCAACATAATGTGATTGAAAACTTTGCTCAGACATTAGCGGGTCCTCAATTCGGTTGTGGTATTCAACAGGTTTGTGAAGAGTGAGAACGTAATACTCATGCTCAAGTAAATGACCATCAAACCAACAAAGAACGGCACGGCCTGGCCGCTTTCGTTGTTGGCGATGTTCACCGTGTTATAGGCATCGGCAAACCCGACCGCCAATCCCAAACTGGAGTTTTTGCCCAGATTGACATACTGATTACCCAATGGCGGGATAATCAAACGCAATGCTTGCGGCAAAATCACCAAAGAAAGTACCTGCGAACCGCCCAAGCCCAACGACCGCGCGGCTTCAAGTTGGCCCTTGGGCACAGATTGAATGCCCGCCCGCACAATATCTGCGATAAAGGCCGATGTATAGAAACTGAGACCTGCGAAAACGGCCACAAATTGCAAGCTCAAACGCCAACCGCCTTCGAATTGACCTCTGAAGCCTTCACGCACAAAAGCCGGATAGTCTACGGTAAAAGGCCCCTGACCAATCGGCCAGCCACCCGCCGCCAGCCAGCCGATGCCCGCAAAAAACAAAAATGTCGGCAGCGCGTAACGCCAGGTATAAGCAGGTTCACCCGTGCGGTCTTGAATACCCTTACGCCACCAGCGCACGGCCATGGCTACCATCAAACCGACAAACAGCCCCAAGGCTAACCATATAAAGCTATCGGTGGGTACCAGGTCTGTGAACAAGATGCCCTGTGAACTGATAACATACAGATGCTCATGTAGGGTAAATGGGCCAATTTGTCCGGGGGAGGTTAACGCGGTTGGCTCAATACCGCCGGCAGTTTCGGCAGGCAAGACAATCAAGAGCGCCTGATAGATAAAAATAAGCTGCACCAGCAGCGGCGTATTGCGGAATATCTCGGTGTACACCACGGATACTTGCCGTACCAGATAGTTATTGGATAGCAAGCCGATGCCCACCAATACACCAATAATTGTGGCCGCGACAACAGACACCAGCACCACGCGAATCGTGTTGACAAAGCCGCTGATAATGACGCGCGTGGTGCTCGACGCGGCTAAATACGGCTCTAACGCTTCCAGGATCGATTGCAGGATTGTGTTATGTATGGGCAAGGTAACGAGAACCAGCGCAGCCGCACCAATGGCCATATAGCGACTGCGTTTTTGAAAATTTAAGTACAACGTAGCCGCTACCAAGAGGACAAGCAACAACCAACTGACCTGCGATACCAATTCCGCGTCTAATTGCGCAACCAGGACAGTATGTATCGGCGTTATCAAAGCAAGCCCTACGGCGATAGGGAGGGCGTTCGTTTGGCCATTCCGGCGCAACAAGGTATATGCTAAAGACGCGATGCCCAGCCACACCAAAAACCAGAGTTCCGGTACAGGCATATTGGTTACGCTCAAGGTATCCACCCAACTCCATTCATTACGAAAGGGCGGGCCTTCCGAAATGGTGGCCGCGAAACGGCGTTCATATACCCCAAAGTCAAGCGTAACTTGCGATTCTGACAAATTGGTTGTCAGGCTTTGCCACAGCCAAGCCAAGCCACCGATAAAGCCTATCGCAAAAAAGACTTGTAAAAAATTTTGTAAAACAATTAAGTCACGGTAGAAGGGAATGATAGCGATGCGCTCATCGCGTGGCTTTTTGGATAATGTCAGATAAACGGCTACCCAAGTGAAGGGCAACAAGAAAATAGGTAACGAGGCAATCCCCAGCAAACTCAGGATCGAGGCCAGGGTATCGCCTGCATCACTTGTGCCTTCTAGCGCTGGGGCTAAGAGTAGGACAACCGCATTGACAGGAACAAAAGCCAATCCTATCGACGTGCCCAGATGTAACCCTTTATCCGCGTTTTGACCTTTCAAGATATACAACGCGCGGGTTAAGATGCCGCCAAGTGTAGCCCCTAGGGTTGCCACAAGAATAGCAATAAAGACTTCATTCATGGTCAGTCTCTCCAACGATGTTGTGTATGGATGACGGTTGGCTGGGGTGATGCGCGGGTGCGATTGAGGGAACCAACCGATGTATCAAAACACCATCAAATGCGGTGGTGTAAAAAGCAACCTCGCCCAGGGTGGGCGAGGTGCTCAGCAGAAGTAACGATCAGATGGCTTAGCGCCAGGCCGGCGGATACAGCAGACCGCCATCGGTCCACAGTTCGTTGGGCGAGCCTTCGCGCGCCACACCGATGGGGGTGATATTACGCTCGTAGATTTCAGCGTAGTTACCCACAGTTTGGATGATGTGCACCACGAATTCATCGTTCAGGGCGATCAAGGTACCCAGGCCGGAGTCATCCTGGCCCAAGAAGCGGGCGATTTCGGGGGCTTCGCTCATCATCATCTCTTCCAGGTTTTCGCTGGTGATGCCGTATTCTTCAGCCTGGATGGGGGCAAAGGTGGCCCAGTTCACGATGTCGGCAAATTGCGGATCATCATCCAGGTACATTGGGCCAAGCGGTTCTTTGGAGAGGGTCTGGCCCAAGATTTCGTAAGCGCTGGGGTCGGCAGCAGCAGAACGCAGGCCGGCCAACTGGCTCTTGTCGGAGGTCAGCACGTCGCAAGCGCCGTTTTCGAAGTCACGCAGGGTCGCATCGGAGGTATCGCCCAGCACCAATTCGGGGTCTTCGCCGAATTCAGCACTGTAAGCATCCACCAGATTACGCTCGGTGGTGGTACCACTTTGAACGCAGAAGCTGGCGCCTTCCAGATCAGACAGCGTCTGCACGCCGGCATCCAGCAATTCAACTGGCACCATCAAGCCCTGGCCATCGTAGAAGGTGGTGGGGCCAAAGTGGCTGTTCAGGCTGGTGTCACGAGTGAAGGTCCAGGTGGTGTTGCGCATGAGCAAATCCACATCATTAGCTTGCAGCGCCGTGAAGCGCTCGGCAGCGGTGAGCGGCACAAAGTTAATGCGCTCGTCAACATTTTCGGGGCCAAAGATCGCCGCCGCTACAACACGGCAATAGTCAGCATCCAGCCCTTCCATGACGCCCGTGTCGGGGTTGGGGCTAGAGAAGCCAGGTAGCGTACCACTCACGCCACAGTTCAGCACGCCACGATCCAAAATCTCTTGCAGTTTGGGGCCCGGTTCTTGGGCGGTGACGTGGGAGGTATTAAATACACCAAAGCTAAAAGCTGCCGCTGCAATCAGCGCGACAACTAGAGAAAACCGAATAACTCGCATCCTCATATGTCCTTTCTAAGCAATACGGAAAGCTAGGCATAAATCTAAAGGTTTTATACCAATCGACTGATTATTGTAGAAAGCTTTGGAACACGAAGCAAAGCATTCTTATATCCTCATCATGTTTTTGGCAAATTTTGTTTAATCTGACGAATAAAGCAAGCTTTGGTTGGGCAATTCCGGTCGCTTAGATGAGAAGTTCTCATTTAAGCCTGGCCAAATGCTCCCGGCGAGGTATCCCAGGGATTCGGCGAGCCTTAGATGATCTGCTGTTTAAGCGCTTGGGCCACGGCCTGGGTGCGCGTCGATACGCCGATTTTGCCCAAAATATTGCGCACATGGGCGCTGACCGTATACCGACTGATGTTCAGTTCTTCCGCAATTTGAGGATTTGTGTAGCCCTTGGCCATACAGAGCAACACTTCGCGTTCACGGGGTGTTAGCATCGAGGCAGCCGAGTAGGCTTCTTGCTTTTTGGCCAACATCTGCGACACCTGAGGCGACATATAAGATTCACCTCGGTAGGTCAAGCGAATAGCTTTGATGAGTTCATCGACCGTGGCATCTTTCAAAAGATAGCTAAGCGCCCCGGCATCCAGCGCGTCGTGCACCAACCCTACATTCTGGAAACTCGTCAGGGCGATAATCTTCACCTGGGGAAAACGCTGATAAATATGGCGTGTCGCTTCGATACCATCCATAACGGGCATAATCATATCGATCAAAAGCACATGCGGTTTAAGGCGTTCGCAACAGGCCACAGCTTCTTTGCCATTTTCGGCCTCGCCCACGAGCTCAAAATCATCGAAGCCGTCGATCAGAAAAGCCAATCCTTTGCGCACCATGTTATGGTCATCAGCAATACAAACACGTATGGTGGTCATTGTCTACTTATGCATTCCTCTTGACGTTTTTCCATTCAAAATGAATGTGTGTACCTTGGCCAGGTGCCGTGTAAATAGCCAAACGGCCATTTACCGCTTCGGCTCGTTCGCGCATGATGCGTATGCCCATACGATTTTTACTCACTTGGTTTAGTCGAAATCCGCGCCCATTATCTTGGATACTCACTTGTATACCACCTGCCCCAGCGCAAACCATAATATAAACTTGTGTGCTGGCCTTCGCATGTTTGGTGATGTTGTTAAGCGCTTCTTGGATAATCCGATAAATGACGACTTGCACATCGTCAGGTAAATTGGGCGCGCCTTCTTCCAGCAAAACAACAGGAATATTGGTGCGTGCTTGAAATCCATCCTTTAACTGGGTCAGTAAATCGATTAGGTCGGCTTCTTCCAGAGCCGAGGGCCGTAGCTCTAACAGCAAGGCCCGCATTTCTAGCTGCACATGGCGCGTCAGGTCTTGTAATTCTTGTAATCCTTGACGAACTTTTTGTGGGTTTTGTTCCCATAAGCGCAGTAGCATACCCGCGATTGTCTGTGCTGAAAAGATGGATTGACTCACTGAGTCATGTAAATCGCGCGCTAGGCGTTGCCGTTCTTGTAAGGCCGCCAATTCTAAACCTTGTTGTTCAGCTTTTTTACGTTGGGTGATGTCGATAATGGTACCCCAAATGGCTGCTTTGCCTTGGTACTCGAACAACGATATATCCAGGTGAACCCAAGTGGCTTCTCCCTCGCGATTCATGATTTGGAATTCAAACTGACGTAAGGTGCTGCCGTCTTCACGGGTTATTTTTTTGCTAAGGGCCAATAACTTGCGCCAGGAACGCTGCACTAATTGTTCTAAGGGCACTTGAAATAATTCATCATAGGCGTAGCCCAAGATAGAGAGTGCCGCTTTGTTAGCATAACGAATACGGCTATCCTGGTAGATGAACAACCCTACAGTTGTAGCATCCATCAACAAACGTGTTTTTTCTTCTTGTACCCGTAAAAGCCGGTCAATTTGGCGCCGCGCGGTAATATCACGCCCGACCCCTACCATACCGACATACTCCCCGGAGATGTCATATAGCGCGCTGGCCTTAACGTAGACATGCAATGGCCGCCCATCGCGATGACGTTGCAGCAGTTCACCTTCCCATGTGCGGTCTTGCTGAATGCGCTGACGAAAAAACTCCGTGCGATTATAGGGTGACTGGGTATAGGTGACCTCGTGAATGAATTGCCCTAGCGCTTCTTGCTCTGTATAGCCATACAGCATCTCCGCGCCCCGGTTCCAGGTGGTGATATGGCCCGCCCTATTGACTGAGATAATAGAGTCTGACACTTCTTGTAATAAATCGGCCTGATACTGTAGCTTTTCTTGCAATTGCACCTGGTCAGTCACATCAACGAAGACCACAAAGCAATGCATGACCTGGCCTTGAGTGTCTAAGAGGGCGCCCATGCGCTGCTTGACAATACGCGGCACGCCATCTGCACGAATAATTTCTAATTCCCCGGCCCAAACCTGCCCCGTAAGGATAAAAGGATAGATTTCTTGCTGGATTTTTTGCAAAGACGACGGTGTGTAGATTTGCCAAAATGTCTCGATTGTGCAATAGGCATCAACGTTCATGAATTGAATAAACGAATCGTTCACATACGTGATCTCACCCGCGCGGTTGGCCACAATAATGGCTGATACAGCCGTATCACAAATATGGAAAAAGGGGCTCACCGGCGGCGTAGCGGCGTTTTGCCGATATTGAGAAATCATATCTCTCAAGACTTCATCAGCAGAACGCCCTTCTGCTTGTGCAATATCGTCTAAATCAGCTAACAAGGTGGTGGGTAAATCGTTAAACATCATGATGAGGTAAATCTAACTGGTCTAAAAAGGTTTCGGTTTGGTCTTGCACGCGCGCACGCTCTTCGTCATCTAAATGGCGTAATCCTAAAACATTCTTACCTAAACGGGGATTAGAACGAAGTGTCTGCTCATGCACGATCAAAAAGTTCCAATACAGGTAATTAAAAGGACACGCAGACTCCCCAGTACGTTTGGTATGATGATATCGGCAGCCCTGGCAATAATCACTCATTTTGTTAATGTAATTCGCAGATGCGATATAAGGTTTGGTCGCGATGATCCCGCCATCTGCGTTTAAGCCCATGCCCAACACATTCGGCAACATCACCCAATCATAAGCATCCACAAACGAGCTCAAGAACCAATCATTCACCGCTAGCGGCTCGACCCCTGCCAGCAAGCAA
The DNA here is from genome assembly GCA_034437075.1 of Anaerolineae bacterium. GTDB lineage: Bacteria > Chloroflexota > Anaerolineae > Aggregatilineales > J027 > DAOTVD01. The sequence continues at coordinate 36,630 of DAOTVD010000427.1, forward strand.
AAATTAGAAACGAGCATTAAACGCTCGATGTGATGAAGGTAGCCTTGCGTATGGGCTCGCCTGAGTGCGTGATGCAAGCAATTCATATCGGTGTGGCCATCCCAGAAGAAAGCCGGTAAAGGGCGCTGGGCTGCCCAGGTGTTGGCATGGCGCAAGGCGGGCATGTTGCGCCAATACTGCCAGTACATGAATTCGCGCCAGCCCAATACTTGCCGGATAAACCCTTCAACGGAATTAAGCGGCGCTCGGCCATCGTGATAAGTTGCTTATGGAGAACGCAAAACAAATCCGTATAAAACCGAGGGCTTAAGCCCTCGGTTTTGGCAGAAAAAACATTTGTGTTTGTTTTGAACTGTCCATTAGGTCGGTGCTCACTCACATGTTGACGCAGGCCATCCAGCATCGTGGGCGCCTGAATATAATCAACTTGATAGCCTTGCTCACGTAGCCATGCGGCATAGTGCCGCATAGCGCTAAACACGAGCATTAGCTTATGGGGATGGTATGTAAACCGGCGTGAGCGGCTCAGGCTTTCCACCATCACCACCTGAATGTTGGCCAAGTCGCTATGCTCCTGAGCAGCTTGTAATGCCGGATGCGTTTTCAGTAACTGATCGCCAAGTATCCAAACGCTATAGTGAATGGGCATAAGTACAGTGTATTCATTCTGCCGTTATAATGATCTTTCTATTGTAGCGGTCATACGCCACCCATGCAGAACCAAACAGTCAGTTTTTAGTGCCCCAACGGTTATGGTAATTTTCAGAAAGGTAGCGCGGTGCTAGTTAATGCCCTTTAGCCCCAAAAGAGACATCAAACGGACATTTGATCATCAAACACTTGGCCCTAAAAAGCTCTTAAAGGGTCAAAAAGTGTCAAAATGCTTGAGCACAGCAAATCCGTTTACCGTGCATAATTGCCTGTCGAACCGACAAACGGGTATGATAAAACAAGTAACGGTATTTGATGTGAGTATAAATGCGCTATGATGCAAAAGAAAGAAACAACTCTACGGCAGCGCATCATAATTATCAGTACGCTGCTGGGCATTGGGTTACTTGTGGGTGTCATCATCGGATTTTCTCAATTTATTGTGCCCACATCTTCACCGGAAATAGACGAAGAGGCGGTGGATACCTTACCGACGCTCGCCGCAGCCGATGAAATCCCGCCGACGCCCCAAACCCAGACCCCGCTGCGGCCCGATGGCTCGCCTTATCCTAGCCTGTATATCCCGCAAGCCAATATTTCCGAATACATTATCGAATCGTTGTTGCGGCCCGAAGGTTGGCAAGTGGATCATCTGGGCGACCGTATCGGCCACTTACAAGGCACGTCTTGGGTAAATGAAGGCGGCAATGTCGTGCTGGCCGGGCATATCGAAGACCGCGATGGCAATCCCTCGATATTTGCCAATATCGGGGACCTGGAAATTGGCACGTTGCTAACCATCAATGATAACAACGCGGCGCATAGCTACCGCGTGACAGATGTGCGTATCGTAGATGCGACCGACTTAAGTGTCGTGTATCCCCAAGGCCGCGAAACGCTAACTTTGATTACATGCACAGGCTACGATTTTTTCTCCGACACCTACCAAGAGCGGATTGTCGTCAGCGCTGAGCGCGTTAATGCGCCAGTCGATGCCGCCCCATCCTTTTAGATGACCGCCTGAGTTGAAAGAATTCCTATGCCGCGCTATAGCCCATTTCAAGATGATTGGAAGCAGAATCTAACTGAACATTACAAGCAGATTGTTCAGACAGGTAACAGCACCCAGCGCGAAAACGGCAAACTGATGATGCAACAGGCTGGCTTCACAGAAAAAGAAATCAGCGCATTGTATATCGAAGCCACTATGCATTTAGATGACGTGCCGCGCGATTTTGTGCCCGATGCCAATATGCTCGAAGCACAGCGCAGCGCCTCCGAGCCACACCCGCTAGAGTGTACTTGCGCGGCTTGTCGCCCCTTTACGCCCCCTCCTGAACGCTAAAGACCTTTCGCCTAGCAAGGCCAGCCCGCGCCGCTAAGATTCGTGACAAAAAGCACGTCAGACCCGTGCTTTTTAACTTTGAGAGACCCGCTCAGATGCAGTACGCTTACCATAGCATCTGTATATTTTTTCGATGATCGGCTGCCTTTTGTGGCGACTTATATCTATGTTTATGAGGCCACCAGCAAGCTGGGCATCTTTCGATTCTTTCCTGTCTGCGCTGCTCCACTCAATGTGCTCCTGCTTTTCAGGGTCCCTCATCGAAGAATATCATGGTAGGGAAAAGGATTATGAGCCAGACTGAAACAAACCCGAATACACCAACGTTCAATGTTCTATTTTTCGGTGCGCTCGGCATCGGACTCATCGGTATCGTGATTGGCCTGATCGGCGCCACATCCGACGCCGACCTCTTCTGGCAAGCCTATCTCATCGGCTTCCTGTTTTGGCTGCAACTCGCTTTGGGGTGTTTGGCCTGGTTGCTGCTGGCAAACGTGCTCGATGCGCGATGGGTCTATGTCGTTAAGCGGTTTGCTGCGGCTGGTGCTCGAACCATACCGCTTTTGGCCGTGCTGTCCATCCCCTTGATTATCGCTCAGCAAGAAGTATTCCCCTGGGCTGCCGAGGGCGTCGAATTAGGCGATGAAAAAGCAATCTGGCTCGCGCCGGGGTTCTTCGCTGTTCGCGTTATTTTGTATTTCGTGGTATGGACCATTTTTGCCTATCTGCTGACGGGGTGGTCTTATGCGGCTGACCGCGACCGCGAGAATTACAATCGCCCGCGTGCCGTGCAATTTGGCATCTTGGGCATTATTGTTTATTTCCTCGTCACGAGCTTAGCGGCTTTTGATCTGTGGATGTTTCTCGATTACGAGTCGTTTTCCAGCATTTTCGGCTGGTTAGCTATCAGCCAATTTGCCTTGGCCGCGCTGTCCTTTATCTTGATGATTGCCGCCTTCTTTTGGGATGATGAAGCGTATAGCAAAGTCGCTACGCCGAAAGCCATTGGCGACATCAGCAGCTTGTTGATTGTTAGCATCCTGGTATGGGGCTATCTGTCGCTGATGCAATTCATCGTGATGTGGTCGGGCAATATTCCGGACAAGGTCAATCTATATGCCCGCCGTGCGGAATACGATGCCTTACTCGTGTCTATCGTGCTCTTCCACGCGATTGCCTTTATCGTGTTGATTATCCCCGGCATTAAACGTCTTCGCCCGGTGCTATCTGGCATTGCCGCGCTCGTGTTTTTGATGCGCATTGTCGAAGTATTCTGGTTCGTACTGCCGGTGACCAATCCTGAAGTGGCTTTCCAAGGGTGGGAATTTGCGATGCTGGTCGGCTTTGGCGGCTTTTGGGTGGCCATGTTCATGTGGTTGATGTTCCAAAATCCGCTGGTGCCGCTGAATGACACCTCCTTAGAACGACATATGGAAAGCGGTGAACACGAGCGCTATACATCAGACGGCAACATTCGTCCGGTAGCAGGCTAGCACTTGCATTGATGTTGCGTCACTAAAATAGACCAATCATTGAAGCATCCATAACCCAAAGGGGGATTATGACCGCAACCACAAACTTGGTCTGGCGCGCGTTGCGCGCATCTCTGAAAACCATCCGGCTCGCCCTGCCCAAATTAGGGGTGGGCTGGATGTTTGCCTTGTTGACCATCGACTTCAACCGCATTGCCATTCATGAACTGGGCATCACGGCGGTGTTAGTGACGTCTATGCTCGCGTTGCATTACTTTTTGTCACCGTTTCAAGTTATTTCCGGGCGCTTTACCGATCAGCATCCCATCGGCGGCTATCGCCGAACGCCGTATTTGCTCGTTAGCGCAATTTTGGGAAGTTTGCTATTCGTGGCTTTGCCCAGCATCGCGCAAAGCATGGGCGATGGTGAAGCATTGGGCTTTATCGCTGGCGTAGGGCTTTTTCTGTTATACGGCATCTTGATAGCCGTTATTGGCGATACGCATCATGCGCTCATTGCCGAAGTAACCGAGCCCGAAGCACGCGGGACTGTGATTTCTGTCGTGTGGACGATCACGATCTTAAGTACCATCATTGCCGCTGGGGTCATGAATAGTGTGCGCACGGAATACAGCCCCGAAGCCATGCAAAGTCTGTATAACCTGACGCCTTTTATCGTCATTATCTCAGCTTTTCTAGGTGTCATCGGCATAGAAAAACGCCTGACCAAAGACGAAGTTCAGGCCCTAAAAACCCAAAATAACCCGGTAATCCCCTCGGGGAACGGCATTCAAGCGGCACGTGCTGTACTGCGCGAAAACGCCCAAGCGCGCGGCTTCTTCGCGTTTATCTTTATCGCCATTCTCGCGATCTTTTTACAGGATAATATCCTCGAAGTGTTCGGCGCCGAAGTTTTCGACTTGAACGTGAGTGAAACCACCCAATTCCAGCCAACCTGGGGCGGCGGTGTGCTCATCGGCATGCTCTTCATGGGCGTGGCCTGTGCGGTTAAACCGTTCAGGAAACGCACCATCGCGCTAATCGGCAGCCTGGGAACAGCCTTAGGAATGGCGATTCTCGCCACCTGCGCGGCCTTAGAGTTTCAAGCGGGCGTCCTGCCGGCGCTGTTCTTCATGGGTCTGTTTACGGGTTTTTTCAACGTGGGCGCGCTCTCCATGATGATGGATATGACCGTCGAAGGAGCTACTGGCCTTTACATGGGTATGTGGGGCATGGCCCAAGCCTTAGGTAACGGAGTAGCGGCTTTTGGGGGCGGTGCATTGCATACGGCCTTCATTGAAAGTGGCCTGCTAGCGCCGCATATCGCCTATTTTGGTATCTTCAGCCTAGAAGCCCTCGGCATGTTAACCGCTGCTTATTTGCTCTGGCATATCAGCGTGACGCGCTTTCATGATGTGCAAGATGAAAAGCTCACCCGCCAAGATACCCTACGCGCCATGGAAGCTGGAGCAATCGCCTGATGCCGGATACCGATTTTTCGTTTGACGCGCGTATCGCGGGCCTTTACAACCGCCAGCGCGCGCATCCCGAAGATGTCTCGCGCAGTATTGGTGAGGCCATCACGATGATTACAGGCGAGAATGCGCGCGTGCTCGAAATGGGCGTTGGAACGGGGCGTATTGCATACCCGGTTGCAGCGGCAGGCGCACGTGTTGTCGGCTTCGATCTCTCCGCCGAGATGCTAGCTCACACCGCCGCCAACCAACAGCCTGATAGGCGTGGCAACCTAGCACTTTTGCAAGCGAATATGGAAGCAATGCCTTTCGCCAGTAACATCTTTGATGCCGTGCTGGCGGTGCACGTCCTGCATTTATCCAAAGATTTAGCGCGCGTCTTGCACGAAATCGGGCGCGTCTTGCATTCGGGTGGCGCGTTCATCCAGGGCAACGATTGGATGGACCCAGAATCCGTCATTGGCGCTTTGCGCGACCACTTGCGGACGTTGGCCATGAAACATGCTAAGAATCTGATGCCGCCATCCGCTGGTGTGCCCCTGGCCCAAACGCTTGCCGAACTAGGCGGTACGGAAGTCAGCGAACAGATTGCGGCAGAATGGACCGTCTACATCAGCCCAGAGGAACGCTTGCAAGCTGTAGCCAACAAAATCGACGCGGAAAGCTGGATTATCCCGGATCATTTATTCGATACGATATTGGGCGAATTGCGCGAATTTGCCGCGCAAAGATGGCCCGATTTAGAAGCCAAGCAGGCGGTCACGCGCCGCTTTACGCTAAAGGTGACGCGCGGAACGTGGTAAACGAGCGCTATAAGGTCATCATCGTGGGTGGGGGGCCAACGGGCCTAGCCACTGCTTTGTATATGGCACACCATGCGCCAGAATTGGCCGCGCAGACGCTCATCATTGAGTCTAAATCTTATCCTCGGCCTAAGCTATGTGGCGGCGGAATCACCGTCCATGGCGCAGCCCTGCTAGAGTCGCTCGACCTGAACGATTTGAATATCCGCACTTACGATGTGCATCGTTTAGAGTTCCGGCTTGGGCAATACAGCTTTACGATTGAATATCCCGACGTCATGCGCGTGGTCGAACGTAGCGCGTTCGATGCCGCTATCGCGGATGCGGTCGCGGCGCAGGGTGTGCCCATGCGCACTGGCGAGCGCGTGCTGGATGTGCGCGTCGAGACAGATGGCGTCATACTCACTACCGATCAAAACGACTATCAATGCGATGTGGTCGTTGCCGCCGACGGTGCGAATAGCACGATTCGGCGTAAATTGGGCATGTTCAGCACAGTTGGCATTGCGCGCTTGCTCAAAGTCGTGCGCACTGTCTCGCCGGATGCTGAACCCCTATGGCAAGACCATACCGCTGTGTTTGATTTCTCCTGCGTGCTGCAAGGTGTCCAGGGATATATGTGGGACTTTCCGTGTTTTGCGGGGGAAGAACCCTGCATGAACTATGGCATTTTTGATAGCCGCATCGCGCCGGATGCACCCAGCCAGCAAAACCAAGGCCATGGGCATTTCAAACACACCTTTGCCCAGGGCTTGAAGGAGCGAAACATCAACCTTGATGATTTGACGCTGCAAGGGCACCCGGTGCGCTGGTTCCATCCACAGGCGGAATTCTCACGGCCACGGGTTCTACTGGCCGGGGATGCTGCTGGTGTTGATCCTTTGTTTGCAGAAGGTATCTCGTACGGCATGCAATATAGCAGCCTTGTCGTCGATAGCCTGCAAGATGCTTTTGCACGCGGTGATTTTGCATTCACCGATTATCGACAGCGTATACTCACCCACGAATTGGGTAAGTTACTCAAGCGGCGTGCCTGGGTCGCCGAAAGCTTATACCGATACCGTTATCCCTGGTTTTGGCGCATGATGTGGGGCGGTGCCAACATCGCCTCAAAGCCAATTCAAAGGCGGTTTGGTGCCTATTTAGCGTTGCTGCCTCCCCCTGCATAGGGTGATGAGCATACGCTAAAAATTGCTCGCAATAGGGCCAATATGGTTCTATAATATAAGAAGCGCTTTTCTGGATATAACCTCTGGAGGTTAAATATTATGAAGCAAGAAACCGCTAATTGGGTCGTCCCCGTCGTAGGTACCGCCATTGTCTGGGTCTGGATTTTCGTGCTGATGGCCGCTGCTGGCTAAGCAAAGAAAAAGGGCGGGGCATTCGGTGCCCTGCCCTCCCCTAAATCCGCCTTTTTGCCCTGCATACCCCACAACTTAAGACTCACTAGCCGCCCAAAACTCATCGAGCGCTTGGCTGCATTCGTGCGGTTTTTCCCAATGAGGTAAGCTGCCGGTCGGAACAATGCGCTTAGCTTGCCAGTTGTCGTGTTTTTCGACAAATCCCGGTAATGCCTCGAAACTGACGTTAGCATCCCGATCATACAGCACTAGAACAGGCATGGTCAGTTTGCTGTATATCGAAGCCCGTACGCCCACCGTGAACAACTGCCCAGAAATAAAATAAAGCGGGGCATGTTTAGCGCCTGGCTGGTGGGCCGTGGCATAGGCATAATCAACATAGCCATCTGGAATATCGCCCACGAAGAGCTTAGCCACGAAATACTGCATAAAGGCGCGCGTCACGAGTAAATCAAAAAGCGCCTGGCTCCATAATGGCACGGTATAAATGCTATGTAGCGTTTCTTCGGGGAAATCGACATCTTGCGGGTTAAACCCTGTGGGGGAAATAAACGCCAGGCTACGGAAGCGTTCGGGCTGCTGCATCGCGGCGCGAGCAGCAAATTCTGCCCCCAGCGATAAAGCGATCACGTCGGCGGGTTCCTGGACGACATTTTCCAGAAATTCTAGAATCGCCGCCGCGAATAAGTCTGGCGTATAGCGCCGATCTTCGCGGCTGGAAAACCCATAGCCTGGCAAATCCAGCGCATAGATTGGGCGCGAACCGCGATAATGTTCGAAAAGGGGTTTCATTTCGTAGGCACTTGCCGCCGCGTTGATGCTATGCACTAGCACAAGAGGAGCCCCCGAGCCGGATTCATCTACGTAGTAATTCAAGACACCCGTTGTGGGGCTTTGAAAGCGTTCGTGCGGCGCGGGTAACGCGGGCGGCAGATAGACATTATGGTCAATGAAAAAGCGGCTATTGACCCACCAAGCCCCCGTTGCGACCATACCTAAGCCTAAAACCGTCCCTAACAGCGAACCGCCATCTTTTTGTTCTTCGGACATATTGCGCGTACTTTCTCCTTCATTGGTACAAGGTATCAAGACAACAACATCCCCAGCCATCATCCATTGTAGGCTAAGGATGTCGATAGATATCCAATTGTAGGGCGCAGCCAATTGATTGGTTACGCCGCATTAGCCTTAGTCCATGTCGAACTTTTCGCCGTTTTCTTCCCAAGTCACCCAAACACTGAGCAACAAGGGCAAGAAAGGGGCCAAGGTAAGACCCAACATCGCCAAAAAGGTTACATTGAGCATCATGTCCCAAAAATCGGTAAACATCATAATGTATACGCTCCTATACTATTGCTGCACGCTTACCAGCGGCGCATCTTCTTGAATACGGTTCACTTCCGCCGAAGCGAATACATCCGGCAACATATCGACGAAGGCGTCGAACTGGGCTTCTTCTAAGCCAGAATAATACGGGTCGATAGGGAAGTGGTAAATGAAATAGGTATCACTGGTATTCTTGAAGGAATAGAACTGGCCAGGATAGCTACCGATTTGCTCCCAATATTGAGCATTCGAGAGCGCTTCAATGTAGAACAGCGGCTCGCCTTCTTCGTCGTCTTCCTGATCATCATCAAGATAACGGAAGGTTACCGAGTTACCACGATTGAGCGTTTCCATCGAGCCGACCCATTCATCAGGTAGGGTAAGGGCCACATCATAGCGCGGGCCTTCATCGTTATTGTCCAAATAGCGTAATTCAAATTCTACGCGCTCATTTTCGATAAGCTCAACCTCACTACCGGGGCCGCCAAAGGTGTATTCGCTGCACCCCGCCAGGGCGAACAGCGCGATCAGAATTAAGATCATAAAAGCGGATTTCGACATCATGCCTCCATCTAAAAAATTCAAGCCTTAGAAACGAAGCCTTCAAACGGGCTAAAATGCAAGCTGGTCAGCCGGAATTTCTTCCATACCAGCCCAGGGCATTCGTATCTCACGTACTTGTAGCCGTTTGCCAAAGCGTGACACCAACAGCAAGACGACAATCAGCAACAGAGACAGAGACGTCATGTAAACAGCTGTGTAACCCAGTGCGATGTTATCTGTAAGATATTGTGTCACATCTCGTAACAAACCACCACCTATCACGCCAAACCCTTGCGCCAAGCCTTGTACAATGCCCCAAATACCCAAGAACAGACCGGCATGACTGATGTCAGTTAAAGACATCACGAGAATGACGCTACCTACCAAGAAAATACCCCGCCCCAGGCTGACCAAGGCAATCCCAATACTGAAGGATTGCGCGGTTTCGATATGACTGGCCATTGAGATCATCCCAAACCCGAGAAGACCCACGACACAGCCAATCCCAATCAGCGAGACGGGTGAACGTTTTCGCCACAGCAAGAAACCGGCTGAACCGACACCGCCCATCATCATGACACCCCATAAAGCCGTGAGGGACATCGTCTCAGAGACACTCATGCCCAGCACTTCGCCTCCATAGGGTTCTAGCAACACGTCATGCGTCGCGAAGGCCATTGTGGCGATAAAGATCATCACAAACAGCGCTTTGAGGACTTCTTGTTCACTCAAGCGTTGGAGTGATTCACGCAGCGATAAGCGAACGCGCACCGTTTCGACGCGCGAGATCACGCGCCCGTTGGGCATTAAGCGTTCTTGCCCCCACAGCGCGATAACCGTTAGGATGACGAAAATAACAGCGGAAAGCTGCATCACTTGAATCAGCAATTGGTGCGAGTAGTTGATGAGCGCCGCGCTAACGATCACCGCACTCACGACTGTGCCCATGATGAGCATCACCCATAAGACGGTAATAACTTTGCCGCGTTCTTCTGGCGGAGTAATGTCGCTGACAATGGCAAGATAAACCGTTTCAACGATATTGATCCCGATACCGTACGCCAGGAAAATCCCCAGGCAAATGAACAAGGCTGGCCAAAACCCAATGCTGCCATCGCCACTGAGCAAAATCAGGGCAAAGGGCGCGCAGGCCAAACCGCCAAAGGTCAACATGACACCAAAGACAAGATAGGGTGTCCGCCAATGGCCCGCTGACCGGGCTTTATCCGAGTGATAGCCGATCATGACGCGCACGGGTGAAACAAAATAATGCATCGCGATCAGTACACCCACCGCCACTGCCGGAATTTGCAAATCGGTAATAAGTACACGGTTCAGCGTGCCGGTAATCGGCGCCAGAGAAAGCCCCACACCAAATTGAATAAGCCCCAAGCGCAGAATACGTGCCCACCATTGGGCGTTGGGGTGCGCCTCGAACCATTCTGCTAATGTATCCAGCCCATTTTGCAAAGGGCGTGCGAGCAAAAGCAAGAGCGCTAACAATGGTTTCGGTATCGTGTTCATCGTGTGTTACTCTCTTTGCGCTTCCAATATTTGAGCAGCAAATTCGGACGTCACTTCCGTGTGTCCTTGAGCGGTAGCCGCGCTTTCCACTTGCATTTGTAATTCTCGGCTAGCGGAAATCCGCGCTAAATACGGCATTTTTTCTAGGATGGCATCTAACAAGGCTTTGGCATCTTTGTCCCAGGGGAGGTTTCCCCCGGCTTTAGGCTGCGGTGGGCCTGCGGGCGCTTTTTGGGCGGCATAGGCACTATCCAAGGGCAGGAAGTTATACAAGGCTTCGTATAAGCGATTGACGATTTCCTGAATGATATGCACTGTTCCGCGATAGCCCATAAAGGGCGTACCCACCGAGCGGCGCACAATCGGCCCCGGAAAGGCTGCCGGGATAAAGTTTGTATGCTTCGCGCCGCCTTCGCTCAGATAGATTTTTTCATTGATTGAGCCGAAGAAAAATCCAGGCGGGCGCGTGTGTAACAAATGGCGTAGCGCCTCGGTATCCATATCATCGGGCCGGCGGGGCCGCGTTACGGCAACCGTAATCGGCATGCCGAGTTCATCGCCGAGATAGGCCTGCAAGCCTTCGACATAAGTTCGGGTCGCTACGACACCAATTGTTGTGGTGCCAAACCAATCGCCCTGCGGGCCTTTCCACAAGTCCCACACAGCTTGCAGCGTGGTCTGTTTTTCGTGTTGCATAAAAGCACGCGCTTGCTCCGATATACCGAGCCACTCGCCCAATTGATGGACAAATTCATTGGTTGCCCGAATACCTATCGGGGCATGCAGCCATTTATCACCGAGCGCAGCGGCCAGGGTATGGCCAAACTCTTGATACATGACTACATTGATTTCTGCTTTGGCAAGTTGGGCAATATCCGCAAGTTTGGACTCCGCCGGGAAAACCATATTCACGCGCCCACCTGCGCCTTCGATCAAGCGCCGGACTTCGTGCAAATCGGATGGCGAGTTAAAGCACCCATAGGTCGGGCCGATGATATTTACCAGCCCCGGTTCAGGTTGTATATCGGCGGCGGCTTGCGCGCCATAAGTATCCCACAACCACTTGAGCACGCGGTCACGGCCCGTCCATTCATCCTCATTCAAGGATTCACTATGAAAGAAGGTCGTACCCGGCGCCAATTGGCCTACCATATCGGATAAATCCGAGCCGATCATTTCGCTTTCGGCAGTCGAGATGACGATTAGATACTTGCCATCAAGCAAGCCTTGATCGCGCAAATCTTCGTAGGTGCGCTGGACTGCCGGGCCGGTGCCAGTGCCGCCAACTTCGTCCTGGGTGATGACCGAAGGCGTGATGTTCTCAATATGCGGGATGGCATCTGTATAATCCGGTACCGCTGTAGCGACCAGATTAAAACAGCCTATCGGCGCATCGCAGATGACATGCACATCGGGCATGGGGCAGATGCTCCATACCGCCGCCCAGTAGCTACTGGTTTCGGGTAAATCACGAATCACGCGCGGCATCAGCAGGCTCCATAAAGAACTCTTGCATCCACTCATAGCGATGCGTGCGGTCGAGCGTTTGGCGGATAAAAGCTAAAGTCGCAGCCATGCCCCCGCTTAAGAAAAAGGGCCGCGAGGCAAGTTGATTGGTGAAATACATGGCCGGGATACCGCGCTTTTTAGCTTCGGCACAGAATGGCGTCGTTCCGAGTACAAGATCGGGTTTATATTCATCCAGCGCTGCGACATCATCTTCTAAAGATTTACGATAGACGATGTCGCGCGTACCACGGGCCTTTAGCCAACTTTCATCCGGCAAAACAAGCGGGTCGGAGCCAATCGACGTTGAGACAAACGGCACCTCGGCGCCAGCTTCCACCAGCAACCGCGCATAGGCTAGTTCGCTACCTTCATAGCCCGTTACCAGAATACGCCCAGATAGCGGCTGAGCATCCACAATGGCTTGAGCTTGGGCGCGCTCGGCGTCTGCCACGGTTTCGACTTGTTCGGGATCAAGATCGAGCAGCGAACCTATCGCTTTCAACCAGGCATACGTGCCGGAAATCCCGACCGGCGCCCCACCAACCACCGACAAGCCCCATTCGCGAAAGGCGCTGACCGTCTGCTTATAGAACGGATGCAACGACGCCACCGCGCCAAAACGGGCGGCACGGCGTAAGTCTTCCAACGAGCGCCCAGGTAAGGTGATCGTGGATGTTACGCCCATTTGACGCAGCAAGCCGTCAATGGCGAGGGGGTCTGCCGGGAAGACTTCACCCAGCAAGACTAGCGATTTTTCCTCGCGCGGGCCTTCGGTATTCCCAAGGCGCCGCACCAACGCATTCAGGGCCACGTCTTTGGTTTCGGGGTGCGAATGGATCGCGTAGGCGGGCACGCGCACCAGGACAACATCTGCGCCATTTACCTGTTGGGGTAACATTTCCTCGGGCAAGCCCGCCGTTTCAGCCACACAGAGCGAAATCACGGGGATGAGTTCGCAGCCGGGTTCCTGCGCGGCAACATCAATCGCCGCGCGGGTCGCTTCCACGACCTGACCAGACATCAACTCTTCTACCCCCAGATGCGCCGCCAAAATGGACTTTCGCGCGCCGTAAAAGTGCGTCACGAATTTAAGCCCATACAGGCAGCCCGTATCGCTGGCCATCACGGGGTGCGAACCCTCGATACGGGTCAGGATGCGCAGAGCACCAAAGGCTGGGCACATCGACTGCGGGTGAAGTTGACAAACTTTCTTTTGGGGCTGCGATGTTTGCATCAGTGAGACTCTTTCTAGTGATTATTCTTCGGGCTCGCGTCCGCCGACCAAACGACTTTGGTAAGCTTGCAGGCCATCGACATCACCATCTACAAGGTATTGGGCTTGTTTAGGCCAAGTCTCGGCATCGCCGACAATCCGCACGCCGTGTTCTTCTTTCACGATGCGTTCTAGTTCGGCAGCGTCCATGCTGGCGATCTGCGCAAAGGTCGTAATCCCGCTGGCTGCGAGCGCGTCGGCGGTTTTGGGGCCGACGCCTTCAATCAAGGTCAGCTTGTCTGCTTCGGGAATACTGGCTTGTTTGGAAGACGTCTTTACCTCGGCAACGGCGCCTTTAGGTGCCGCAACTTGAGGCTTACCTGCGGTGCTGGCAACCTGCGGTGATACGACGGGAGCCGCCGAAATTTTGGGGGCCACGGTTACATCACCATCAGTAAACAGGATTTCATCGCGGGCGGGCGTCATGGCAGCATACGGCTTACGCGGTTGCGGGCCGCCTAATGCTCGGCGCAGATACGTCCGACGCGCGTCCAGGTCGGTCATGGCGGCAAAGAGGACGAACCCCAAGACCGTCACTAAAAGCGGCGCGTAGCAAAACGCGATACCAGTTAAAGGAACACCGTCAAGAAACATGGGTTTCTCCGATCTATTCTAAGCTCTCACGATGGGCATACGAGGGCATAATTACCTCTCGCATTTTTTTCGGATCAATACGGAAATTCTCCACAAGTTCGACGATGTACTGAAAATGATGCTGTGGAATAGAAACGAACATCTCGCCGCCCGCCACCTTGTTAAAGGCGCGCCCGCCACCATCCCCCAAGGCATAAACACTGTTGCCAGTGTGCCAGGGCGCGGCAAAAATGGACGAACAAGCCGAGGGGCCAAGCTCGCCATGCGGGAAGGTGCCTTCGCGAACAGATGCCGCTCCGGCAATTTGCATAGCTTGTTGGGCGTTACAAACCGCCACCACCAGATCAACCGGGACGCCTGCGGGCACTTGGTCGAGCGGTGCGGCGGCTAACGCTTGTACTGTTCCCTGGGGCAGAGAATAGCTTTGCTGCTTATTGCAGCGTGCGCCTTGCTCAGTGAAAAAACCCTGGGCCATGGTCAAGTATTCGCCCTCGGTGATAAAGTCATCTGCTTCGGGATGTAACCCCAGGTGATATTGCCCCACCAAGCAATCATGGTGTTGGGCATCGACATATACATGTCGGCCTTGCTCGGCCAAATGCACGATCATACAAGCAACCACATCGACAGGTTCATAGCCTGCGGGTGGGTCATCTTGGCAAAACGTAATAGCGACAGGTTGGCGCTTGAGGCGCATTTTATTGACGAGAATGTCGTTGAGATACACTAAATCAAAAGTCATAATGGCCGCCTCCTCAGTGATAAGATGGTGCGTCGATATAACGCACATCAATTTGCGAGAAGGTCTGCCCGGTGCGCAACAACGCGGACAAAAAAGCGGCTTTTTCGTTTAAGTCATGCGGGTCACCGATCATGATTTCAGTCGCGCCAGAGGTCACCGTGATGCCCTCTTTAACATTGCGATCTAAACCCGTGACATGGATGCCGATAGCCTCCATCATTTCTTGCACTTTAAGCTGCAAGGGATCGGTCGTGTGTACCTGACGCATGGGCATCAGCGGAATTTCAAATAGGGTTTGTGCTTTTGGGCCGGATGCGTCGCTAAACAGATCGGCATCGCTGGCGGATGCTGGCACGCCGGGCGGTTCCTGGGCATCAAACACGGCCAAAAACTCATCATAGTCCAACGGGTGAAAATCACGCGCAGGCGGGATTTCATCGCGGGCAATGCGTCCGGCCAGGTCGCCAAAGAGCCTATCGAATTCATCGACCTCAAAAGCGAGCTTACAACCATCCGCCAGTACACGCACCCGATGATTCAGTGGCACGCGCGTCAGAATGGGTAAGCCAGAAGCCGCCGCAAAGCGGTCTGCCGTATCCGTGCCATCATCGCGATTGACGATAAGCCCCAAAATTTGGGTCGTGCCACCCATCGACTGAAAATACTGCGTCGCTTTGGCGATATTGTTTGCCGCGTAGAGCGATTGGCGGTCATGCCCCACCACGATAATGACCTGTTCGGCCAGAGAACGCGCCAGAGGGGTTGCAAACCCGCCGCACACGACATCACCGAGGAAGTCCATCACGATGAAATCCAGATTCCAACGATCCAGACCCAAGCGTTCGAGCACCTTAAAACCATGTGTGATGCCCTGGCCGCCACAGCCGCGCCCCACTTCTGGGCCGCCAATTTCGCAGCCAAAGATGGGCACACCGGGCGCAAGTTCATTCCGAAAGATCACATCGCCAACCTGCATGGCGTCTTCTGTGCCAGCTTCTTTGTGCTCGCGCCAGACATCGCCCAGCGTGGGCAACGAATGGCCATCGAAAATCGTGTTGCAAGAATCATGTTTAGGGTCACAACCCAGTTGTAAAACGCGGTGACCGTCTAGCGCCAAACGCGCGGTTAAGTTGGAGGTGGTAAAGCTTTTGCCGATACCACCCTTGCCATAAATGGCGAGCATACGTGCCGTCATGAGGTTGCCTCCTCGGTTGTGTGTGATGTGGCGTTCCATTCGAGGACAAGCTTCAGACAGTCCAAATCATTCAGAGCGATGTCATAAGCCGTGGTAATGTCCGTGATCGGTAAGGTGTGGGTCAAAAGCGGCGCGCCATCCAGCGCCCCATCCGCGAGCATATCGCGGCTACGCGGCAAATCATCCGGCCCCCATTCTTTGGCCGTGAGCAAACGCGCTTCTTTCAAAAAGAGCGGCATATAAGGCATATCGAGATTTTGGTAGTAACCGAGTAGCAAAATCGTGCCGCCGTTATCGAGATGCGGCAGCGCCGCCGTGAGCGCGCTCATGGAGCCGCTCGCTTCGATAATCGATTGCACGGGCGCATCGAGTACGTCATCAAGTGAGGTTTCATCCACGTTGATGATCTTATCTGCTACCGCACATGATAACCGGGCGGGGTTTTTATCCGTCACGGCAACCCAGGCGCCACGTTGCATGGCGATGCGTGCGGCCAACTGCCCGACTGGCCCCTGGCCGATCACAAGCACGCGCGACTCTGGGGCTGGGTCGAGGACATCAACGCCATGCAGCGAAGTTGCGGTCAGGGCCAGCAAAACACCGTGGCGCGGGTCAAGATCGCCCAAGGGAATCAGGCGGTCAACGTCCGTGAACAAATATTGCGATTGGCCGCCCCAGGCGCCGTTGATGCCATCGTAGCACATCGCGCCACCGACATAGACCCAGCGTCCGAGCCATTCATCGGGGACATCATCGCCCGTTTCGATGACCTGGCCAACTGTTTCGTAGCCCGGCACGACCGGCAATTGCAACATCGGATGAGGCATCTGGCCACCAAGCAACATACGCTCGGTGCCTGCGCTAATGGATGTGTATACGGTTTGGATAAGTGCATCACGCGGCCCTAGTGGGCGCAAAGCAACCTCTTGCAAGGCAACTTCGCCCGGGCCTGTGATGACGACAGCACGGGATTTCACAATCGGCACTTTCGTTAAGTCGCTGACGCTTGGAGGCGCTGCTTACGCGCGCGCAACCCACGCCAGAAGAACTGCGCAAAGTTAATCAGGTAAGTGATATAGGCCACGAGCATCAGGGTCATGATACCATCATGCGACCAACCCAGCAGCAACGCGACGAAATACAAGTTATGCATGAACATCGCAACGGCGTTAAACGCATCTTCCCAGAAAAATTCCGGGGCCAAGAACCATTTGCCATAGACTTCTTTTTCCCAGAACATGCCTGTGATCGTGATCAGCCAGAGCATTGCAATTTTAATCAGCACGCTCAGATTAGCGATGGTGTAGCCATCTCCAGTAGTCAGATAACGCACGATCAAAATTAGGCTGACGATAAACGTTAGGAATTGAAGCGGGGCCAGCACGGTCTGCACCAGCGTCCATTTGCTGGTTTGGCGTTTATGCATTTGTTCTTGGGTATAGGTCACTTTGGTCATTGTATTCAGCTTTCTAACCTAAACGTTCAAAAAGTCACGTAAAATCGCGTGGAATTCGGCGGGTTTTTCTAGCATGGGCATATGCCCGCAGTCTTCGATCCAGATGACCTGGCTACCGGGGATATGCTCCACGGTGTAATCGACATTTTGCGGTGGCATCAGCCGATCTTGGCGACAAGCGACAAGCAATGTCGGCACATGCACGCGAGCGCCCGCTGCGGGAATCGCTTTGGTGGGCGCATCGTGGGCACACGCTGCCGCTGTGGCGCCATCCAATTGCAGATAATCCAAGAAGCCGCGCCGTAACAGGTCATCATTTTTGGGAATGTGATGAAAATAGCGGCTGGCCATCATGTACGATAGTCCGGGGACATCGGCCAACCAATCGGGCCGGAACATCATCGTCACGCGGAAGACTTTCATCACCGTGCGGTAAACTTGTTCTTCCAGATCGCGCACAAAAAAGCTCAAGGACGTGAGCAAGAGTCGCTCGACGCGGTCAGGCTGCGCGTCAGACACCAGCAACGCCATGGCGCTGCCCATCGAATGACCCACAACCTGGACCTGGTCTAGCGAAAGCGTATCTAGGAGGTATAACAAGGTGTTGACCTGATCGAACAAATTCTGGGCCGTATTAACGGGTTGCGAACGGCCCGTTCCGGGCAGGTCTGGAACAACCACCGGCACTGTACGCGACAATTGCGCGGCGGTGTCTTCCCAATAGGTTCCCGTGCCGCCCCAGCCATGGATCAATAAAATCGGCGGCGCGTCAATCGGACTATGCGGCTCCCAAACATCGACTACTAGCGGCCCCTGAGGGGGGTGTAGTGTGATCGTATGTTTGCAAGCCTCGGGTAAATGTACGGATACAGTATCCGAAGCAGATGGCGCTGGGTGATTCATCATCATTGTGCGGGGCCTTTCACTTGTTCGCGAGATGTTTCTACCGCAACAGGTCGCCGGGCTTCGGCCTCGGGTAAGTGATGATGTAAAGCAAACGTCCATACGGACTCTGGCAAAGGCAAAACCAGTAACCAATGCTCGATGAGACCCAGCGTTATCATGGTCGCAACGAATAAACTACCGATGCGCTGCGCGGGGTCGATATCGGGCTGAAAAGCCGCATAGCCCAACATCATAGCGGTACCAGTCGCCAAAGCCACAGAGAAAGGAAACAGGATATTTGAAGCCCCCCGCCCCAGCAGATCGCGCACATAATGCATTTGCGTAGGGAGCAAATCGATACGGAAATTGCGCACGCCCAAAAATACATTCAACTTAGCGCTTGTGTGCATCAAGGCCAGCGCAAGATAAATCCACAACCCCCAGCGGTTGGCCGATGACCAGGTCAGCGCCAAGAGCAAAATACCCACGAGGATAACCAGCACCTCATGATAGGCACTAAAACGCAGAGCCAGCCAAAAACGAGTTCGCATTGAGGCCGCCTGGGGTACTTCTGTTTTGGATTGTGGCCCCGTGATAAACCCCATGAAATACCCGGCAACTTGCCAGGCCCAGACCACAATACCGCAGGTCACAGCGAGATAAATGTCGCCTATACCGGTGCCTTCACGGGTAGCGATAAGCACCCCCAAGGCCAAAACTAAGGCCACCGTTGCCGCCGCATAGCCCCAGCGCATCGCTTGCCGCGAGCGACCATACAGTGCAAAAACCACCCCGGCGGACATCCACCACAGGAAGATGGCATAAAAAATTGGGGCAATGACGGTATACCAGGGCATCAGGTTGATAGGCTCCTGGGCATATAATGCCGGATTTGCGACACGATAATATCGCCCGTCATGCGCAACTGGGACAGCCACGGCATGGGCGCCATGCTCTTGAACATGTACGACTCAAACGTGAGTTGCTGCACGTCCGTGTTATGGCACATATCCGTAAAGACTTCCATCTGGCGTTGGTTGCCATAACCCCACACCTGAAGCCATTGTAAGAAGCGGTACATCATGCGGTATTCCCGCCACCATTGCTTCTGGTAACGATGCAACGCTTGGGCCGAGAAATTCGGGGCACTTTGGGCGATCACCTGCGCGGCGACCTGGCCACTTTTCATGGCCCAGTAAATCCCCTCGCCAGATGTAGCCGCGACCAACCCGGCGGCATCACCAACCAGCACCGCGCGTTCGAACGCAATTTGCTTACGCGGATGGATAGGCAGCGCGTGGGCTTCTTCCATGAAGATTTCGCCCCCCGCCAGATCATCCGAAATACGGGCTTTTAGGTTTTCTAAAAGTTGGCGCATTTCTTGCGTCTTGCCAGGGCCAGCACCGCACCCCACCGCCACATGATCGGCCTTGGGGAAAACCCAAGCATAGAGGTCTGGGCTAACATCTTTGCCAAGATACAAATGGGCAGTATCGCCCCACTGTTGCATGGTAGCTTCGGGCAACCGGATACGCTCCTGGATTGCAACGCAATAGGGTAAGCGTTCCTGGCCCAGCAAGCGTGCCGTGGCCGAGTAAGCACCATCCGCGCCAACGATCATAGACGCTTCTAGAGTTTCTTTCGTGCCCGTGGCTTTATCGCGGTATGTAGCGAGTACGCCATCATCACCAATTGATAGATCAACAAGTTTGCCCTCGATGAGTTCGGCCCCGTGCTCAACAGCACGTTGACGCAGATACGGGTCGAGGTCTTCACGGCGCACCATCGCGACATAATCTTCATCCCGGCGTTCTAAGCCAGTGACGTCAAAACAAGCGGTGCGTTCGGAAGGCGAATGGATTTGGGCTTTGCGCACTTTGCGCGAAATAAGCGATTGCGGAATATCAAATTCATCAAAGGCGATGGGTGGCATAGCCCCCCCGCATGGTTTCACCCAAGATAAATCACGTTCTAATAAGACTACCGGCAACCCTGCATCGCGCAGAGCCTGCGCAGTTGTGGATCCACCAACGGAAGCGCCGACGACTAAAATGGGTTTCATGATGAGGCCCCCCTTTGAAATATGCATTGTTCGATGATTTAGATGGCGCGTACACCCATCGCCGCAAAGATCATGCCCCAGACGAAGAAGGTCACGCCGATAGCGCTAAACTTCAAATAGTTTTCGAGTGGGTCACGTACAAAGCTTCGCTGCAATGGGAATTGAATAAGCATGACACCGAGCGCAACCAGCGCGGCCAGCCATTGTCCACAAAAGACAAAGGCCGCGATCACGCCGATCTGAGCAAGATTCATCGTACCCACGATGAGCCAAGCGGCGCGTTGGGGGCCATACATAACGGGGATGGTACGAATACCATTTGCCCGGTCTCCGTCCAGGCTTTTGTAGTCATTGATACTCATGATGCCATGTGTACCAAAGGAGTAGAGCAACGCTAAGAGTACGCTCGGCCCGGTCAGTGCAGCAAAGGCAATATGCCCGGCTAACCAAGCGAGACCTTCATACGAGATCGCCACGAGGGTGTTACCAGCCCAACCATTGCGCTTGGCACGGATCGGCGGCGCGCTATAGAACATAGCGAGCAACAAGCCAATACTCGTGAACAGTAAAACGCCTGTCCCTAGGAATGATGCAATCGACAAACCGACAATCAGCAAAATTGCGATGGTCAGAAAGACTTGTTGTATAGATACTCGGCCCGAAGGAATCAGGCGATAGGGTTCGTTCACAGCATCGATTTCGCGATCAAAATAATCGTTCAGAACCTGCGACAGACCACATAAAATCGGGCCAGCCATAATCATGCCAAGGACAACATAAGCCATATCGACAAATTGCCAGGTGGTCGCGCCACTGGCAATCGCCCCACACAAGAAAGCCCACATAGGTGCAAACCAGGTAATGGGTTTCATGAGTGTAATCGAGCGCGCCAACACGGCGGGCCGCTCCACCAAAATAGAAACTTTATGCATCGGCTGTAACGGGAGTTCGATGCTGTTCATTGATGACTGCCTCTCTGTATCTATCATGCAAGCGACTGCGATGCAGTTCCCTTAGACTAAAGTGCTCGTAAGCATGCGCTCTAAGTGCGTATATATGGAATGTGACAAGTTGAGTACGAGGACGACTCAACTTGTCAGACGGTACAGAAACGAAGTGTTCGCCCTACAAACTATTCGTCTTGTGCGGGGTCAGCAACCAGTGTATCGGGCATCAAAGATGCTGAACGGACGGCACCCGGCGGAATAGCTGCACCTTGATGGCACATCAAGCAAGAAGGCTCGCTACCGCGCAACGAAACGCTCCACTCTTGCCACAGGTACTGCGACATCTGAAGCATGTTGATGGTATAGAACTTGGCCGGTACTTCGTAGGACGGGAAGTACCGCGAGTTATGGCAATGCGTACAACCCACGCCCAAGCTATCGTTCATGTGATACATAACGCGCTGGTTATATTGGACATCATCCAGCGAGACATCATCACGAGCGTTAACGTTTAGCACGCCAATTTCCTCGACGCTGTAAACGACATCCTCGCCCAGCGGCAAACGCAAATCGCCAATATAGCGGCCTTGTTCGGGCCAGGGCTCGGGCACCGCGACGCCATTATGACATGTCGCGCACGAGATTTGTGAGCCAGACGGTTGCCGTTGGTCGGTCAGCCCGGCCAATTGGGGCAACCAGTTCTGATTTAAGTCGGCTGTCATGCGTAAATGCTGGCGCGAGAGGTTCTTGTTGGCCATCGCGACTTCATCATCCCAGACATCAGCGGCAAAGTTATCCAGCGAGTGACAGTATGTACAATCAACACCCAAGCCAGCGCTCATATGGTTGAGCATATAGCCTGTAATTTCGACCGTAGAAAGGTCTGTCAGAACTTCGACATTCTGCGTTTGGGCAAATTCGCCCGCATAGCGGCCCATGGCCAGGTACGATTCATCGCTGACGTATTCCCAGGGGCGAGCATAGTAGTCCACATAGATGGGCGATAACTGATCTTCTACGCGAACATCCCCTAGTTCTTCATCTTCGGCCTGGGTCTGTTGGTAGACAAAGGTAATGACCCAGAAGCTCGCGACAACCAACACACCGGTGATCGCCCAAAAACCGATGGATATAACAAAACGAGAGTTCATTAACCGATTGAACATGTGTATTCCCTCCGTTGCATCGGCATCATCAATTAGGGCAAAATCGGTGCCACAAAGCCGGAATCCACAGCCCAAGCGAACCAGTCGCTAATCACTGTTCCGGTCAGCAAAACGCCAATCCCCCCGGTGATGCCTGTCAGTGCAGCGAACCACCATGCCCAAATATGGATCGACTTGGAAGTCGCCTGGAAGCCCATGCACCAGCGCCAGTACAACTGGGCACGATGCGTACCCGGGCCTTCAGCCATCATTTCATCTGCTTCTCTATGAGACCCCCATGGCGAGGTAGCCACGATTGTAGCCCCATGCATCGCCAGGAGTAATGTAGACCCCAACAAGAAGAAGATCGAGAGCATGTGGAAGGGGTTGTAGTAGAAATTGCCATATTGGACGCTTAAGTTATTCGTCCAGTCCAAAATAGCTCTGAAGCCTTGCCCGGGCGCCTGGGCCCAGTTGCCTACCATAATGGGGCGGATCAGGTAGATAACAAAATACAAGAACAAGGCAGCAGCAAAACCAAGGGCCAATTGTTGGCCCATGCCCGCCGCGCGCGCGCGATCCACAATGCGAATTAACCAGGCTAACACTGATACATGCAACAAGCCCGTGGCAAATATCCAGGCACCACCTTCATGCCAGGGTGCCCAACCCAGGCCATATTCCATGGTAGGCGGGTCTAACGACAGGTTGAAGAATTCGCGCAAGAAAAGGATGGGATTGTAGTCCACTAAGAAGAGGTAGTGTTCGAGAATGATGAAGGACGAAACAGCACCTGCGGCAACCGCGACCAAACCAGCAACGCCCAAATAAAAGGGGCCAACTTGACCATGGTCAAATAGACGACGCATGAAGCCGACTTCATAAGTTTCCCGGAAGGCAACCGTTTCTAGGCCAATACCATCCGGATCATATTCGTACTCGTCCGGGTCGACAGGTTGCCCTTTAGGCCGCCCGCGCCAGATCACAGCGCCGATAATGAGCATAGAACCGAAGGTCGCGCCTTCCCATATTGGGAGGGGGTCCCAGAATTCCCAGAATTCGATCCAGTCATGCACCAATGTGCCCGACAGAAAGATACATAGGTTGGAAACCAACACGGATGCCGCGCCAACCCAAAAGGCCAGGCGATGAATACCGATTTCACCGATACTGTAGCCTAATAGATTGCGCCAAAACGCATCTTCGTTACCTTCACGGATATACGGGCGATTCGCTACCTGAAGGATAATTGAGCCATGCATGGCCAAAATGAGGGTAGCAGCAAACAGCAGGGTAATACCCAATGCATGGAAGGGATTGTAGAAGAAGTTGAAGTATTGGTATCCGATGTTGGAAACCCAATCTAAGTGATGGGTAATGCCGAAGGCAAAGCCATTGCCCCACGCGCCCATCGCAATAGGCCGCAACCATTGAATGGTAATGTAAGAGGATACGACCGCCCCATAAGCAATGGGGATTTCATAGCTCATATCCAGTTTGCGGGCAATATCTACCTGGCGTATTAACCACCCCACAAAGGCGATGGTACCTGCCACCATAATCAATTGCCAGAAAAAGCCGGGTTCATCCGGGCTCATAATGCGCAAACCAGCGCTGATGGGGGGAGGGTCGATGCGCGCTTGTAAGATGTTGTATGCGCCTTCGACGATCCAAGCTTGGTAAAAGTAAAAAGCTACGCCAAAGAAGATACCGATTAGCGAAATAATGCCAAACGTGCCCACGTAGAAGCGACCAATCCAAAAATCAAACGGATCTGCGCCGAATAAGGCGTGCATCAGGGTTCCGCCAGGTTTCTTATAGTGTGCTTCCATCTCTTCAAAAGAGACGGGTTTGCCTTCTTTGACTCTATCTAGGGCTAAGCGATTATGCCTGTTTTCAGGCGATTCTTCGCGAATTGCTCCTGTTAATACCTTGGCCATAGGTCGCCCTACTTTCTATCTGCGTATGCTTGTGAGCGTGGGGGACCTCAGCGAGCCCCAGGGGACACTATCCCGCAGGATAGTGACCACCCGAGAACCCGCAGCCCCCCATAAGACAGCTTGCCAGAGCACTAGTTAAACCAGTTGTAGGTCTCGGTGCTCAACAAGACAAAATGAATGGTCAGACCAACCCCAATCCCCAAGAGGATGTAAAGGATCATCACTGTCGTGAATTCGATGGGACGACGCCGCTTGGCGGGTACCACAAATTTTTCATTAGAAACGTTTGGTGTATCGGACATAGCGAAAGACACTCCTACTGCTTAAGGAAGCCAAGGCTCCCATACGTATACGAGGGTGTGAGCAATGATGGCGATCACCAGGAAACCATAGGTCGATTTCACGACGATGTCATGCATTAGCCATTCTTCGTTGTTGAACAGACCCTTCCAGCGATCTGGTACGAGGTCGTTATCAACTTCTTCGGTCATGACAACCATGTCATTATCCGTCATAGGATTTAATACCTCCTAAAAAAGCTATCGATCGATAACCAAAGAGCCGGTCAACGGAATCCCTCCCGAAAAAAAGCTCATGAGGTTCAAAGTTACATCCAGCATCAATAAGCCTTGGTGCGAACACCTTTGATGATCTTATCGACGGCTGGGGCAAAACCGCCCTTGTGCAACCCACCCAAGAAGCTGAGCGTGTTGGCGGCGGTATCCGTGAAGTCCAACGAGACTTGCACGAAATGGCAATTCACGAAGCTGGGCAAGTCGCCACCGGCATACACCAGGGTGGCCCGCTCGAAGCGGCAGTTTTTGAACTGCTGCCCATCGACATGGACTTCCTCATCGCGGAAGATTTTTTGTTCAACGATTATGAGAGACATGTCGTTACTCCGTTTCCCCTAATTCCCAGGTTGGTGGGCCTTGTTGGACGATAATCGCGGATGCCTGATCTAGGGGGATAGTCGCGATATTGTTTTCTTCGTTGGTCCAACTATAGGCATCTAACCGATCCAGTTGTTGCTGGCGCAAGGCGTCATACTGTTCGCCTAGTGCTTCGGGAAGGATAGGCATCGCTTGTACAGGGATCTCCTCACTAAGAGGTCGATCATTATCCAGGACTTCATTTTGAGGATAGATCATAAAACCGTAGATGATCGCAAAGACCAAGCCAAACGTAATGAGCAACAAAACGCCGGCATAGGTGAATAGCTCCAGGTAGTTCGTCCCTGTGGCTTTGGCCTTGTACTGATCGGCGGGTGTTACGATCAATCGGTTATAACCTGCGATTCGATCCAAGGTGCTATCCACAGGGCCAGAGAGACCGCCATGATAGAGCCCCGTGAGATAACGCAGGGTTTGGAAGGCGCCGTTTTCAAGATTGATACTGACGCCGTTGAAATCACAATTTACAAAGCTCGGCAGGTCGCCACCACTGTAGGTTAAACGACAGTTGGTAAACGAACACACCTGATACGTATTGCCATCGAGGGCGATGGTCTCATCTCGGAAGGTTTCATTGGTAAACGTTGCCATAGTAGACCTCCTTATTGATCTTCCATCGCTTCAGTAGCGGCAGGTTCGGGTTGTTCGGTAGCGTCTGCTTCGGCTTCAGCCTGCATGGGCATATCATCGTCCATGGTCATGGCTTCAGCACTGGTGGGGTCAACTGGCCCCGAGACATTCGCTTCTAGGTCACTCAATATATCTTCGGGTAACTCGCTGGTATCCGCGTATTGGCTGAGTTGCAAAGCGCGGACATACGCGACAATCGCCCAGCGGTTAGCAGGTTCAATGCGCGAACCATAGCTAAACATCTGGCCTACGCCATTGGTGATCACATCGTAGTGATACCCTACCTGGCGAGCGCGTAATTCATCGGTATGGAAGGATTGAATGCCCACCAAACCTTCATCAGCCAGCACACCATCACCGTAGCCAGCGTAGCCATGGCAAATGGCACAAAAGGCGTTGTACTGGCGTTGCCCCTCAGTGAGGACTTCTTGCGTAATCTC
Organism: Anaerolineae bacterium; assembly: GCA_034437075.1. Classification (GTDB taxonomy): domain Bacteria; phylum Chloroflexota; class Anaerolineae; order Aggregatilineales; family J027; genus DAOTVD01. The sequence goes on from DAOTVD010000427.1 coordinate 62,901, forward strand.
GATGGGGAATTCTGTCGCCAGGCTGCCATCTACACGCCCTTGGTAAAAGTGCGTGTCTTCACGCAAAAAGCCTACCGGAACCGCGTTAGGGTCTAAGTCCCGCGCGGCCACCCCAAATTCGGGGCTATCAGCATACGGGTCTGCAATACGCGGTTGCTCTTCCATGTTGTAGATTTCGCTACAGCCCGTCAGTACTAGCACAGCGGCCAATAAAACAACCAACAACGTGCGACTGCGGAGCTGTGGAAAGCGTGTGTGTTGTTTGTGCGTCAACTTTGCACCTCGCTCACTTGAATGGGCTCCAACTCCTGCATAAAAGCGCCAGTTTGCTCCAAATCGAACTGCGCATCATCCGCTTCGATACACAGAAAGAAACGACTATGGGACGCCGTATCAAAATTCGGTGTATTGAAGATAGGATGATAGGGGAGCGGCAGGCCGTTATGCGCAAAGAAGATGATAACCACAGTGGTAGCCGCAATTAGAATAGACATTTCGAATGTCACGGGCATGAAGGCTGGCCAACTGGCTAGCGGACGCCCAGCAATGATCCATTCATACACATTTACCGAGGTATATAACTGGAGCACATAGCCCACAAAGGCACCAAAGAAGAGCCCTAGGGGAATAGCAATGGGCAAGATATTGAGATTTTGACCCAGTGCTTGCGCTAGCCCTTCGACATGATAGGGCGTATAGGCGCGCACTTTTTCATAGCCCGCTTCTTTCGTGCGATGCACTGCCGCGAGCAAGGATCGCGAATCTTCGAATTCGGCCACTAGGCCATACATGGTATCGTTGCCGTTATTCGTCATGATGACTCTCCTCAGTAGCGTGTGCCTGCATCTCAGCAATCGGGACCACGGGCACAAAGCGAATGAACAAGAACATCGGCGTCAGGAACAGACCAAAGGGCGAGATGATCGTCAGAATATCCCACACTCCAAAGGCGAAGGGGTCCCACATCGTTTCCATAAAGGGATACATCAGGCTGACAGGGACAATCACAAAGCGCTCTAGCCACATACCCACCAGCACAAAGAGCGAGATAATCAGCATCGCAATGTGATTGGTGCGAATAGACCGGAACCAAAGTAACTGGGTCAACAACGCATTGAAGATAATCATGCCCCAAAAGCCAATCGCAGCCGGGCCGATAGCGCGTTCTACAGTGTAGGCCCATTCGTGGACATCACCACTGAACCAGGCACCGAAGAACTCGACCAGATAGCCGTAACCAACGAGTAGCGCAGTAATCAGCATCAAGATACCGGCTTTGTTGAGATGCTCATCCGTGATGAGGGTATGCATCTTAAAACCGGCTCGTAGGATGAAGGCGAAGACAAAGACCATCGCCATACCGGATAAGATCGCGCCAGCTACAAAGAAGGGCGGGAAGATCGTATGATGCCAACCGGGCAGTTGTGAAACCGCGAAGTCCAGGCCAACGATACTGTGCACGGAGATAACCAGCGGCGTTGCTAACACAGCGAGGAAAAAGAGCGTCTTGTGCAGCGACTCCCAATGGGCGGCATCGCCGCGCCAACCCAGCGCCGGAACACCATACAAGAATTTGGTGAAGCGGCTCTTGGCCTTATCGCGCATCGTGGCGAGATCGGGCACCAGATCAATGTACCAGAACAGCGCCGACACAATACCGTAGGTGCTGATGGCGAAGAAATCCCAAACCAGCGGGCTACGCCATTGAGAGAACAGGTTAAACGTATTGGGGTACGGAATAATGTAGTAAAAGTGCTCGATACGACCCAAATGGAACAAGGGGAACATACCCGCCACGGCCAGCGCAAAAAGCGTCATGGCTTCGGCAAAACGGCTGAAGGCTGTGCGCCAGTACTGCCGCATGAGCAACAAGAAAGCCGAAATAAACGTGCCCGCGTGGCCAATACCAATCCAGAAGATGAGGTTCACGATCGCCATACCCCATACCACCGGAATATCGATATTCCACAAGCCCGTGCCACGAATAGCCACCGAAGCCAATGTGAAAACAAACAAGACCAACAGCACGGACGAGAACGTGAAAGCAAACCACCACCATAACGGCGTGGGCCCTAAGATCGTACGGCTAACCTTTTCGGCGACACTGCCGGGTTCCTCCCAAGTGGGAGGATCAATATAGGGTTCTGGCCGACGACCACGCCCAGATACTGCGCGAGGCTGTACAGAATCGAGTGACGTCATAGTAAATCCTATTCCTCTTCCTCTTCCGGCTGGTATATCGCCCCGTTGGGGTTGATCAAACGCGCCAGATAGGTCGTGCGAGGTTTGGTGCCGAGTTCAACCAGCAAGCCATACTCAAGCGGGTCTTCTTTCCAGGCATTGATTTGGGCATCGCTATCGTTCAGGTTACCGAACGAGATAGCATTCGCGGGGCACGCGACAGCACAAGCAGGCTGGGCTTCGCCATCACGAATGAGACGATCTTCGTTAACCGCATCAATACGCGCTTCGTTAATGCGCTGAACACAGTAGGTGCATTTTTCCATCACGCCTTCAGGGCGAACGGATACATTCGGGTTGCGCATATCGACCAGTACATCGGCTTCATCGCGATAGTCAAAGAAGTTAAAGTGACGAACGTTGTACGGGCAATTAGCCGAGCAGTAACGGGTGCCAATACAACGGTTGTAGATCATGCTATTCAGGCCCTCGGAGTCATGCAGGGTCGCTTCGACCGGGCAGACGAGTTCGCAAGGCGCAGTTTCGCAATGCATACAGGGCACCGGCAAGAAGGATGTCTGTAGCGGGCCATCTTCGGATTCATCAAAATAGCGATCAACGCGCAACCAGTGCATTTCGCGGGCGCGCATCACTTCCGCTTTACCTACCGTGGGGATGTTGTTCTCGGCTTGACAAGCGATAATGCAAGCGTTACAACCCACACACGCGGTCAGGTCAATGGCCATGCCCCAAGAGTAGCCTTCGCTATAGTCCCACTCATCATCAAACAAAGAGGGCAAAGGCGCCATAGCTTCGCCTTCATGCACGAAGTCTGGGTTTTCGCGATATTGGGAAAGTGACGCAGACCGAACTGGCGTGTCAACATATCCATCGAGGTTATCAACATCGATATCACCGCGAATGAGTGCTAGCTCGTAGCGTTCGTTCAGATCACGAACTTCTAACCCTGTACCGAACCACATCGCATCGGAAGGCCGGATTTGATAAGCGCTAAAGTTGCGATCTTCGTCAAGTTCGGCGCTCAAGCCCCGACCGTAGCCCAAGAAGGTCGTCACGGTATTATCAGGATGCCCAGGGGTAACCCACACGGGCATATCAATTTCGCGGCCCCGGAACGCCAAACGGACAAGATCGTTGGTTTCAACACCGAGGTCATCTGCGGTAGCTGGGCTAATCAACGCCGCGTTATCCCAAACAATCTTCGTAATGGGATGCGGGATTTCTTGCAACCAGCTATTGTTCGCAAAACGGCCATCGTACAGATTAGGGTCAATACGGAAGACGATTTGTAGACCATCGCCACCCGAGGCCGCCTGTTCTTCGATGTCCGAAGCTAGGCCGCCACGCAGGCTAGGTTCCACAGATGCAGCAGCGCTATTTTGGGCAAAGCCATCATGCAACGTACGCCGCCAAAACGCTTCGAAATCGCTTTCTTCGAAATCGCCTTGCGAGAATACCTGCTGCCAGTTCTGGCGCACGACCTGGTAAGTCGGGCGCGTATCACCCAGCAGTACACCCATAATATCGTGCACTGAGCGGGCTTGCGGATAGAGCGGGCCAATGGGCGGTTGGATAACGCTGAGCGTGCCATCGTAAGCGCGCGCATCGCTCCAAGCTTCCACAAAGTGGGTTTGCGGGATATGCCAATCACACAGGCGGGACGTTTCATCGTAGTACATCGAAAGATGCACGGTCAGCGAGACATCATCCAACGCTTGGGTAAAATCAACATCAGCAGGCGCATCATATACTGGGTTGCCACCCAGGATGATGAGTGCTTCGACATCGCGAGAGCGGATTTCTTCGGCCAGGGCTGCTAGATCATTGGCTTCGCCCTCTGGCGTTGCAAAAATCGGCTCTGTATAGACGACCGTGGTGCCGACGTTACCGAGCGCTGCGTTAATGGCATGTGCCAGGGCATGCACCACAGCGGATTGTCCTTCGCCAGCCACAACCAAACTGTTAGCGCCTGCGGCTTGCAAATCATCAACCAGCGTATTAAACCAGGTTTCGTCCCAAGGTGGGCCAGAGAGGTCAGCACCCCCCTCAACCCCCAGGGCTGAGGCCAGCGCGCGCGTAAACGCTTCTACGTTGGTGGGGCTTAACGCCAGGCGATGATCGGCCTTGGCGCCGGTTATGGTCATGCTGCTTTCAACCATATAGAGTCGGTTCATAGCGGCATCATTGGGGCCACCGCGCACTTTACGCCGCTCGATAAAATCATGCGTATAGCGCAAGCTACCCGGCAAGGTCAGCAAGAAGTCAGAGTCTAGCGACAGAATCACATCGGCCTGATCGAAACGATAGACCGTATTCACGGGTTCATCGAAGGCCAGCGCCGACCCCGCCATCACATTATCTTGTGATACCGGATCGTACTGATACCAACGAAAACCGGGGTAAACCTCTTGCATGGTTTGCAGTTGCATGGCCAAGGTAGGAGATGTCACAGCTTCGGTGAGAACACGAATACCTGAACCATCGCCATCAGCTAGAAGCGGCTCTAATGTTGCCAGGAAATTTTCCCAGGTATTCTCTTCGCCATTATGCAGCACTTGGCTAGAGCGCTCTGGGTTATAAAGCTCCAAAATAGCGCCTTGCAGATAGGTGTTGCTAGCCCCCAAAGATGCTGGGTGTAGCGGGTTACCATCTAGCCGGGTGGGGCGCCCTGCAAAGGTTTCGATCAGTACACCCGTGGCAACACCGCCCAGAATCATAGACGAAGAAAAGAAGAGTGAACGCCCAGGGATGACTTCTTCGGGAAGCCGTACGTAAGGAATAATGGGTTCATCGGGTGGGCGTTGTGTGCAACCAGCCGCCCCAAAGCCGGCCAGCGCTAATGAAGCGCCCATGATTTTCATGAAAGAGCGTCGATCCATCCCTAGCTGACGTTTTAGGGCGGCCTCGCGCGGGAATTTGGCAGCTAGCAGCGCGTCAAACAGTTTAGGATCATCAGGGACACCGCCTTCATCGAGCAAGACGGCATTCGGATCAAGGTCATATCGGTCGCTTGGTTTTTTCGTCATAGCACGATCCTCTTTTAATAATGACAGACGGAACAATTGTCCAGGCGATCGACATTAATGCCATTTTGCTCGACCAATATTTGGCCAAACTCAATCTGGTTCTCCGGCGGTTCATAACCGAATGTGTAGACTTCATCTGCCGGGCGGATAAATCGCTCGGGCTCCCAGTGACATTCAAGGCACCAGTCCATTGTCATATTCACGGCTTGCCACACGACAGGCATTTGATCCACGCGGCCATGGCATGTTTCGCAAGCAAAACCTGACTGGACATGGATGCTGTGATTAAAGTGGACATGGGCTGCCAGATCATGAACACGTTCCCATTCCAAGCGCTGGCCGGTGGCATAACTGGTGCGCACGGGCTCGAGCAACTCGCTATAGGTTGCGATCTGAGAATGGCAACTCATACATGTATGGGTGTCTGGAATACCACCGTAAGAGGACTGTTCTGCCGTACCATGACAATACAAGCATTCGATGTTTAAGCGGTCGCTATGCAGACGATGACTAAAACGTACAGGCTGTTCGACGGCAATGCCGACGGGGGCTCTGGTGTACGGCGATTGGTCATAGGCATATAAAAATGCCAAGATCAGCACCAGTACCAGAATAATCGCCAACAGACTTATGCGAGCCAAAGCATTGGTAGCAGGTGTAAACAGTTGTGACATATCAGCAACAACCTAGCTCTGTACAGAACTCTATACGGACACAAAAAGGACACTGCCGCCTAACAATGGACAACAGATATCGAAAACCAGTAACGCGAAGGATAGTCGAATCGTCAGGAATCAACATATTCAAAAGCTGCTTTAGGTGTGCATCATTACAGCAGTTCGACGCGTCTCTAAATATGCAACAGGGGCAAACAATAAGGAGGGGACAGGACAGCGACGATAATGGGGAATGATATCCCACTTATTTTTGCACGCTTTGCTTTGACATTGGTTAAACTTTTCCCTGACCAACGTCAAACTAACTTAACGTGATCATATTTCGTGGGGAGCATTCATACAAGAGCAAAGGTCATGCAAAGCATGTGTCATTCGTCATTTTTCTAAGTGTGAGCAACGCTCTAAAAAAAATCGTGGTTCACGGTAGTTCAGAAGATGCCAGCAATCGCGCGCGGTCATGATTGGACGGCTTGCTTCTCCGCTTTTTCCACTAGCGCTGTTGGTGGCTTTGGCTCACCATCGCGAGGGGTTATACCCAGCAAAAAGTCATCCGAGCGGTTGTAGGCGTAAGTCAACCCCAGCGCAAAAAGGCTTGTGCCAATGCCCAATAAAACGCCAATCAACGCGGGCGCGATAAGCGCCAGCCGGATAAATACCGTCACAGCAGCATAGCCAAAATTCCGAAAGGTGATGGCAAAGTTATTGCCATAGCGCAGCGAGATCAGCACCATCAGCACGTCAGTAAAAATCAATACAGTGTAGAACGTTTCGAAGAAGGGGATAATCTCTAAGCCCTGTAAAATACGCACACCATCGATCAGCAAAATACCGATAAACACCAGCAACAAGCCCAGTGCGATAACCTTCTTGTAAGCGATAAACTGTGCTTGCTCTGTTTCATCGGAGGTAATCGGGCGGCGGCGTTGGATTCTGTAATAAATGCCAATGATGACGAAAATCAGCAACGCACCTAGCGAGTCAACAATCATGGGTGCAATACCATCCGATACTTGCTCCCACTGGATAGGCTCGCTAAACGTGGTGAACTGCTTAAAGGTATCACGCAAAAAAATTAAGGACAGTAATTCGAGTTGGATGCCAATTGAGCGCGAGAAGGAACGGGTTAAACTGAATACCAGGCTAACCACCTCCGTCATCAGCAATAGCGTGAAGGCTACTTCAACCGCATAGAAATGGTTGGTGGGTATCTCGCGCGCCAAGTCCGGGGGGAGTATGCCCAGGCGGTTAACTTCGATCAGGGCAATAGAGGATAAATATGCGACGACAAGTAAAGCGCCGACGGTCCGCTTCATCATATGCTCTTCCCAGAAATGTTCAAGCGCGTCGGTAATTTTTGCGAGGAAGTGCAACATAAGAAGCAAACCCTTATATTTAGTGGACAGATGCTAGGGACTGCGAAGGTGACGGCTATAGCGGGTTTGTACTCATTATACGCTATATTCAGGTAAATCATTAAGCGCAGTATAGAGTTCCTTCGCGAATAGAACGAACACGCTATAATCTGCACAATACGCGCCGAGCGCCACCTCTCCTGCCATACATGCCAGCCGTTATACAGGTGCCAGTAACGATGGGAAGATAATGACGTACCTATCTTTCTTAATTTATTTCGTAATTACTCCTGGTATTGTCATGGGGATATTATTCCGCCATCATTTGACCCTTCGCCGGTGGAAAGAATTGGGCGTAATGTCTCTGGTGGCGTTGGTATGGACAACGCCTTGGGATAATTATCTGGTCGCGACGAACGTCTGGTGGTATGACGAAAACCGCGTGCTAGGGATTGTCCTGGGATACGTACCAATCGAAGAATATAGCTTCTTCATCCTGCAAACAGTCATGACGGGTATTTGGCTAACCGGCTTGATGGCGTATATCCGCCCCAAGCAACCCTTTACCCCCCTACCCCCTCAATACGGACTCGTGCCTGTGCTGGCGATCCTCGGTATCGTGCTTGCCGCGCTCGCCCAACAAGACCCTCAGTGGAATTACTTCATTCTACAAGTGGGCTGGCTGGCGCTACCAGCGCTAGCTATACAGTATCTGTGGGGCCTTGATCTTCTAATACACTATTGGCGCGTATGGCTACCTGGTGTGCTCGTCCCTACGCTTTGGCTAGCGAGTATGGATGCCATAGCAATACACATCGGCGTATGGACAATCGACCCCGCGCAGACCATACCCCTCAAGCTGGGGGGAATACTCCCGTTCGAAGAGGCGCTGTTCTTCCTCATCACAAACCTCTTGATCGTGCAAGGTCTCATCCTGATCATCGTACCCGAGTCTTGGGAACGCCTGCACAAACTGCAAACACGGCTGTTGCAACAAAAGCAAGCATAGATGATATGACATACGCCAGTCACACGCACACACACACAACCGCTAGATACCCCCAACGGAAGCAGAGACAAAGCGAGTAAACTTCATGACTTCAGTAATCATCATTGGTTCAGGAATGGGCGGGCTAGCTACAGCGCTACGCCTACGCCATCAAGGCTTCGACGTAACAGTACTAGAAAAGCAAGAACGCGCGGGCGGTCGCAGTAACGTCCTCATGGAGAATGGCTTCCGCATGGACATGGGGCCAACGATCCTGGTCATGAAAGACGCTTTTGACGAGACATACCGCGCCATTGGCCGCGACATCAACGAGTGCTTGGAATTCACCCAGCTCAACCCCAATTACCGAATTTACTTCCACGACAATACTCATGTTGATCTGTACGCCAATATGGCAGAACTTGCCCAAGAAGTTGAGAAAATCGAGCCGGGTGCGGCTGAGAACGTGTTCAAGTTCATCGGCGAGTCTGCCAAGAAATACGACCTCGGCATGCCCTTCGTCTGGCGCAACTACGACCATATCACCGACCTGATGAACCCCGTCGCCGGTTGGAAGCTGATGCAAACTAGTTCGCATCAGAAGTTATATAACCAAGTGGCGCAGTACTTCAAAAGCGACAAGCTGCGCAAGGCGTTCTCGTTCCATTCGATGTTCCTAGGCTTGTCCCCCTTCGATGCGCTGGCGATGTACGGCATGATCACATACGCCGACTTGGCGTTAGGGATGTGGTACCCGCGAGGCGGCATTTACAGCATCGTGGAAGATATGCTGCGAATCGCGAATGAAACTGGAATAAATATCCAAACCAATGCTGCCGTGAAGCGTATCGTCATCGAGGCGGGCGTCACGAAGGGCGTGGAACTGGAAAATGGAGAAACCATTAAGGCGGACCTCGTCGTCTCCAACGCGGACTTGCCCTATACCTATACGAACCTGGTAGACCCAGCTTATCGCGGGGGATATACGCCCGAGCGCCTGGGCAAGATGGAATATGCCTGCTCGGGTTATCTGCTTTACCTGGGCATAGACAAAACTTACCCAGACATGCAACATCAAGCGCTCTACTTCGCCGAGGACTACCGCGCTAACCTGGACGCGATCTTCAAAACCAAGACGCTGCCCAGCGATCTCTCGTTGCACCTAAACAATCCCACGCTCACAGACCCGAACCTTGCCCCAGACGGCCATAGCTTGCTATACGTGCTGGCGCCAATGCCGAACTTAGATGCCAACATCAACTGGAACGAGGCAAGCCCGCTTGTCCGCGAACAACTTATCGCCACCCTGGAGAAGCTAGTTGACCCCGACATTCGCCAGCATATTGTGTGGGAAAAGCAGTTCACGCCTGTAGACTTCGAGAAACAATATAACGCTGTGCTGGGTACTGCGTTTGGTTCGCTCTCGCAGGGGTTCTTCCAATCGGCATATTTTCGGCCCCACAATAAGGCGCGCGATGCTCAAGGACTGTACTTCGTCGGCCAAGGCACATACCCAGGAATTGGTATGCCCATGGTGATGTACTCCGCACGCTTGGTTACAGAAAGGATCATACAAGAATGGCACTAGCGATATACTCCCCAGCCACCCAAGCCGATTATGCGCTTTGCCGCGACATCATGCACCGGGCCAGCAAAAATTATACGGCAGCGAGCTATATGCTTCCCAAAGAAAAGCTGCCCCATGTAGAGGCACTGTATGCGGTCTTGCGCGTTGGTGATGATCGTGTCGATGTGAGCCATGAAGGATTTTCGTCTGCGCGGGAGGCTATCGAAGACTGGCAAGAACACTACTTCCGTGCGTACCAAAAAGGGGACAGCCCATATGGTGTGATGCGCGCATACCTGAACACCTCGCAACAGTTCAATATTTCGCCCGACATCCTAAAGCCCTACTTCCGCGCGATGATCGAAGACCTCAATATTCGCCACTACGAAACATTCGCCGACCTCGTCCACTACATGGAAGGCAGCGCGATGCCCGTAGGGCGTGCCATGGCCCACATCCTGGGCACTTACACGCCCCAGGTGAGCGATGTATACCCTGAGGCTGACGCGCTATCTATTGCCATGCAACTGAGTAACTTTTGGCGCGACATTGGCCAAGACTTGCAAATCGGGCGCATATACATTCCGCTGGAGGATATGGCGCGCTATGGCTATAACCGCAAAGATCTGGCCGAGCATAAAATCACGCAAAATTTCATCGAGCTTTTAAATTTCGAATTTGCGCGTACCGAGGAATTCTACAAGCGCGCTCGAACTGGGGTAGCCTGGTTGGCGAGTGGACAATGGGGTGTGATGAGCGCTTTGGAGATTTACCGGGCTATCATGAGCTCGATTCGGCAAAACAACTATGATGTGTTTGGCAAGCGCGCCGAAACCATGAAAAGCCAAAAAGCCCGCTTGGTAGCCCGAGCGCGGTTTTCATCCTACTGGGGCAACATCAAGCGGCCTGCACTCTCCAAACGCCCCCTAGCTGATGCCTGGTTACCGTAGGATGGTGGTTTGACACTCGGAAAAGAGACTGTTACTAGAGAAAAAGGGGTGTCAAACGCATTTTCGAAATTTATTAGTTAAATTTTGCTCCCTTGCTCAAATCCGAAAAAAAATATTTTCCCCTCATTTCAGCACTGAATCACTTCTGGTAAAGCATAAAAACCTCCAACCGTAAGCTGGGTAGGTTTTCCATGTACAAAACAAACCCTATTTGGGCTAGAACAAGCCTGAAATAGCCTCTAGGCTGCGCTGATGGAGGCTATAAGACCACTTTGCAGCGATGGCTAGATACGTATAATTTGTGTTCTGGGGCCTGTAGGGGCGCTTATAGGAGCCTAGCTAGGTGTTTGAGGTGTATATAGGCCCTAAAATGTGGACTTGTGGCACAGTTGCTAAAAGTATTTAGCATCTCGCCTCACGATTGCATAAGGGGCTCAACAAGCTAGATTAGCTAGGAGATAGTGTATTTCCCGTTCTTGTGTGGCACGGCGTACTTGCCCGATAGTTTGCGACGCACTATCTAGCCGCAGGCATCATGCGCGTTGTATCCCCATGGATAGATCAACGGGCTTTAGGCGCTGTTCGGTAATGCTCTGTTTTGTCGGTGCGCTAATCTATCATTAAAAGATGCCCACCATTGGATTATCTGACGATTTTGGCGTCCTTCATCTGTTCTTTGCAATATTTTTTCGCTTCTTCCTCCGTATCGAATTCTAGCCTTTTGCCCATGTATATGACAGTGTACTTCTTTACTCCCTCAACCATTTCGTTAATTATCATAGGTATTCCAAGGTCTTCTAGGGCGTTTTCTAGTGGATCAGCGGGATTGAACGATGCTGATTGCATCCAGGGCGGTGGTATGCCACGCCCATAATGGTCGGGGTTATAGTCCTCATCTGGGTTATACCCTACGTACATGATGGTTAGATTATCGATGACCAGATCGTAGAGATATTCGACTTTAACGCCGCTGAGGCTGTCGGGCGTCAGGTTAAGCTGTTTTGCCACATAGCGCGGTGTATGGTTTCTTGGCGCGCATTCCGATTTCTTTTGTTCTGGCAGCCGGTCGCTAGGGCTGATGGTATCCTTGTCATTTAGCTTTTTGCGGCGCTCGCTATCACTTTTGCTACTAGAACGTCTCTGTGTGGGCGTATGGCTGCCTTCGCCCATGAGTTCTGCAATTTCTATTTCATGTTCTGTCATCCAGCGTTCTTTATTGATACTCTGGACTTCTAAATAGAGAACATGCCCAGCGTTAAGATCGCGTCGTACTTTATCCGCGAGCTCTTTTTCGTTATTAAACGTTACGCCGATCCGATTGCCGGTTGTTGCGTTAACGATCCAGCGACCATGTTGCCGATTTGCTGCCCTCGGCGCGAGTCTTGCCAAGTCTTCGTACAGATTCCGACAGCTTTTTATCTCGTACTGTTCGTATGTGGGTTCAGCCATGATTTGATTTATCCGGCGCAGTTTGCGCACAGTGTTCATTGATGCGCCTAGTTCCTTAGTGGCACGCTTGTTTGATATCAGGCGTTCTCCGCCACATGCGGTTAGCCGAGCGGCTTGGTAGTCACGTCGGTAATCTCTGCCATTCGTGAAAATGACGTCTTCTGCAAATGGTGTGCTGAATGACAAGCGCCCACCGGGACTAATCTCCCGCATCATTGTTCTTATGCTTTGGGCTTGTTGCTCCAGGATTTGTTCTAAGATATAGCGTTCGTTGGCAAATTTAGCGTATAAACCCTTGCGTTTTGCATTGATTTCTTCAGCCAATTGTTGGGCCGCTTTATCATCAAGGCCTGGGAACCACTCGGGTATAACTTGATCAGGGACCCGGTCGCTGAACAAAAACTCACGATATGCGCGTATGAGTTTTTCGCCCAGATTGCTCAAGGCTTCATCCAGGGGCCGTAGTCGAATCCAGATGGGAGGTCGTCCGCGTTTTCTTTCATTTTCATTTTCAGGTGTGTAGACTGCCCCAGCATCTACCATACCTAACGCGATGAGTTGGTTTACGCCACGATGAATCGTCGTTTTGCTGATCTCGTGCCCCAATTGTTGGGATAGCACATGTATGCTCTCTTGAGTATTGGCTTCTGTCGGCCCCATCAGGCGGTATTCTACAGACTTCATAAGCACTTCGTAGACCAGTAGCGCATTACAGTGCTTCGTGAAGTTGTTGCCAAAGCGATGAAGGTTGAGATACATCTCTCGAAGCCGATCGGGTATTCCTTTTCGGAAATGCCAGTTTCCTGAGATGTATTCTTCGGTTTCTACCCCTGGGACCTTTTTTGTGATCCTGCGTTTTACTTGTGGAGCAGAGGCGTTATCTTCGTCACTTTCGTCCATTACCTGAGCGTCGTCTTGGGCGTTTTGTTCGCCTTCTTGGGTGCCGTCGCTAAGGTGTTGATCCTCACCAGTTTCAGCATTGTCGGGTGACGTGATACGCTCGTCTGCTTGTTTGTCTTCTATAATCACGGCAGTTGCTTTTTCCTCCTGTGAGATTTCATAAAATATTTCGCCACTTTCTTGATCGATATACCGAGGTCCAACCTTGCGATAAGTCTTTTGCTCTGGGTTGGTTTCCGCTGCTGGAAGCGGATCAGTCGCTTGTTGCTCTGCCATATCGCTAGCATGCTGCTCTGCCATATCGCTAGCATGCTGATCTGCCATATCGCTGGCATGCTGCGCTGCCACATCGCTGGCATACTGCGCTGCCACATCGCTAGCATGCTGATCTGCTACATCGCTAGCATGCTGCGCCGCCATATCGCTAGCATGCTGATCTGCCATATCGCTAGCATGCTGCGCTGCCATATCGCTGGCATGTTGTTCTGCCACATCGCTTGGGCGTGTATCAAGATTTACCTTTCGTTCAGCATTCGGTTGCCGTTGCTTTTTCTTAAAATCGGGTAGTTGTATATTCAATATTCCAGCTACTCTGGTTAGGCTCGCTTTTTCACCACACTTAAAGCAGTGCACCACGTGTGTATCGCGGTTGATGTGCGCGGCTGGTCTTTTATGGTCATTTTCATGTTCGTGGAACGGGCATCGAAATGCGTTGCTCCAACCACTGCCATCAAAACTGTTTGCCCCTAGTCGTTCGCGCACTTTTTCGATCACCTGGCGCATATCAGCGACTTCCGAAAATTCGTAATTTTCCCATGTTTTCTGCCTGGCTGGCTTGGGTTGAGGGGGTAGGGGCTTAATTTCAAGCGCTTCGGCTGTATTTAGATTTTGTATGAAAGATTCACTATTGAAATTTACGGCTTGCCACAGTACATTGAGGTCACCTTTGTTACCCAAACTAGCAGGTAAATGGTAAACTGAGAGAGATATCCCAGAACCCTGCAAAGTCTGTGTGATAGCCATGGCGCCCTTTATCCCTGTGTCATCTAGATCGGGATACAAAAGGGCGCTTTTGGCTCCTAGGACCTCGACCATAAATTTGACCAATCGTTTCGGGACGTTACCCTCGCCAAACCAGCAAAACGCATTGTAAATGCCGGCACTACGCAGGGTAAGGACGTCAGGTTCTCCACTCGCTATGTATACCTCTCCATCGGCGGCCTCGATCGCTTCACGCAGGCCGGGCAGGAGATAATAGTCAGTTGTTTTAGGCGGAATCCACCAATATTTGGGGCCATCGCCATCTGTGTATCGTTTGCAGCGGCCACCAATGATATTCCCGTCAATGTCGAAGACGGGGTATTCCCAGTAGCGATTCTTCTTGGTTGTCCAACCAGCTTCGCAAGCTGCTTCGTAGATACCACGCTTTTTGAGAATTGCCGCTGCTTTTGAGTCCATTTTTGTTCTTCCTAAAACTTGCTCTCGTTGCTTGGTTGTATGGTAGTCTGCCTCTGGACTTATCCCCTCGTATCATTTAAGATACGGGCTCCAAGCATTTTTTTGATTGATTTTTGTTTGGTTCAAACGAAGTTTTTTGTTATGTACACCTAGGGTCTTTTCTCTAGGTCTTCGTCTTTTTAGGACTTGTTTCCCTAGCTCCCAGAAAAATGACCCTTGCTCAAGGACGCAACTTAGTGCATCCTTGGGGTACATATATTTCTATGTTTTTGTGTCACGGAGATAACTTTTGTTATCTCTTCCGTGACCTCTATGTAGAAAGCAAAAAACAACATTAGAACTAGAAATCAATCAATATATACTTATTTAACAAACTTCTGACAAGAAATCAATACCTTTTTCCCCAAAAAAGACATTTTCCTGAATTTTAATTATTAAAAATACGCCCATTTATTTATGAGTCAGGAAAATGGCTGCATCTCCATCCACTAACCAAATCAACCGACCATCCTTGGGCTTGATAGCCTGGGCTGGGTAGACAGACGGCAAATTATCCCCTTCCAGGACTTGGCGAAGCGTATCGGCTTTGTTGGCACCCGCCACTAAAAACATAATATGTTGGGCTGAATTGATGGCTGTCGCCGTGAGTGTCACGCGCCAAGCGCGCATCGATTCGACATAATTGGCCGTTACCCACCGATCATCGACATCTAGGGCTGTGGTATTCGGGAACAGTGAAGCGGTATGCCCATCATTGCCCAACCCTAGCAAAACTAGGTCAAAGCGCGGATTATGGGCTTCGTTGTTGCCTTCAAAAAATTCTTGCAACAGCTTTTCATAGTCGCGGGCGGCAATCTTCGGCTCATCTTCGCCCCGGATGCGATGAATATTTTCTGCCGGGATGGGTACTTGATCTAGCAAATTTTGGCGTGCCATGCGGTAATTGCTATCTAGGTCTTCTGGCGGTACACATCGTTCGTCCCCCCAAAAGATGTGTACTTTTTCCCAGTCAACCCGGCTAGCATAAGCATCGGTGGCCAGCAGAGAATAGAGCGTGGCGGGCGTTTCGCCCCCCGATAATGCCACGCTGAAATAGCCTTTTTGAATAATCATTTCTTGCGATTGGCTGATGAAGAATTCTCCGGCGGCCCGCGAGAGCTTGTATAGGTCGGGTTGAATTTTTATCGTGGCCATTATGTCACCTCATTTTTCTTTAGCTACAGCCTTCGTGCCATACGAACCCATCCATCCCCAGCAGATTATCCGCTTCCAGAGGCCCCCATGTGCCAGGTTCGTATTGTGTCATCGCGGGTTGGCCTTTGGCTTCCCAATCACGAATAATCGGGTCGATGAGTTCCCAGGCGGCTTCGATACCGTCACTACGCGTAAATAGCGAGGCATCGCCTTTTATGGCATCTACCAGCAGCCTTTCGTAGGCATCGGGCAATGGTTTTTCACCAAAGTAACTATCGTATTGAAAACCCATTTTTACTGACCGGGTTTCTTGTAATGTGCCAGGCACTTTCGTTTCTAGGCTCAAGTTAATCCCTTCATCGGGCTGAATGCAAATTGAAATCATGTTCGAGTCAAAAGAGCGATCCATGGGTAGGTTAAACATCATGTGCGGCGGGCATTTGAACACGATATTGATTTGGCTTGTTTTCCGGCGTAGCGCTTTGCCAGAACGCAAGTAGAAGGGCACGCCTTGCCAGCGCCAGTTATCAATATTGAGTTTCAAGGCCGCAAAGGTAGGGGTTTGAGAGTTTTCTGTTACCCCGTCGATATCTTGGTATCCGAGGTACTGCGCCCGAACGGTATGATCCATTTTGATGGGTGGAATAGCGCGCAAGACCTTGACCTTCTCATCACGCAATGCATCCGCCTCAAACGAGACTGGCGGTTCCATGGCCACCAGTGAAAGAAGTTGTAGCAAATGGTTTTGGAACATATCGCGCAGAACCCCAGACTGATCGTAGTATCCCGCGCGGCGCCCAACATCGACGGACTCGGCGACTGTAATCTGCACGTTGGCTATGTGGTCGCGGTTCCAGATCGGTTCGAAGATTGTGTTGGCAAAGCGAAAGTAGAGGATATTCTGGGCGGTTTCTTTGCCCAGATAATGATCAATCCGGTATACCTGCCGCTCTTCGCAGACTTTGTGAATCAGATCATTTAAGGCTCTGGCCGATGGTAAGTCTGTACCAAACGGTTTTTCGATAACCAAATGGCGCCAGTGCCCATCTTCCATGAGCATATCGTTTTCCCCAAGATTTTTGATAATGGGCTCATACAAGCTGGGCGCTGTCGAAAGATAAAAGAGGCGGTTGGTTTGGTTGGTGCCGCCCTCGATATCTTCCAAAAATTGGTTGAGTTGGGCGTAATCCTGGCTATCTTTGGCATTGCCAGGGCGGTAATAAATGTTTTGGGCAAAGGTGCGCCAAGTTGATGCATCATACGTGCGTTCTGAGAATTCTTGCACTTTTTCTTGTAGCTTGGTGCGGAATTCCTCGTGACTGAAGTCCGAGCGTGAAGTGCCGATAATGTGAAAAACGTCTGGCAACTGTTCTTTGATGTAAGCATTGTAAAGAGCAGGAACAAGTTTGCGTTCTGTGAGGTCTCCAGAAGCCCCAAAGATGATGATGCTGGTGGCTTGGCTCATGCTGACTGAACTCCTGTCGCTTAAATGTTGGGGGGGTACAAATTCCGAATGCCATCTTTGCCCGCGATAATGGCTTGTGTGGCCAACCCTAAAAACAAGCCATGCTCAACAATGCCTGCGCGGTTATTGAGGGTTTGTGCCAACCCGGCAGGCTCATCAATTGGCCCAAATGACGTATCCAAGATCAAGTTACCCTGATCAGTGACGAACGGACTACCATCTTGCTTACGTCGAAGCTGAGGTTCGCCGCCCAATGTTTGTAAAAATGCCTCGTGGCCACGTATGCCGAATGCAACAACCTCGATAGGCAAAGCCCAAGTCTGACCTAGCTTGTCGACAAGTTTTGTCTCGTCCGCAATGATGATTTCCAGGCGGCTGGCTTGCGCGACGATTTTCTCGCGCAGAAGTGCTCCCCCACCCCCTTTGATTAGGTTCAGATGGGGGTCGATTTCGTCCGCGCCATCAAACGTTAAGTCAATATGCGGGGTGTCGTCGAGTGATCCAAGCGGGATTTGGGCTGTGCGGGCATGCTCGGCGGCGTTTTCTGAAGTCGGGATACCGATGATGTCGCGCAATACTCCAGCTTGGATTTTCGCCCCTAGATGAGCAATCGCATAGCGAGAGGTGGTGCCCGTTCCCAAGCCTAAAATCATACCGCTTTCGATGAACGTATCAATCGCATACACAGCAGCTATTTTTTTGTATTGGTCTTCTTGGGAAATCACAGGCAACTCAGCTTGATTGGCTAACGTTTATGATTATAGGTTTGGCCTATTGAACTCGCAATTGATCATAGGCCGTAGGTTTTGACTTTCGGGGTGCTATCTCGCATAATCGGCCAGGCGCCATAACACGCTATCCCCAATTGGATTCTTTGGCCTTGCGATGTCACTTCGAATGGCTTTGTTTTTTACCGAGAATATGTCCTTGCGCGCCTGGCATGAAAGCGGCTTGATACGCCGTGATGCGCTGCTCTACGAAAAACTTTGCGAACAGGGATATGACGTCACGTTTGTAACATATGGTGCCCGCGATGATGCAGATTATCTGCCATCAGGCTCAGCTATTCAGGTCTTGACTCGCCCCCCTGGCATACCCTTGCGCGAATACAGTTGGACGATTCATCGGGTACATGGTGCCCACTTGCGCAAGATGGATGTCATCAAGTCGCATCAAGTCAACGGTGCGCGTTATGCGGTCTACAACAATTTGCGCCTGGGCAAGAAACCTTACATCGCGCGCTGTGGTTATCTCCCCTCGTATTTTCTAGCGCAGGAACGCGCGCCTTGGCGGGCCCAAGTGCGCACGCGCTTTGAAGAATTTCTCTCGTTTCATGTTGCGGATGCCGTTTGTGTCCCCAGCATTTCAGAGATCGACTATTTGCGTCGTAGCTACGGCATTCGGGCGCGAAAAAGCCATACTTGCCCGAATTGGGTCGATCATGACGCTTTCCGCCCAAATAGCCGAATTCCGAGGCGTACGCGCCAAGTGTGCTATGTTGGTCGTTTTCATCCGCAAAAAGCGCCTATGGCCCTTCTAGAGGCTCTCAGGGGCATTCCTGATGTCGAGCTACTCATGATTGGCGGGGGCCCGCTGCAAAATCAGATCGAGGAGCGCATTGCAGCCTATGGGTTGCAGGCGCGTCTATTGGGGCGTGTGTCCAATGAAGAACTGCCATTTTACTATCAATCATCGGCGGTCTATGTTCTGCCCACGCGCTATGAAGGGGGCAGCCCGAAAACACTTTTAGAGGCGATGGCTTGCGGTTTGCCGGTCGTCAGTACGGATGGCTTCGGCGTGCGTGAGGTGTTTGAGGATGGTGTACATGGCTATAAAGTGCCTGTGGATAATGTCGGCGCTTTACGGGATGCCATCATAGCCATATTAGATCATCCTGATGAAGGGCAGAAGATGGGCGTTGCCGCCCGCGAACATGTCATCCGGCATTATGGCATCGAACGCGCGCTGGAACGCGAGATTGCGTTACTGACGCAGTTGGCGTAGACGTTTGTATAGCCCGTATAAGCCTAAAACAGGCCAAGAAATGATGGGTGTTTCTAACCAGCGCAGAATAACTATTGCTCGTTTTGGATTATCAAATAGACGTTGATGACACAGGTCTTTGGTTAGGTCGTAGCGCCAATGCCACCAGGTGCTAAGTCGCGCAAGAGCGTCTTGTTCATCGGCCCCTGCGCCATAGGTTTGGTAAAGGCGTTGTAAGTCGGCTTTATGGAGGTCTTTTAGGCGAGTCGATTTACTCTCGTCATGCCGCCGAAAACCACCGACGAACACGGGCAATAATTTGAACGTATGCCCAGCGGCAATCATGCGTTGCCAATATTCGTAATCCATTGCAAAGTGATAACTTGTATCCAGAGGTCCCAGCCCTTGCCATATCTCACGCCGCCAATAGACCGTCTCTTGAGCAATGATATTACGTTGCCGGAGGTGTTGATTACGCGGTAAACCACGTATCCAGGTAATCTGTTCGCCTGTTTCGGTGATGAGCTTACGGAACCCACAAGTCACCATCAACTCGGGTTGTGTAGCATAGGCTTGCCCGATGGCTTGTAAAGCGCCGGGAAACAGCAGATCATCGGAATTTAGCCAGCCTATCACATCTCCTGATGCGCGTTGGAAACCTTTATTGATGGCATCCGCTTGGCCCTCATCTGGTTCGCTGACCCAATTCGCCAACCAGGGCGCATAGCGTTTGATGATAGCTAAACTGTTATCCGTGCTGCCGCCATCAATGATGATGTATTCCAACTTGGGATAGTTTTGCAGCAGCACTGAACGAATGGTGGCTTCTAGATAATCACCCTGGTTAAACGATGGGGTTATTACGCTGATAGTAGGCCAATGTTGATAATCTTGATTTGGGCCGGGTGTACCGGTCGTCCAGGGATAACCAGTTTGGGTGGTAGGGGGTAAATCAGCGGGTGTGATCTGCATTTTCGCCTTGGATAAGCTCTGCATACCAATTCAAATAAGCTTGCACCATGCGCTCTTGCTTGAAACGTTGTTGTGCATCTTGGGCCGCATTCCGGCTTAGTTGTTGGCGCAAATTATCATCTTCAAGGAGTTGAATAATGCCTTCTGCTAGCGCCAGTGGGTCTTCGGGAGGAACAAGTAGCCCTGTAGCTTCTTCGCGAGGATAGTAAGGGTATCCGTTGATGTTCGATAAGCTGCGGATTTGCTCGGGGATACCATCCAACGCAGAGCCGATCACGGGTGTGCCACAACTGAGCGCTTCAAGTATTGCATTCGGGAAGGTATCCGCCTTGCTGCTATGCAGATAAATATCGGCGGCTTGGTAGTATCGAGCCACATCTTCTGGATCATGAATGAATCCCAAGGGGCGCAGGTATACCCGATCAGCGATTTGTTCTTCTTCGCCATCCTGCCCCATCATGAGCATCAGCAATGGCGGTGCGTTTGGGGGGCGTAAGGTCGCTATATGTTCCAGGCTTTGCTCGATAGTCTCGTAATCTTTGTAAGGGTTGGGTTTAGCCCCTACTCTGACCGCTGCAAAAAGCAATATATGTGCATCTTCTGGTAAGTGTAATGTTTGG